>NZ_JBEZXR010000021.1:0-118386 GCF_040638135.1 Streptomyces sp. NPDC026673 | reverse complement strand
CCTCGCGCATGGGCACGCGCACCCCGCGCGCGGCGGCGACCTCCTCGGCGTGGTCGTACCCGGCGTCGACGTGCCGGCTCCCGTCAACGACTCGACAGCACCCCGAAGCACCCGCAGACGCCGGTCACGGCGGGCGCGCCACCCACCAAGGGTGGGCGTGGCAACCGGTCATCTCTACCCGCGGACGGCAACGAGACCCCCGCTACTGGAAGGGCACCCCGTGCCGGCGCCTGAACCCCCGCCACGCACCCACCCGCGGACCGCACACCGGGAGACCGCCCCCACCCTCCCCTCCGCAGCCGGCCGCCCTGCTCCCGAAGGGAGCCAGACGAAACCCGCCACTCACCCACCGGCCAAAACCCCAACCCACCCCACCCGCTACCCCCGGCGAACGGTGCCGGACCCCGGGCTCTACGCCCCCGCGGGGGCGGGCTCGGCGCGGCCTTCGGGGTCGTCCGCCGGGACGGACTCCCGGCGGACGACGGCGACGCGGGTCCAGAGGACCAGCGCCTTCAGGCCCGAGCCGAGGGCCAGGCCCCAGGCCGCGCCGAGGACGCCGCCGAGGGCGTAGCCGCCGATCATGAAGGCGACCGAGGCGAGGGAGAAGACCACCTGGATCGGCAGGGTGGCCTTCGGGCGCAGGACGCGGAGGGTGAGCAGGGCACTCGTGCCCGCGGCGATGGCGGCGTACTGCGTGCCCGTGGCGGGCAGCAGTCGGGACGCCGCCGACCAGGTCTCGCCGAGGAGCTCACGGCCGGCGCGGTCCGGCAGCGCCATGAGCACCGTCGTCCAGCCGGCCGCGACGCCCGCGAGGACGGCGGCGAGGACGGCGGTGGCCCGGACCTGCCCGCGCATGCCCGGGACACGGCCGAGCAGCGGGGGCCCGAAGGCGGTGGCGGAGTTGAACAGCACGTTCATCGGGCCGAAGAGCGTCGTCGTACCGCGCAGCGCGCCCACCGCCAACTGGCTGGCGAACAGGCCGAGTCCGACGACCGCGAGCTGGCTGGAGGCGTTGCCCACGCCGTACTCGACGACGAAGCGGCGCCCCAGATGGCCCCGGCGTACGAAGCGCCGCAGGTCCACCCGCGCCCCGCGCAGCCGCGGGGCCAGCAGGGCCGCGCCCGCGATCAGCGCGGGCACCGCGGACAGACCCCACACCGCGACCAGGCGGGCCGGTCCCGTGCCCTGCGGCTGCAGGGCGAGGGCCGGGAGCGCGACGGCCAGCCGCAGGACGTCGCCGGCCAGGGCGAGATGGGGCAGCCGCAGGGTCGAGAAGCAGTAGCGCAGCCCGTCCTGGGTGAGGACCAGCGGCAGCACCATGCCGAGCACCGCCAGCGCCCACGCCGTCTCGCCCGGTACGAAGGCCAGTACCGCGGCCATCGCGCCCCCGGCCACGGTGGACGCCACGGCCACGAATCCCGCCGCGGAGCGGCAGGCGGCGGCCACGGAGGCCGCCTCGCCCCGCTCCAGCACCAGGGCCTGCCCCACGTAGGAGACACTGACGCCGAGCAGGACCGAGAAGACGGTGTAGACCATCGAGAAGACCGAGAACCCGGCCGCGCTGGACAGCCGTGCGGCGACCACGAGCACCAGGATGTTCGTGAGCGCCGCGACGCCCTGGTCCAGCACGGAGCAGATGATGGCCGTCTTCGCGCCCGGCACCGGGCGCACGGTCACCGGGTCACCGTGCGCAGCGGGATGGTGTCGGTGGTCGGCGCCGGGGCGCCGTCACCGGAGGAGGGGAGAGCGGACTTCGCGGGGGCGGTGGTGGTGGCGGTGCTCTCGACGGCCGGTACGGACGCGGCCGCCGCGGCGGCCTCCGCACGGGGCGCGGCGGCGCTCCGGTTGCGCGCGGACCTGCGGGCCCGCCGCGCCCACCAGCCGCGGCTCGGCGAGGTGTGGAGGACGGCGCCGAGCACGGTGCTGCCCGCGCCGCTGATGAGCTGCCGCACCCGGTCCAGGTCCGCGCGGTGCACCGCGTGCGGGTCCGCGACGACCAGGACCCCGTCGATGCGGTCGGCGAGCGCGAGCGCGTCCGCGTACGTGAGGACCGCCGGCGCCAGCACGATCACCGCGGCGCCGGGGGCGTCCGCCTCCGCGAACAGCCGACTCGCGGCCGACGAGGTGAGCGCCCGCGCCACGTTGCGCACCCGGCGTCCCGGCACGAGGTCGAAGGAGCCGGACTCGCCCGCGTCGATGGGCACTTGGAGCCCCGCCGGCCAGCCGCCCTCGCTGAGGTGCGGGGAGCGGGCCCAGCCGGGCCGGGAGCCGTCCGCCGCGCGCAGCCGCGCCGAGAGTCCGGGGGTGCGCAGGTCGGCCTCGACGAGCAGCACCTCCATGCCCATCTCGGCGAAGGACGCGGAGAGGTTGACCGCGACCGAGGACGCGGTCTCGCCGGTGCCGCGCGGGGCGACCACCAGCAGCCGGCGGTGGTCGGCGAACCGCTGGTCGTAGGCGAGCCGGAAGGCGACCGAGCGGAACTCCTCGGCCAGCCGCGGATCGGCGTGGTCGACGGCGAGCAGCGGCCCGCCCTTGGTGCGCGGCAGGGTGCCCAGGACGGGTGCGCGCAGCGCCCGCACCACGTCGCCCTCGGACCGCGCGGTGGGGTCGAAGACCAGCCGCACCCAGGCGGCCAGCAGCCCCACCGCCACGCCGACGAGGGCGCCGAGGCCGAGCATCATGGGCAGTCCGGGCCCGGACGGGGCGTTGGGCGCGGTCGCGACGCGGATCCAGTTGCCGGGCGTGGTGTCGAGGGACTGCAGCTCGGTGATCCGGGTGCTGAGCTCGGAGATCCGCCCGACGAGGGTGGCCTGCACGGTGGTGGCCGCGTCGAGGGTCGGCCCCTCGCCCATCTGCTCGATCTGCTTGTCGAGTTCCTTGCGCTGCGCGACCACCGGGTCGAGCTGCTTGCGCAGGCCGCGGACGGTGTTCTTGATGGTGGTCTCGGTGTTCTCCTGGCGCGCGTCCATGAACGCCTGGGTGAGGGCGTTGGCTCGGCGCGCCGCCTCGTCCCCGTCGGTGTAGGTGTAGGCGAAGCGCAGCACCAGGGTGTTGGGCGGGTTGGTGACCTGGAGGTCGGACTGGAGCGAGGAAGCGGAACGTTCCGGCAGGTGCAGCTTCTTGGCGGCGCGCTTGGCGATCTCGTTGCTCATCGCCGTCTGGCGCTCGGAGCCGATGTTGATCGCCTTGTCGGGCGCGGTGCCGCCGGGCGCGAACGGGTCGACCGTGGCCGCCCGCAGTACGACCTCGCTGGTCGCCACGTAGGTGTCCTTGCCGGAGACGGCCAGGTATCCGCCGCCGAGCAGTCCGACCAGCACTCCGGCCACCAGCAGCGCGCGGTAGCGGATCAGCTGCCGGAACTGGTCCCGCAGGAGGTCCGGTTCGTCCTGCGCCTCGGACATCTGCGATGCGTGCGGTTGTTCGCTCACGTGCGTGGAACCCCCCATACGTCCGATCCCTCAGGATCGACAGCTTCAGCGGCCGTGTCCAGTGCCTCCGCCAGGAGCGCACTGATCCGTGACAATCCGGCCTCACGACTCAGGTGCGCCTGTACGTACGCGGGCCCCCGGGCCCCCAGTTCATCGGCGGCCGCCGGATCCTGGGCGAGGGCGCGCACGGCCTTGAGAAACGCCCCCGGGTCCTCCGGCTCCACCAGCAGCCCGGCCTCCGAACGCAGCACCTCCTGCGCGGTGCCGCCCTCCGCCGCGACGGAGGCGACGACCGGACGCCCCGCGGCGAAGTAGGAGGTGAGTTTCGACGGGATGCTCATGTCCAGCACCGAGGCGCGCTGCGTGACCGCCAGGACGTCGGCGGCGGCCAGCACGTCGGGGAAGTCGGCGTCGTCGGCGGGCGGCGCGAACTCCAGGTTCGGTACGTCGGCCGCGAGGTCCCGCAGGTGCTCGCGCTGGTTGCCGTCGCCCATGAGGACGATCCGCACCGAAGGGTCGAGGCGGGCCGCCTCGACCAGCACCTCCAGCCCCTGCTTGAGCCCCATGTTGCCGGAGTGCAGCACCACCGTCTGTCCCGCCGCCCAGCCGAGCCGGGCCCGGGTCTCCTCGCGCGGCCGCGAAGGGCGGGCCACATGGGACCAGTTGGGCACCAGGCGGATGCGCCCGCGGTCCACGCCCATCGCGGCGACCTTGTCCACGAAGCTCTCGTGGATCACCCCGACCAGCGTCGCCCGCTTGAGCGCGTACGCCTCGACGGCCCCGGCGGCGGCCGCCGCCCGGTCACCGCCGCGGATGCCGCTCTGCGCGGCGGCGGCGCCCATCAGATCCTGCACGATCGGTATGTACGGCACCTTGTGCCGGGCGGCGATGCGCGCGCCGATCACGCCGCCGGCCAGGCTCGGCATCTGCGCGACCACGGCGTCCGGCCGGATGCGCGGAGCCGACACCAGCCCGTGGGCCAGGATCGACGCCTCGAACAGGGCGCGCTTCAGGGCCGTCTGGCGCGGCGGCACCGTGTGCCTGCGGCGGTGCACACGCACCCCGGCACGCCGCTCCTCGATCCGCCACACGCCCCGGTACGCCGGATCGAGCCGCCACGACGGGTAGTGCGGCATGCCGGCGAGCACATGGACCTCGGCGCCGCCGCCGTCCGCGGCCGCCCAGTGCTCGGCGATCTGCGTGGCGTACGGGCCGATGCCCGCGTGCTCGGGTGCGTAATTGGTGGAAACCAGCAGCAATGTGCGGCCCTTGAACTCGGGCACGGAAGGACCCCTTCCCCCCAGAAGTGACCAGATGCTCACCTTATCCGTTCACCGGAGAAACACACTGGCTTCACGCTAATGTCTGAGACTCCGCAACTCGCGGAACGGTTGTATTCCTGTGGGGGGATTCGCAACATGGCGCACCGTGTGGGGTACGCACCTGGTGTCTACGACCTTTTCCACGTCGGCCACCTGAACATCCTGCGGCACGCCCGCAGTCAGTGCGACTACCTGGTCGCCGGGGTCGTCTCCGACGAGATGGCCGCTCTGGCCAAGGGCCGCAAGCCGGTCGTCCCACTGGTCGAGCGGCTGGAGATCGTACGCAGCGTGCGCTTCGTCGACGCGGCGTTCGTCGAGACCGTCCCGGACAAGCTGGAGACCTGGGAACAGGTCCGCTTCGACGTCATCTTCAAGGGCGACGACTGGCGCGGCACCGAGAAGGGCGCCAAGCTCGAGCGCGACTTCGCCACCGTCGGGGTCGAGGTCGTCTACTTCCCGTACACGGTCCACACCTCCAGCACGCAGCTGCGCCGCGCGCTCGACGCGCTGACCGCCCCCTCGGCGGAGGCCGCCGGGCGGTAGCGTGCCCTGTTCGCTCCGGCGGGCGCGCGTCAGCGCAGCAGCTTGCGCCCGTCGGAGCGCAGGGTCGTGACGAGGGCGAAGCAGATCAGCGCGACCCCGATGCGGCCGGAGGCCTGGAGGAGCGGGCCGCGCAGGAGGATGAAGGAGTATCCCGCGATGAGCGGGATGACGATCGCCATCACATTGCCCGGGCGCGGGTCCACCGACGTGCGCAGGGCGTAGACGCGGTCGCCGCGGGCGGCGAGATACCCCAGGGCCACGAAGCCGGCGATGACGCCCCCGGCCCCGAAGTCGATCCAGATCTCGGCCCACATGGGGGAGGAGAGGTTGACGTTCTTCATCCCCATCCACTGGCCGATCATGACGCCGGTGTCACGGGGCTTGCCCGGCCAGACCGAGCGCGGCACGAAGAAGAACGTGGAGCCGGCCATCTGACGGCCGTAGAAGTGGCCGGGGCCGGTGTCCGAGAAGGTGATGGTGTTGGCGAACATGCCGATCTGGTCGTAGTCCTTGACGGCCAGCGGCTGGAAGACCGACGTGGTCTCCACGGGCTTGTAGCCGCTGTCGTCGTAGCGGAAGCGGTCGGCGAACGGGAACACCACCAGCGCCCCGATGACCCCGAGGGCCAGGGCCGCCCGGTACATCGCCGGACTCTTCGGGAAGGCCGTGAACAGGAACGAGAACAGTACCGTCAGGAACCAGTAACGCGGGTTGCTGATCGGGTTGTTGACCACGCCGTTGAGCAGCAGCAGTGCGGCCCACGTGGCGATCACCAGCGGCCGGCGGCGGGCCCGCCGCGAGGTCACCAGCCAGCGGGTGAAGATCAGCAGCGCCAGGAGCGCGGGGACGGTGCCGAAGCCGCGCAGGAAGGCGGAGCCGACGTTGGACTCCGCGGAGGCGGCTCCGTCGGCCCTGATCGTGTCGGTGATGGCCTGGCGGCTGCTGAAGAAGACCGCGGGACCGCCCAGTTTGGCGACCAGCAGCGCGCTGCCGACGAACGCGACGGCCGCCAGCAGGAACACCCGCCTGCGGTGGAAGGAGGCGGAGCGGTCCCGCCGCCGCGCCCGGCGGATCGGGCGGTGCCGCGAGAGCAGGGTGCCCACGTCGAAGGCGGCGCAGCCGATGAGCACCAGCGCGACCGCGACCAGCAGGTCGGCCCGGGTGCCGACGACCGGCGTCGGCGTCTGGTCGAGGACGTCCTGGGCGAGCGGCGCCACACCCATCGCCACGTACACGAAGAGCCAGAAGGAGCCCTGGATCAGCTTGCGGTGCGCGGTCAGCGCCATCACCGAGAGCCGGATCCCCGAGTAGCAGGTCAGCACCATCTGCAGCCAGAAGACGGTGTCGCGCACACCCGGACCGGGCTGCACGGCGACCAGCGCGGGCAGGAAGAGCCCCAGTCCCAGGATCAGCGGTACGGCCAGCGCGCGGGAGAGCAGCGCCCGCGGCGAGACCGCCGGGACCTCCACACCCCCCGTCGGCGGACCGGCCGGGCCCCCGGGCCCTCGCGCCGGGATTCCGCGCGGCTGGATTTCGTGTGCCTGAACGGCCATGCAACAGCCCCCCAACGATTCCCCTCGCGCAGTCTATAGATCCTGCCTCCCCGGAAGCGTGTCCACGGATAATCTGTGCGAACGGTGCCGGGGAGGGCACGTGGGGCGGGGGTTCTTGGGGGTGCGTCCGTGACGGCACGCGATCTGTCGGCCTTCACACTGGCCGGGTACGACAAGGGACGGGGCAAGGCCGTCCAGGCGCTGTGGTTCGCGGTGATGAACACCGTGTTCTCCGCCTGGTTCTGCCCTGCCCGGCTGCGGGTGGCCATCCTGCGGGCCTTCGGGGCGACCATCGGCGACGGGGTGCTCATCAGGCACCGCGTACGGGTGCTGTGGCCCTGGAAGCTGACCGTCGGCGACCGCGCGTGGATCGGCGAGGGCGCCTGGCTGCTCAACCTGGAGCCCATCACCATCGGCGCCGATGTCTGCGTCTCGCAGGAGGCGCTGCTGTGCACCGGCAGCCACGACCACCGCGCCGTCGACTTCCGCTACCGCAACGCGCCGATCACCGTGGAGGACGGCGCCTGGGTCGCCGCCCGCGCCATCGTGCTCGCCGGAGTCACCGTCGGCCGCCACGCCGTCGTCGGCGCCGGGACGGTCCTGTCGCGGGACCTGCCCGAGCTCACCCTGCACGCCGCCGACGGCACGCGAACGCTCAAGGAGCCCCAGTGAAGGTGCTGCACGTCGTCACCCTGCACACGCCCACCAACGCCTTCGGCGGTCCGACCCGGGTCGCCCTCAACCTGGCCCGGGGGCTGCGCGGGCGCGGCGTCGACGCCGAACTGGTCACCCTGGGGGACGGTTTCCCGGAGGGAAGGCTGCCCGAGGAGGTGGAGGGCGTGCCCGCGCGGATCTTCCGGGCCCGGCACGTGCTGCCGCGCTTCGAGGTCTCCGGGATCACCTCGCCGTCCCTGCTCGCGGGCGCGCGGAGGCTGGTGCGCTCGGCCGACGTCGTCCACGTGCACCTGATGCGCGACCTCATCACCCTGCCGGTCGCCGTGGCGGCGCTGCAGTGCGGCCGGCCGCTGGTGCTGCAGACCCACGGGATGATCGACCCCAGCGACAAACCACTGGCCAAGGTGCTGGACGCGCTGGCCACCAAGCGGCTGCTGCGCCGGGCGGACGCCGTGCTGCACCTGACCGAGTGGGAGCGCGGCGATCTGGAGGCCGTCGTCGGAGCGGGCGAACTGGCCCGTCCCGTAAGGCTGCCCAACGGCACCGCGCTGCACCAGCCGAGGGTCCGCAGCGGCCCGCCCACGGTGCTCTACCTGGCCCGCTTCCAGACCCGCAAGCGTCCCAAGGTGTTCGCCGAGGCGATCCCCGAGGTGCTGAAGCAGTACCCGGACGCGCGTTTCGTCCTCGCCGGGCCCGACTCCGGCGAGCTGGCGGGCACGCTGGAGACCGTTCGCGCGCTGGGCGTCGAGAACGCGGTCAGGCACATCGGCCCGCTCAGCCACGCCGAGGCGCTGGAGGCGTTCCGCGCCGCCGACGTCTACGTCCTGCCCTCGGTGGACGAACCCTTCGCGATGTCCCTGCTGGAGTCGATGTCGGTCGGCACGCCCGTGGTCGTACGGGAGTCCAACGGCCTTGCCCCCGACATCGAGCGGGCGGGCGCCGGCCGGGTCGTGCGGCGCCCCGAGGACGTCGGGAAGGCGGTCCTGGAACTCCTCGGCGCCGAGGCGAACCAGGCGGCCTCGCAGGCCGCCTGGCGCCTCATCCGGGACGAGCTGTCGCTCGACGCCGTGCTCGACATCCTCCAGGGGGTGTACGAGACGGCTACGAAGGACCGTTCTCCCGCGTCTTCAGCCCGATCTGCCAGCGGTAGAAGCTGAGCGCGAGGGCGTAGTCGAAGCCCGCGCGGCCGTCGAGGAAGCCGCGGCGGGCGACGTAGGTGTAGCCGAAGAAGAGCAGCGGCTTGAACGGCACCTTCTGGAAGAGCCGCCCCTGCCGGGTCTTCAGCCCGCGCACCTGCTCCTTGGCGTCCTGGTGGTGCTCCAGCCACGCCTCCCAGTCCGAGTAGCGGTTGTGCCGCTCGAACCATGTGCGCACCGGGTCCAGGTCGCGGTGCTCGATCCGGCCCCTGAGCCGCCCCACCGGGCCGTCCGCGCGCGGCTGGTAGTGGCCCTCCTGCTCGCCCATGCCGGGTGCGTCCAGGTCGTCGACCTCCGGGTACGACACCCGGGTGCGGTCCAGCAGGGAGCGCTTCACCACGGTGTAGCCGCGCCGCAACGGCCGCCCGGCGAACCAGTACAGCAGCGGGATGTCGTAGGCCGCGGGCAGCACGGGCTGCCGCGCGAAGACCTCGCGGAGCTCGTCGATCAGCTCCGGGGTGGGCACCTCGTCGCCGTCGAGGAAGAGCAGCCAGGGGATGTCCGGGTGGACGTTGTCCAGGCACCACTGCTTCTTCTTGGGGTACTTGCCGTCCCAGGTGTACGGGACGACCTGGGCGCCCAGCGACTCGGCGATGGCACGGGTGTCGTCGGTGCTGTCGGAGTCGACGACGACCACCGCCTCGAAGTGGTCGACGACCGAGCCGACCGTGGTGGCGATGTTCTCCGCCTCGTTCTTGGTCGGGATGGCGACCACGATGGGGAGCCTGCTCACGAGTCCGGTCATCGGCCCACCCTCGCCCAGGCGAAGCAGCCGCGCGAGTCGAAGGTCCTCGTGCCCGTGGTGACGGTGACCTTGTGGGCGGTGCCGGTCTTGGTCCCGGCCGTCCACGTGCAGTCCTTGGTGGGGGTCAGCGCGCGGTAGGTGCCGGGCGTGATGACGCTGCCCGCCTTCGCCTTGGCGCCCACGGAGTAGGAGCCGTCGGCGAAGCCGGTCTCGGCGGCCGTCAGGATGTCCTCCTGGTCGGGGCAGAGGTGGGTGACGGCGCCCTTGGCGCCGCCGATCTGGCCGGTGACGATGCCGCCGATCGCGGCGTCCTTGTCGACCTCGGCGACCCGGGCGATGCGGTCGCAGGTCTCCTGCCCGAGCTGGAGGACGGCCGCCGGGTCGGTGCCCTTGGGCACCCGGCCCGACAGATACGACTTCTCCTTCTTGGTGAAGGAGCCCGTGGCCGGGGTCAGTTCGCCCTTGGGGACCTTGGGCCCGCTGGGGATCGCGTCGGAGGCGGGGTCGGTGGGCCTGGTCGGTTCGGCGGAGACGGCGGCGGTGGGCGCGGGTGTGTCCTGGGCCGCGGTGTCCTTGCCGTCCGAACCGCTGGAGCAGCCGGTGAGCAGCACCGCCGCCGCCGTCACGAGGACGGCGGCGGCGGTGGCGACCCGGCGGGGCCGATGGGTCATCCGTTCTTCCCCAGGTTGTAGTGCTGGGCGATCTGAGCGGCGGAGAGCACGTTCGGGTAGACCGCGGTCTCGTCGATGGAGCCGGCGAAGTAGTTGCTCGTCGGGCGGCTGGTCCAGCCGGACAGGTTGTCGCCGCCGACGTGCCAGTAGCCCACGTAGTCGTTGCCACCGGTGATCAGGAAGTTCGACGCCTGCAGGGAGCCGTCGACGTACAGCCGCATCCCGCTGGAGCCCTGGGTGGCGACGACGTGGTGCCACTCGCCGTCGTTGTAGGCACCGGGGGTGGTGATGGTGCGGTTGCTGCCGCTGCGCACGCCGAAGATCAGCCGGCCGGCGTTGGTCATGTAGACGTGCTTGTCGGTGGTGGCGCTCGCCTCGGTGGTCCGGTCGCCGAAGCCGATGATCTTGCCGCCGGTGGTGGTGGTCGTCTTGAACCAGGTCTCGATGCTGTACGAGGACGGCCGGTTGCGCTTGGCGTCGCTGTACGACCACTGCGTCGTGCCGTTGTAGGTGACGGCGGTGCTGTTCGAGCCCGCGATCGCGCCCGGGCTGACGCCGCGGGTCGGGCCGCCGACGTGGTTGCCGCCGTCGTCGGCCGGGGAGCTGTCGGCGACGAAGGTGTTGGCGGTCTCGTTGTAGCGCCAGTACAGCGAGGCGCCGTCGGCGAGGACCTGGGTCGGGTACGCCTCGGGCACGGTCGCCGCCGTGACCGTCTGGGTGGGCGACTTGACGGTGGTGTTCGTGCCGTCGCTCGCGGTGACCCGGTAGGTGTAGGTGGCGCCGGCCGTCACGTCGGTGTCGGTCCAGGTCAGCTGCGGCCGCACCCACGGCAGCGAGGAGGCCGTCGTGGTGTACACGGGCGTGGCGCCGCCGTTCTTGTACACGCGGTACGTCAGGTTGCTGTCGTCCAGGTCCAGGCTGGTCTGGATGCGCACCTTGACCGAGCCCGGGGTGACGCTGGAGGCGTTGACGTTCGGGGTGGTGGGGACACCGGTGTCCGGACCCGAGGAGAAGCGGGTCAGGCCCTGCTGGGCCACGCCGTTGACGGTGGTGAACTCGCCGCCGACCCACATGTAGTCGGTGCCGCCGGAGGAGGAGACGGACATGACGCGCGGGCCGATGCCCTCGCCCAGGCCGTCGTTGGTGTCGGGGAACCAGCCCAGCTTCGCCGGGTTGTCGACGGCCTGCGCGAGCAGGTGCTTGCGCCGCTGGTTCGGGTACTCGTTCATGGTGCTGCAGTCGTGCGCGTGCGAGCCGCTGTACAGCACGGACTTGTACACCTCGACGGACTGGGTCGCGCCGAGGCAGGTGTCACGCCAGCGCTGGTTGAAGTCGCTGAGGTTGAGCGCGATGCGGCCGTCGAAGACACCGCCGCCGGTGCCCTCGTTGCCGGTGTAGACGCCGGTGGCGTCGGTCGTGATGTCCTTGACGACCGAGGTCGACGGGATGAAGGAGGACCCGTAGCCCTTCACCACGGCGCCGGTCGTCGCGTTGACCACGGCCAGGGCGTGCGAGGCCGTGCCGTTGACGCGGTCGAAGTCGCCGCCGAGGACGACGTTCGCGCCGTCCGGCGTGAGCTCCAGGGCCCGGCCCGGCGCGTCGCCGTTGGCCGTGAAGGCGGTGACGTCGCCCGAGGTGGTGACGGCGGCGAAGTTGTCGCGCGCCTGGCCGTCGACGGAGCCGAAGTCGCCGCCGAGGTAGACGGTGTCGGCGGTGGCGGCAAGCGCCCGCACGGTCGCGTTGACCGCGACGGCGAAGTCCGTCTTCACGGTGCAGGTGGCGATGTCGATCGCGGCGAGGCTGCTGACCGGGGTGCCGTTGACGGCGCCGAAGAAGCCGCCCGCGTACAGGGTCGTCCCGTCCGGCGACACGGCGAGCGCGCGCACGGTCGCCGTGCCGGAGCCGACGGTGAAGGACAGCCGGCAGTCGGTGGGCGCACCGGTGGCGGCGTCGAAGGCGGCGAAGTTGACCGCCTCCCGCTCGTTCGGTCCGCCCGCCGCCTCACCGGACGGACGGACCGACGAGAAGGTGCCGCCGGTGAAGACGGTGCCGTTCGCCTGTGCCATCGCGAAGACGATGCCGTTGGTCTGCCAGGTCGGCAGGCTGTCGGCCGTCATGGCCACCGGCGGTGTCAGCGCCACCGCCGGCTGCGGCGCCATCGCTCCGGCCGCCAAGGAGCCCGCTGCCATGGTCAAGGCAGCGGAAATGGATCTGAGCTTGCGCATGTGCCCCCCAAGGCCCCAATGCCCCCGGGCGTCCCACTTGGCCGCCCGTGCACCGCAGGGTATGGGTTGACATACGACCGATGGACGGTGTTTGAAGAAAATGTGAGCACTAAGGTGCGCCGAATGTCAGAACGAGCTCGGGATGGTTGCTCGCCCCCGCCGCCTCGCTCGACCAGAGCCACAGCGCGTCGGTGCCCGTGCTGGTGAGCGCGAGCGCGTAGGAGCCGCCGAGCGCCCCGGCGAGCGGACCGGCCTGCAGAGCCGCCTCGTAGGTGCTCTGGGCGGCCGAGGCGCCCGTCAGGGTGCCGAGCGGCGTGGCGGAGAGCGCGGGCCGGTTGGTGTACGTCACGCCGGTCTCGGTCCAGCTCCCGGTGACGGGCACGACGCTCTGGCTGTCGGCCGATCCGGCGCTGGGGTCGGAGCTGGTGTGCACGCGCAGCCGTGCGCTCTTGAGCACCGTTCCGGCGGGCGCGGAGGGCAGGGTGAAGCGGAGGTAGGAGAGGTACGCCGAGCTGCCGCGCACGGCGAGCGAGCCGGAGGTGCCGTAGTTGGCCGACGGCGCGCCGGCGTTGACGTACGAGTCCTCGGCCGCCTCGACCGTGACCTCGGTCTCCGAGGGCGTGCCGCCGCCGCCCGTGCCCAGGGAGTGGTGGTCGGCGACCTGGGAGGCGGTCAGTACCGACGGGTAGACCGCCGTCTCGTCCAGTTGCCCGGCGAAGTAGTTGCTGGTGGGGCGGTTGGGCCAGCTGTTGAGGTTGTCGCCGCCGATCCGCCAGAAGCCGGAGAAGTTCTGGCTGGTGGTGGTGGGGTCGGTCCCGACCAGGGTGCCGTCCACGTACAGCCGCATGCCGCCGGTGCCCTGGGTGGCGACGACGTGGTGCCAGCCGCCGTCGTTGTAGGTGCCCGTGGTGGTGATGGTGCGGTTGCCGCCGCTGCGCACCCCGAAGGCCAGGCGTCCGTTGTTGGTCATGTAGATGTGCTTGTCGAAGTTGCTGCTCAGGTTGTCGTCGACGTTGCGGTCGCCGAAGCCGATCAGCTTGCCGCCGGCCGTGGTGGTGGTCCGGAACCAGGTCTCGATGCTGTACGCGGCCGGGCGGGCGTGCCGGGCGTCGCTGTAGGCGTAGTCGTTGGTGCCGTTGAAGCCCAGGGCCGTGCTGCCGGCCACGGCCCCCGGGCTCTGCCGGTACAGCGGCCCGTTGAGATAGACCGCGTTGTCGTTGCCCGGGGAGGCGTCGGCGCCGAACTGGCCGGAGGCCTCGTCGAAGCGCCAGTACAGGTTCGCGCCGTCGGCGAGCACCCGTGCCGGGTACGCCTGGGTGGCCGACGCGGCGGTCACCGACTGGGCCGGGGACAGGGCGCTGGTGTTGGTGCCGTCGCTCGCGGTCACCCGGTACGAGTACGTGGAGCCGGCCGTGACCGAGGTGTCGGTGAAGGCCAGCTGCGGGCGCGACCACGGCAGCGAGGATCCGGTGGTGGTGTGGATCGGCGTGGTGGAGCCGTTGCGGTAGACGCGGTAGGTCAGCGGGCCGTCGTCCAGGTCGAGGCTGGACCGCCAGCGCACGGTGACCTGGCCCGGCCGGATGCTCGCCACGTTCACCTCGGGCACGCTCGGCGCGCCGGTGTCCGGGCCGGAGGCGAAGCGGGTCAGGCCCTGCTGGGCCGCCCCGGCGACGGTGGTGAACTCGCCGCCGACCCAGAGGTAGTCCGTGCCGCCGGAGGAGCCCACGGTCATGACGCGCGGGCCCAGCCCCTCGCCGATGCCGTCGTTGGTGTCCGGGAACCACGGCAGCAGGGACGGGTTGTCGACCGACTGCGCCAGCAGGTGCTTGCGCCGCTGGTTGGGGAAGCCGCCCATGCTGCTGCAGTCGTGCGCGTGCGAGCCGCTGTAGAGGACGGTTCTGTAGACCTCGACCGACTGTGTCGCGCCGAGGCAGTTGTCCCGCCAGCGCTGCCCGAAGTCACTGGTGTTGAGCGCGATCCGGCCGTCGAAGACGCCGCCGCCGGTGCCCTCGTTGGCGGTGAACACCGCCGTGGCGTCCGCGGTCAGGTCCTTGATCACCGAGGTGGCCGGGATGAAGCCCACCGGGTAGGCCCGGGTCAGGGCGCCGGTGGCGGTGTCGACCACGGCCAGGGCGTGCGAGCCGGTGCCGCCGACGGTGTCGAAGTCGCCGCCGAGCACGGCATGGGCGCCGTCCGCGGTCAGCTGGACCGCCCGTCCCGGCTTGTCGGCGCCCGGGTTCCAGGCACGCAGCGCGCCGGCCGTGGACAGCGCGGCGAACCGGGACCGGGACTGCCCCGCCACCGAGGTGAAGTCGCCGCCCACGTAGACGGTGTCGTCGCTGACGTCGATGGCCCGCACCGTCGCCGAGAAGGACGGCCGGAAGGAGGCGCTGGGTGTGCACGTCGCGATGTCGATGGCGGCGAGGCTGCCGACCGCCACGCCGTTGACGGCGTTGAACCACCCGCCCGCGTAGAGCGTCCGCCCGTCCGGGGACACCTCCAGGGCCCGTACGGTCGCGGTGCCCGAGCCGATGGTGAAGGAGAGCCGGCAACTGGTGGGAGCGCCGGTGGCGGCGTTGAACGCGGCGAAGTTGACGGCGGACTGGGTGCTGCCGCCGGATCCGGAGGACCGGATGGTGGAGAAGGTACCGCCCGCGAAGACCGTGCCCCCCTGGTGCGCCATCGCCCACACCACGCCGTTGGTCTGCCAGGTCGGCAGCGGGTCCGCGGTGATGGCCACGGGCGCGGTGAGCGCCCCGGCGGTCGGTGCCGCCACCAACCCCGCGCCGGCCGTCGAGGCCGCCGTCAGAACCAGTGCAGCGGACAGTCTTCCCCAAGTGCGCATGAGCCCCCCAGCCCTCGCCGCCCCCGGCGGTGCGGAAACGAACCGCCTGCCACGGCAGGGTACGCCGTGACAGGCGGCCCGGTGGAGACCCCGGCGGGCACTTTCGGCCGGGGTCTCCGGATTGCCTGTTACGAACCGAAGGTGAGCACCAGCCGCGGCCCGTTCGCGGAGGACGCCGCCTGCCGCGACCACAGCCACATCGCGTCGGTGCCGGTGCTGGTCAGCGCCAGGCTGTACGCGCCGCCCAGCGAGTCCGTGAGCTGGGAGACGTCGAGCGGCACGGTGTACGACGTCGAGATCGTCGTCGCACCGCTCAGCGTGCCCAGCACGGTCGGGGACAGTGCCGGACGGCTGTTGTACGCGACCCCGGTCTCCGTCCACGCGCCCGTGACGGGCACGATGGAGACGGTGTCGTTGCTGCCCGCGGCCGGGTCGCTGCTGGTCATGACCCGCAGCACCGCGCTCTTCAGGGTCTGGCCGGCCGGGGCCGACGGCAGGCTGAAGCGCAGGTAGGACAGGTACGCCGAGCTGCCGCGTACGGCGAGCGAGCCCGAGGTGCCGTAGTTCGCCGACGGGGCACCGGCGTTGACGTAGGAGTCCTCGCCCGGAGTCAGCGTGGTGACGGTGTCGGCCGGGGCGCTCGCCAGCGCGTAGTGGTTGGCGACCTGGGCGGCCGTCAGCGCGGACGGGTACACGGCGGTCTCGTCGATCTGCCCGTTGAAGTAGCCGCTGGCGGGCTGGTCGGGCCAGCCGTTGAGGTTGTCGCCGCCCGCTCGCCAGTAGCCGGTGTAGTTCTCGTTGGAGGTCTGCGGATTGCTGCCGACGAGGGTGCCGTCGACGTACAGCCGCATGCCGCCGGTGCCCTGGGTGGCGACCACGTGGTGCCAGGCGCCGTTGTTGTAGGCGGCGCTGCTGGTGATGGTGTTGGTGGCGCCGGTGTAGACGCCGAAGACCAGCCGGCCGTTGTTGGTCATGTAGACGTGCTTGTCGTACTGGCTGCTGGTGCCGTTGGTCGTGTTGCCGAAGCCGACGATCTTGCCGCCCGAGGTCGTGGTCGTCTTGAACCATGACTCCACGCTGAAGGTGGCCGGGCGCGGGTGGCTGCGGTCGCTGTAGACCCACTGGTCCGAGCCGTTGAAGCCGATCGCCGTGCTGGAACCGCTGACCGCTCCCGGGCTCTGCCGGTACGACGGGCCGCCGACGTAGTCCCCGTTGTCGTCCGAGGGGGAGGCGTCGGCCGCGAAGGTGCCGCCGCTCTCGTCGTAGCGCCAGTACAGGTTGGCCCCGTCGGAGAGCACCGCCGAGGCGTAGCTGTTGCTGCCGCTGGCCACGGTGGCCGTGGCGGTCGACGACAGCGGGCTGGTGTTGCTGCCGTCGCTCGCGGTGACCCGGTAGCTGTGGGTCGAGCCGACGGTCAGCCCGGTGTCGGTGAAGCTGAGCTGCGGGCGCACCCAGGGCAGCGAGCTGCCGGAGGTGGTGTACACGGCGGTGGCCGCGCCGTCCCGGTAGACCTTGTACGTCAGCGCGCTGTCGTCGGTGTCCAGGCTCGCCTGCCAGCTCACCTTGATCTGGCCGGCCGCCAGGCTCGCCGCGCTCGCCTCCGGCGTGGTCGGGTTGCCGGTGTCGGGCCCGTTGGAGAAGCGGGTCAGGCCCTGCTGCGGCGCGCCCTCGACGGTGGTGAACTCACCGCCCACCCACAGGTAGTCCTTGCCGCCCGCGGAAGACACGGACATGACACGCGGGCCGATGCTCTCGCCGAGGCCGTCGTTGGTGTCCGGGAACCAGCCGAGCAGCTTCGGGTCGTCCACCGACTGCGCCAGCAGGTGCTTGCGCCGCTGGTTCGGGAACGCGCCCATGCTGCTGCAGTCGTGCGCGTGCGAACCGCTGTAGAGCACCGTCTGGTAGACGGCGAGCGACTGCGTCGCGCCGAGGCAGGTGTCGCGCCAGCGCTGGTTGAAGTCGCCGAGGTTGAAGGCGGTCCGGCCGTCGAAGACACCGCCGCCGGTGCCCTCGTTGGCGACGTACAGGCCCGTCGCGTCGTCCGTGATGTCCTTGACGACGGAGGTCGCCGGGAAGAAGCCCACCGGGTACGCCTTCGTCAGCGCGCCCGCGCCGGTGTCGACGACGGCCAGGGCGTGCGAGTCGGCCCCGCCGATGGTGTCGAAGTCACCGCCGATCATCACATGGGAACCGTCCCGGGCGGCCTGGACGGCCCGCCCCGGCTGGTCGCCCTGCGGGTCCCAGGCCGTCAGCGATCCCGTGGTGGTCAGGGCCGCGAAATACCGCCGGGACTGCCCCGCGACGGTGGTGAAGTCGCCGCCCATGTAGACGGTGTCCGCCGTCGCGTCCAGCGCCCGTACGGTCGCGGAGATCCCCGGGTGGAAGGAGGCGATCGGCGTGCAGCTCGCGATGTCGATGGCGGCCAGGCTGTTCACCTGGACGCCGTTCACGGAGCTGAAGTACCCGCCCGCGTAGAGGGTGTCGCCATCCGGGGACACGGCCAGCGCGCGCACGGTGGCCGTGCTGCCCGGGCCGATCGTGAACGACAGGTGGCAGTCGGTCGGTGCGCCGGTGGCGGCGTCGAACGCCGCGAAGTTCACCGCCGGCTGCTCGTTGCTGCCCGCCGCGCTGCCGGGCGGGCGGACGGTGGAGAAGGTTCCGCCGGCGAAGACGACCCCCTCCGACTGGGCCATCGCCCAGACGATGCCGTTGGTCTGCCAGGTCGGCAGCTCGTCGGCGGTCATCGCGACCGGCGGGGTGAGTGCGGTCGCGGCCGGTGCCGCGACCGCCCCCACCCCTGCCAGAGCCCCCGCCACCAGTGTCCCGGCAGCGGTCATCGCCCCAAGTCTTCGCATGTGCCCCCCAAGGCCTCACTCGTGCACAAGCGGCCCAATCGCCCGCCTGTGGTCGGCAGCGTAGGGGTATGTGAAGCTCCTCGCGTGAAAGTTTGACGAAATTGTGTTCACTCTTGGCTTGGTTGGATGTTGCCGGGGTTTAACGCACCCCGCTCCGCGGCGAGTTCAGCGGTCGATGCGCACGGTCACACCGGCGAGCTGGTCCTCGACCTGCTTGCGGTCGGCGTCGACCATGATCCGGGCCAGCTCCTCGACCCGCACGGACGGCTTCCAGCCCAGCAGTTCCTCCGCCTTGCTCGCGTCGCCGATCAGGGCGTCCACCTCGCTGGGACGCTCGTACTTGGGGTCGTAGCGGACGTACTCCGCCCAGTCGAGGTCCACATGCGCGAAGGCCGTCTCGACGAACTGCCGCACGGTGGCGGCCTCGCCGGTGGCGACCACGTAGTCGTCCGGCACGTCGCGCTGGAGCATCCGCCACATCGCCTCGACGTACTCGGGGGCGTAGCCCCAGTCGCGGACGGCGTCGAGGTTGCCCAGGTAGAGCCGGTCCTGCAGGCCGGCCTTGATGCGGGCGACGGCACGGGTGATCTTGCGGGTCACGAAGGTCTCGCCGCGGCGCGGGGACTCGTGGTTGAAGAGGATGCCGTTCACCGCGAACATGTCGTACGCCTCGCGGTAGTTGACCGTGGCCCAGTAGCCGTAGACCTTGGCGCAGCCGTACGGGCTGCGGGGGTGGAAGGGCGTCCGCTCGTTCTGCGGCGGTGGGGTGGCGCCGAACATCTCGGAGGACGACGCCTGGTAGATCCGCGTCTCGACCCCGCTGGCCCGCACCGCCTCCAGCAGCCGCATCGAGCCGAGCCCGGTGACGTCCCCGGTGTAGAGCGGGGCGTCGAAGGAGACGCGGACATGGGACTGGGCACCCAGGTTGTAGACCTCGTCGGGCCGCAGGTCGCGCAGGAGGTTCACCAGGGCCACGCCGTCGGAGAGGTCGGCGTGGTGGAGCACGAAGGAGCGGTTCGCCTCCTGCGGCCCCTGGTAGATGTGGTCGATCCGCTCGGTGTTGAAGCTGGACGACCGCCTGACGAGGCCGTGCACGGTGTACCCCTTCTCCAGCAGCAGCTCCGCCAGATAGGAGCCGTCCTGGCCGGTCACACCGGTGATCAGGGCGCTCTTGCCCATGCGATCTCCCCCCTTGGGTCGGTTATGTTTCTTTTGCGTACTGATGTTTGGGTTCACCCCCGGTGGGGTGATCCCTGCTGGCAGAATCCGCTTCCATGAGCGAAGCGAACGCACTCCTGCCCGACCGCGCCCGGATCTTCGTCGCGGGCCACCGCGGGTTGGTCGGATCGGCGGTGACCCGACGGCTGACCGCCGACGGGCACGAGGTGATCACCCGTGGCCGCGACGAACTCGATCTGCGCGACGCGGCGCGCACCGAGGCGTTCCTGAAGGAGCAGCGGCCCGACGCGGTGGTGCTGGCGGCCGCCAAGGTCGGCGGCATCATGGCCAACAGCACGTATCCGGTGCAGTTCCTCGAGGACAACCTGCGCATCCAGCTGAGCGTGATCGCCGGGGCGCACACGGCCGGCGTCGGCCGGCTGCTCTTCCTCGGCTCCTCGTGCATCTACCCGAAGCACGCGCCGCAGCCGATCCACGAGGACGCCCTGCTCACCGGCCCGCTGGAGCCGACCAACGAGGCGTACGCGCTCGCCAAGATCGCCGGCATCGTCCAGGTCCAGTCCTACCGGCGGCAGTACGGCGCCTCGTTCGTCTCCGCGATGCCCACCAACCTCTACGGCCCCGGGGACAACTTCGACCTCGAGACCTCGCACGTACTGCCCGCGCTCATCCGCCGCTTCCACGAGGCGCGGCGCGACAGTGCCCCCGAAGTGGTGCTCTGGGGCTCCGGCAGCCCGCGCCGGGAGTTCCTGCACGTCGACGACCTCGCCGCCGCGTGCGCGGTGCTGCTGCGCACCTACGACGGCGAGGAGCCGGTCAACATCGGCTGCGGCAACGACCTGACGATCCGCGAACTCGCCGAGACCGTACGGGAGGTCACCGGCTACGAGGGCGCCATCGCCTGGGACACGTCCAAGCCCGACGGGACCCCGCGCAAGCTGCTGGACATCTCCCGGCTCTCCGCCCTCGGCTGGAAGCCGGAGATCCCGTTGCGGGACGGGATCTCCGCCACGTACCGCTGGTGGAGAGACGATTCTGCGGTCTGACATTCAGTACGCTCCGCGGCCGTCCACGACGGCCCGGAACGTACGGGCCATCACATCGACGTCGCTGGTGAAGGTCCAGTTGTCGACATAGCGGAGATCGAGCTGAAGCGTTTCGTCCCAGGAGAGGTCCGAGCGCCCGCTGACCTGCCACAGACCCGTCAGGCCGGGCTTCACGGAGAGCCGGCGCAGCTCGACCTCGTCATAGCGGGCGACCTCCTCCGGCAGCGGGGGGCGCGGCCCCACCAGGGACATCTCGCCCCTCAGCACGTTGATCAGCTGCGGCAGCTCGTCCAGTGAGCAGCGGCGCAGGATCCGCCCGACCCGTGTGACGCGCGGGTCGCGGCGCATCTTGAACATCAGGCCGTCGCTCTCGTTCGCGGAGGCCAGTTCGGGCTTACGGGCGTCCGCGTCCGTCACCATCGTGCGGAACTTCCACATGGTGAAGGGTGTGCAGTCCACCCCGTGCCGGATCTGCTGGTAGAAGACCGGGCCCTTGGAGCCGAGCCGGATGGCCGCCGCGATGAGGCCGAACAGCGGGGAGAGCAGCAGCAGTCCGAAGGCGGCACCGGCGCGGTCCAGCACCGACTTCAGGCTCACCTGGACGCCGCGCCGCAGCGGCGGGCTGATGTGCAGCAGGGTGAGCCCCGCGGCGGAGGTGAGCTCCACCCGGCGGACCGCGACATCGGTCAGGCCGGGAAGGACGGCCAGCGGGACCCCCGCGTCGTGCACGGCCCACGACAGCCGGCGCAGCCGCTCGCCGGCCATCCGCGGGCCGGGTGCGACCAGTACGAGGTCGGCGCCGAGCTCCCGGGCGGCGGTCAGGACCGCGCCGGAGTCGGCACTCGGCCGCGCCGGCGCCAGCGACTCCAGCCGGGCGGCGACCGGCGCCCCGCACTCCAGGTTGGCCAGACCGACGGGGACGGCGCCGACGACGACGTACTCGTGGTCGGTGCGCGCGGCCAGGTGGTCGACAACGTAGTCGGCCGCGCTCGGCTCGCCGATCACCAGCACGCGGCGGACGGCGTGCGCCTCGCGCCGGGACGCGAGGAGGTGACGGTAGGTCAGTTTGCGGCAGGCGGTGGTCAGCAGCAGGCCCGGGGTGAGGGCGAGCAGCGCCAGGGACGGCTCGGAGCGCTCGCCCAGCAGCGCGCGGACCACGGCGAGCACGCCGAGCAGGACCATCCAGTCGTAGAGCACGGACAACCCGCTGCGCGACTCGCCCAGCGCGCGCTTCGCGTACCGCCGCCGGGCAATCTGGACGGTCAACCAGGCCGTCGCGGCGGTCGTGGCGCACAGCGCCGGGTGCGGTTGGTGGGTGGCGTCGAAGACGAGCCCGACCGGTAGCGCGACCCCCGCCGCGTCCGTGACGAGCGCGGCCGGCAGATACCAGCGCGACTTGTCGCTCTGCCCGCGCTGGGCCGCCGTGCGGCCGCGCGCGGGGGATGTATCTATCGGGCCTGAATTGGGTATACCGACACGCCGCATGGACCCCCCTGGCACAACGCGACAAATGTGGGCACACCTGCCACTTCCCCAAGCAGCTGTGCGCCGTAGTAACCCGGAACGCTATGCCAAACAGTTGTGCGTTCGCTGCGGTTTACGAAATTTCGGAGGCCAGTTGTCCTGAAGTTCACATACGGCTTGATCTGTCCGCTCAGGTGTCCTGTGGTGTGATACAGGGCCGTTCGTGGATCGCTCCTGACCATATGGGGTTGCGGCCTCCCGGACCGCGCGCTGAGCACGCTCCGGCGGGCGGTTTGTGCGCCCCCTGGCCAGCGTGCGCGAACTCGCGCGGTTTGTATACGGGTTCCGTTGGCCGGAATCACCAATTCCGGGTGGGAGGGGTGGGTGGTGGGGGTGGTGGTGCCGGTGGGTGTTCGGCTGTCCCGCCGTCTCGCTCCCTTCGGTCGCACAGCGGCGGGCTGCGGATGGGGAGGGTGGGGCCGGGCCTTTGTGGCGGTGTGCGGGTGGGTGTTCGGCGGTGTGCGGGGTGAGGGGTGCGGTGGTGCTGCCGGTGTTTCGCTGTCCCGCCGTCTCGCTCCCTTCGGTCGCACAGTGGCGGGCTGCGGATGGGAAGGTGGGGGCGGGGCTCGCGTGGCAGTGTGCCGGTGGGTGCGTGGTCGGGGTTCAGGCGCCGGAGCGGGTGGCCTTTCCGGTGGCGTGGGTCTCGTCGCCGTCCGCGGGTATAGATGGCCGCTTCTACGCCTACTCCCGGTGGTGGGCGCGCCTGCCGTGTCCGGCGACTGCGGCTGATTCGGGGTGCTGTCGAGGGGCGGGCGGGACATCGGGCTCTCTTTCGCCGATATGTTCGGCGGAACAGAGCCCGATCTTTGGGCGGGGGAAGATCGGGCCCGCTTTCGCCGAATATGTCGGCGAAACAGAGCCCGATCTCGCAAAGCCACCCACCGAGCCCGCCGCACCCCGAATCACCCGCAGACGCAGGTCACGGCAGGCGCGCCACCCACGAAGAGTGGGCGTGGCAACCAGCCATCTCTACCCGCGGACGGCTACGAGACCTGCGCCCATGAACAACCGGCCCCGCTCCGGCGCCTGGACCCAGGCCACACGCCACCCGCACAGCGGCGACGGCCCGACGCCCCCACCCTCCCCATCCGCAGCCCGCATTTTTGCGACCGAAGGGAGCGAGACGGCGGGACAGCCGAACACCGGCAGCACCGACCATCCGCACACCCCGCACCCGCACACCCCGCACACCCACCGCCGACCTCCTCCTCCGCAGAGGGGGCCGGTGCGGTCGGGGCGAGCCTTACCCTTGATCCTTGTGTCCTCTCTGCAAGCCGCCCTCGCGGACCTCCTCGACGGGCTCCCGCCCGGCCGTGCCGCACAGGCCGTCGACCGGCTGATCGCCACCTACCGGGGGCGTACGACCAGCAGCACCCCGATCCTCCGCGACCGCTCCGACGTCGCCGCCTACGCCGCCTACCGGATGCCCGCCACCCACGCCGCGGTCGGGGCGGCGCTGGCGGAGTTCCGGGCCCGGGCCGGGGAATGGGTGCCGGCGAGCCACCTGGACGTGGGCGGCGGGACCGGTGCCGCGACCTGGGCGGTCGCCGACGCCTGGGAGGAGGGGACGCACACCAGCACCATCCTGGACTGGTCCGACGCGGCCCTCTCGCTCGGCCGCGAGCTGGCCGCGGGGGCGGAGCACACCGCGGTGCGGGAGGCACGCTGGCAGAAGGCGCCGCTCGGGGTCGGGGCGCGGCTGCCGGAGGCGGACCTGATCACCGTGTCGTATGTCATCGGCGAGCTCACGGAGGCCGACCGCGAGGCGGTCGTCGCCGAGGCCGCCAGGGCCGCACGCGGTGCCGTGCTCGTCGTCGAGCCGGGTACGCCCGACGGCTACGCACGCGTCCTCGCCGCACGCGACCGGCTCGTCGCGGACGGCTTCCACGTCCTCGCCCCGTGCCCGCACGACGGCGCGTGCCCCGTGCAGGGCCCCGACTGGTGCCACTTCGCGGCGCGGGTCGCCCGGACCTCGCTGCACCGCCAGGTGAAGGGGGGATCGCTCCCCTACGAGGACGAGAAGTTCAGCTACGTCGCGGCGGCCCGGTTCCCCGCCGCGGCCGGCGGTTCACCGGACCGCGTGGTCCGGCATCCCCAGATCCGCAAGGGCCAGGTCCTCATCGACCTCTGCACGGTCGAGGACGGGCTGCGCCGGGACATCGTCACCAAGCGGCACGGGCCGCTCTACCGCGCCGCCCGCGACGTCGCCTGGGGCGACGCGTGGCCGCCCGCGGCCGGGCCGGAGTAGGGCGCTCCGCGTCAGGCGCCCAGCACCGCCATGGCCGCGTTGTGGCCGGGGACGCCGCTGACACCGCCGCCGCGCACCGCGCCCGCGCCGCACAGCAGCACGTTCGCGTGCTCGGTGCCGACCCCCCAGGCGCCGCCGCCCGACTCCGCGTACGGGAAGGCGAGGTCGCGGTGGAAGATGTGCCCGCCGGGCAGGCCGACCTCCCGCTCCAGGTCGAGCGGGGACTTCGCCTCGATGCACGGCCGGCCGTCCCCGTCCACCGCCAGGCAGTCCGCCAGCGGCTCCGCCAGCACGGCGTCCAGCTGCGCGAGCGTGGCCTTGAGCAGGGTCTCCTTCGCCTGCGCGGAGTCGTCCGCGAAGAGCCGCGCGGGCGCGTGCAGCCCGAAGAGCGTGAGGGTGTGCATGCCCCGCGCGGCCAGGTCCGGGGCGAGGATCGACGGGTCGGTCAGGGAGTGGCAGTAGATCTCCGAGGGCGGCGCCGAGGGCACCGCGCCACCAGCCGCCTCGCGGTAGGCCCGGTCCAGCTCGGTGTACGACTCGGCGATGTGGAAGGTGCCGGCGAAGGCGTCGCGCGGGTCGACCGAGGTGTCGCGCAGCCGCGGCAGCCGCCGCAGCAGCATGTTGACCTTGAGCTGGGCGCCCTCCGGCTTCTCCGGGGCCGCTTCGCCGAGGAGCCCGGCCAGGGCGTACGGCGACGCGTTGACCAGGACGTGCCCCGCCCCCACGGTGCCGCCCTCGAAGGCCACCTCGGCCCGGGTGCCGTCCGTGTGGATCGCCGTGACCTCGGTGCCCGTCACGATCTCGGCACCGGCCGCCCGCGCCGCGTCCGCCAGGGCGTCGGTGAGGGCGCCCATGCCGCCGACCGGCACGTCCCAGTCGCCCGTGCCGCCGCCGATCACGTGGTAGAGGAAGCAGCGGTTCTGCAGCAGGGAGGGGTCGTGGGCGTGGGTGAAGGTGCCGATCAGGGCGTCGGTCAGCACGACGCCGCGCACCACGTCGTCCTCGAAGGCGGCCTCGACGGTCTCGCCCAGCGGGCGCTCGAACAGCGCCGACCAGGTCTCCGGGTCGTCGACGATCCGCTCCAGCTCGGCCCGGGACGGCAGCGGTCCGGTCAGCGTCGGGAAGACGCGCTCGGCGACCCGCTGCGTCATGCCGTAGAAGCGCTGCCACGCCTCGAAGTCGCGGTCGGAGCCGGTCAGCCGGACGAAGCTCTCACGGGTCGCGGACGGTGACTCGGCGTCGACGAGGAGCCCGCCGTCGCCGTGCGGGGTGTACGAGGAGATGCGGCGGCGCCGGACCGCGAAGCGCAGCCCCAGGTCGTCGACGATCTTCCGGGGTAGCAGGCTCACCAGGTACGAGTACCGGGACAGCCGCGCGTCCAGTCCGGCGAAGGCCCGGGTGGAGACGGCGGCGCCGCCGGTGCCGGGGAGCCGCTCCAGCAGCAGCACGGAGCGGCCCGCGCGGGCCAGGTACGCGGCGGCGACCAGCCCGTTGTGGCCGCCACCGACGATCACGGCGTCGTACGAGGTGCGAAGAGGCAGCTGCTGCGACATGCGCCCTTTCGTATCACGCTCAGTCGCGCAGCTCCATGGTGCAGCACTTCACACTGCCGCCGGCCTTGTGCAGTTCGGACATGTCCACCGGCACCGGCTCGAAGCCGCGCTCGCGCAGCCGGCCCAGCAGCGCGGTGGCGCCGGAGGGGACCAGGACGTGCAGGCCGTCGCTGACGCAGTTGAGCCCGAAGGCCGCGGCGTCCTGGCGGGTGGCGGTCAGCGCGTCGGGGAAGAGCCGGCGGAGCACCGCCCGGCTGCCGGGGGAGAAGGCGTCCGGGTAGTACATGATCTCGTCGCCGGAGAGCACGCACAGCGCGGTGTCGAGGTGGTAGAAGTGCGGGTCGGTGAGTTCCAGGCCGATGACGGGGCGGCCGAAGAACTCCTGGAGCTCGGAGTGCGACAGCGGGCTGCTGCGGAAGCCCTTCCCGGCCAGCAGCCAGCTCGCGGTGACCGCGAAGTCGCCCTCGCCCTCGTTGATGTGGTGCGGATCGTGCACGTCGCCGTAGCCGCGGTTCAGGAACCACTCCCGGTGCGCCGGCGCCTCCGCGGCCCGCTCGGCGTTGGCGAAGCGGGCGCCGAAGACCCGGCCGTCGACCACGGTGGCGCCGTTGGCGGCGAAGACCATGTCCGGCAGGCCCGGCAGCGGCTGCAGGATCTCGACGGTGTGCCCCAGGGAGCGGTAGCGGTCGCGGAGGTCCTCCCACTGCAGCAGGGCGAGCGCGGGGTCGACCGGCTTGGTGGGGTCCATCCAGGGATTGATGGAGTACGTGACGCGGAAGTACGTGGGAGGACACATCAGATACCGGCGGTACGAGGCGGTTCTCGCTGCGCTCAATGAAGGCTCCTCACGGTGCGGTTGAGGCTGCTGAGGGTGTTGTGCCCATGGTGGACCCGCAGCGGACACCGCGCACCGGATTGCGGACGCAAATCACTCTGGGGCGACGGCTGCCAGAAGCGGTGAAGGGCCCCGTGCCGGGTTGTCCAAAGTTTCTCTTATGATTCGATGGTGTTCGACTCAAGGCACATCAAGACCTTCCACACCGTGGTGAAGGCCGGCTCCTACTCGGCCGCGGCCTCGGCGCTCGGCTACACCCAGCCCGCGGTCACCCAGCAGATGAAGGCGCTGGAGCGGTCGGTCGGCACCGCGCTGTTCGTCCGCGTCGGCCGGCGGATGCGGCTGACCGAGGCGGGAGAGGCGCTGTCCCGGCACGCCGAGACGATCCTCGACAGCATGTCCGTGGCCTGGGAGCAGATAGCGGCGGTGACCCGGCTGGAGACCGGGCGGGTGAGGCTGTGCGCCTTTCCCAGTGCCAACGCCACCCTGATCCCCGAAGCGCTGGCGCTGCTCGCGGCCGAGCACCCCGGGATACGGGTGGAGCTGCTCGGGGACGAGCCGCCCGAGTCGCTGGAGCGGGTCACCCGCGGCGAGTGCGACATCACCCTCGCCTTCACCTATCCGGGGCTGCAGGAGTCGGTGCCGGACGACCTGGTGGAGATCCCGCTGCTGGAGGACCAGCTCATGGTCCTGCTGCCGGCCGGGCACCGGCTGGCCCGGTCCCGCTCGGTGAGGCTCGGCGACCTGGCGGACGAGCGGTGGATCGCCGGCTGCCTGCGCTGCCGGGTCAACTTCCTCCACGAGTGCGCCGAGCTGGGATTCGCCCCCGACATCGCCTTCGCCACCGACGACAACCTCGTGGTGCAGTCGCTGGTGGCGGAGGGCCTGGGGGTCGCGATGATGCCCGGTCTGGTGCTGTCCTTCATGCGGCTGGAGCGGGTCGCCGGACGCCCGCTGGACCCGGTCTCGCGCCGCCGGGTCGCGGCGTACGTCCCGCGCGACCATCTGCGGATCCCGGCCGCCGCGCTGGTGCTCGACGCGCTCAGGACTGTGGCCGAGCGGCGCAGTGGCTGCTGACCGGGGTCCCATCCATAAGGAGCGGCGGCAGACGGGTGAAGAAACTGTCAGTGGACGCGCGAGCCGGTATGACCGGACGCTGCCGATATGACCTCCGCGATCGCTCCGGCGCTCTCCGCGCCCACCGCCCGGCTGGCCCGCCTCGTCGACGAGGTGCGTGAGACGGTCGGCCGCGGCCTGCCGCCCGGCCCGACCGCCCGCCTGGTGGAGGAGCGGCTCGCGCCCCACCTCGGCGCCGCCGACCTGCTGGCCGACCGGCACACCGAGGGCGACCCGGACCGCTACCGGCAGCACATCCTGCACGCCGAGGAGGACGGCAGCTTCTCGATCGTCGCCCTGGTCTGGCTGCCGGGGCAGCGGACGTCCATCCACGACCACGTCTCGTGGTGCGTCACGGGCGTGCACCAGGGCCAGGAGCACGAGCGCCGCTACCGGCTGGTGCCCGACGGCGCGGGCTCCCGTCTCGTCCCGACCCAGGACGTCGTCAACGCCCAGGGCGAGGTGTGCGGCTTCGCGCCGCCCGGCGACATCCACCAGGTGTGGAACGGCGGCTCCGGCAAGGCCATCTCGCTCCACATCTACGGGGCCGACATATCCCGCCTGGGCTCCAGCGTGCGGCGCGTCTACCGGCTGCCGGTCGGCGAACGGTGAACCTCCGCACCCCGACGCGCACCCCTGTGCCGGCCCCCCGCGGGGCGGCACAGGCCGTCCGCCCCGTGGCGGCCCGCTCCGGAGGCGGTGCGAGCCGCCGCACGGCTGCCGCGACCGTTCTTCCCGGCCTGCTGGTCGCCGCCGTCGGCGCGGCTCTGGCGACGGTCCTACACGTGCTGCTGCCGGCCGTGCCCGTGCCCACCACCGCCGTCGTCCTCGGCATCGCCGCCGCCAACCTGCCGGGCGTGCGCTCGGCCCTGCGCGGCCGGGCCAGGCCGGGACTCACCTTCGCCGGGAAACGGCTGATGCGCATCGGCATCGTCATCCTGGGGCTGCAGCTGAGCCTCGACGACGTGCTCGGGCTCGGCTGGGCCACGGCGGGCATGGTGGTCTGCGTCGTGGCCGCCACCTTCTGGGGCACCGTCTGGCTCGGCCGCCGCATGGGGCTCCGCGGCGACCAGCCCCTGCTCATCGCGACCGGCTACTCCATCTGCGGTGCCTCCGCCATCGGCGCGGTGAGCCAGGTGACCGGCAGCGAGGAGGAGGACGTCGCCGCGTCCGTCGCCCTGGTCACGCTCTGCGGCACCCTCGCCATAGGGGTGCTGCCGCTGCTGCACCACCCGCTGGGCCTGGACGATGTCCAGTTCGGGCGCTGGGCGGGCGCCGGCGTGCACGACGTCGGACAGGTCGTCGCCACGGCCCAGACCGCGGGTCCCGCGGCGCTCGGCGAGGCCGTGCTCGTCAAGCTGATGCGCGTCGCGCTCCTGGCGCCCCTGGTGGCCGCGGTCGGCTACTCGTTCCGCAGGCGGCGGGCGGCAGCGAAGACGGCGGGGCCGGGCGGCGCCGCGGCCGGTCCGCGGACCCCGCTGCTGCCCCTGTTCGTCGTCGGCTTCCTCGTCATGATCGCGGTACGCAGCACCGGAATCCTGCCCGCCGGGGTACTCGACGGCGCGCAGGAGGCGCAGCAACTGCTGCTGGCGATGGCCATGGTGGGACTGGGCAGCATGGTGAACCTGCCCACGCTGGCGCGCACCGGCCCCCGGGTGGCCGCGGTCGGCCTGATCTCCTGGACGCTCATCGCCACCGTCTCCTACGCCGGCGTGCTCCTCACCACGTGACGTCGGCACCGCCGCCCCGCCCCCGCCCCCGGTACCCCACCGGGGGCGACCTCCAAGAGGCGGCCGCGCGGCCTCTAGGGTGAGCGCATGCCGACACCGCAACCCGAGCCGCTCGACGCCCTGCTCCCCGAGACCCGCCGGGCCCTGCTGCACCGCGTCGCGGTCGCGCAGTCCGAGAGCCGTACCCCCTCCCTGGTGGGAGCCGTCGTCCGGGACGGGCGCACGGTGTGGACCGGGGCGCGCTCCTGCGTGGACGGACACGCGCCGGACGGGGACACCCAGTACCGGATCGGATCGATCACGAAGACCTTCGTGGCCGTCCTGGTGATGCGGCTGCGCGACGCGGGACGCCTCGGCCTCGACGATCCGGTGGAGAAGCACATCGGCGGCACCCCGGCCGACGGGGTGACCGTACGCCAGCTGCTCGCGCACACCTCCGGGCTGGCCGCCGAGACCCCTGGCCCCTGGTGGGAGCGCACCCCCGGCGTGCTCCGCCCGGAACCCGCCGACCTCCTCGGCGAGGCGCCGCGGCTGCACCCCGCGGGCGAACGCCACCACTACTCCAATCCGGGGTACGCCCTGCTCGGTGCCCTCGTCGAGGCGCTCAACGACGGCACGTCCTGGGACGAGGTGCTGACCTCCGAGGTCCTCGAGCCGCTGGGGATGACCCGTACGACGCGCCGCCCGCGGGCCCCGCACGCCGGCGGCTGGGCCGTCCATCCCTACGCCGAGCTGATGATGGCCGAGGCCGTACAGGACACCGGGCGGATGTCACCCGCGGGCGAGCTGTGGTCGACCGCCGACGACCTGTGCCGCTGGGCGGCCTTCCTCGCCGCGGGCGACGAGCGCGTCCTTTCGCCCGCCACACTGGAGGAGATGCGGCGTCCGGCCGCGCCGGGCGGCGACCACGGCCTCGGCGTGCAGCTGACGAAGGTCGCGGGCGGGCGGCTGCTGGTGGGGCACGGCGGCTCGATGCCGGGATTCGTGGCCGGGCTCTGGTGCGATGTCGCCGAGGGCCTCGGCGCGGTCGTCCTGGCCAACTCCACCACCGGCGCCCCGACCACGACGATCGCCGCCGACCTGCTGCGCGTCGTCGCCGAGCGGGAACCCCGCCTGCCCGAGCCCTGGCGGCCCGTCTCCGACCCCGACCCGGAGCTGCTCGCCCTCACCGGCCCCTGGTACTGGGGCACCGCACCGCATGTGCTGCGTCTGCGCGCCGGCCGCGACCTGGAGCTGACCGCCCTGTCCGGGACCGCGCGCGGCGCCCGCTTCCGGGCGGAGCCGGACGGCACGTGGACGGGGCTGGACGGCTACTACGACGGCGAGACCCTGCGCGCGGTCCGCGCCGCCGACGGCGCCGTCAGCCATCTCGACCTCGGGTCCTTCGTGTTCACGCGCACGCCGTACGACCCGGGGGCGCCGGTGCCCGGTGGTGTCGATTCGGCCGGGTGGGGGTCACCGCTCGGGTAGTGGCGGGAGTGCGCCGGCGCGGCGGCCGCCGGACGGCGGGCCCGCCGTCCGGTCAGGCGGTGAGCGGGAACTCGCGGCCCAGCGCAGCGAAGAGCGCCGAGTTGTGGGCGAAGGCCCGCCGGCACTCCTCCACGACGCGCTGCTTCTCCAGTTCGTCGACCGGCAGGGCGTCCAGCAGGCCGCGGTACTCCCGCTTGAAGGCCGCGGGGTTGCCGATCGCGTCGAAGACGTAGAAGCGCACCCCGTCGCCCTTGCGGGCGAAGCCCCAGGTCCTCTCCGCGATGCCGCGGATGACCTGGCCGCCGGAGAGGTCGCCGAGGTAGCGGGTGTAGTGGTGGGCGACATAGCCCGCCGGCCAGTCGCGGGCGGTCTCGCCGATGCGCCCGGCGTAGGCGAGCGTCTCGGGCAACGCGTCGGCGCGGTCCCGCCAGCCGGGGGCGAGGAGGTGGTCCAGGTCGCGCTCGAGGGCGGCGACCCGCATCAGCTCGGGCCTCAGGAAGGGGCCGGCCACGGGGTCCCCGGCCAGGTCTCCGGCGGCGTTCTCCAGAGCCCGGTAGACGAACCACAGCTGCTCGGTGTAGCGCGCGTACGCGCCGATTCCGAGGCGGCCGCCGAGCAGGTCGCCGATGAACGTGGAGTTCTCCGCCTCGGTGTGCCGGTCGCGGCTCGCGCCGCGGATGACGGCCGAGAAGGGTGCGGTGGCGGAGCGGGGGGCTGGCGTCAAGGGAACCTCCTGCGTCGGGCCTGCAGGAATCGTGGCGACTTAGGTATGCCTAAGTCAATAGGTTGCCGACGCTCTGTCGGAAAGCCAGGTTAGCGCGGAACCGGACGCGGCGCGGTCGGTGCGTCGGATCGCGGGTGACGGTGGTCACGGAGGGGCGGTCGCCGGCGGGCGGCGCGGCGTGCGCCGTGACCAGCGGCGCAAGGGAAAATGCGAGTGATCTCCGAAAAATCCCTCATCGCAGGTTAGGGCTGTACATCCCGATATTCGGCCTCGAAGAGACCGTTCCCGGGGTCCCTCTCCGGAGGTACCCCGAGTACGGCCGGAATGCGGACGAGGAGCAGGATGGTTTCAACCATCCGTGGATTCCGCATACGTCCTTTCCCTCGTTACGTAGGGTGGAGCAGGGGTTCACGGGGCGAGGAAAGGGGCTCGATGGTCACCAAGGGCAGGTTGTCCGACTGGCTGCGCCGCAAAGCGGGGGAGCGTGGGGCCCGCGGAGTGGACGGGGCCGCGGTTCGCGCGGCCGCGGGCGGCCGGAACGGGGACGATCTGCGCCGGGACGAGCTCCTGCTGGAAGCCGCGGCCGCGGGCCTGCCGCTGGCGCCCGCAGCCCATCCGTCGCCCGTCTCCGGCTACCGCTGTTCCTGTGACCGGATCGGCTGCCCGACCCCGGGCACCCACCCGGTCTCCTTCGCCTGGCAGACCCAGGCGACCACGGACCCCGAACAGGTCAGGCGCTGGCTGCGCACCCATCCGCTGGCCAACTTCATCACCGCCACCGGCATCGCCCACGACGTTCTGGACGTACCCGCCGAGGCGGGCCGGATCGCCCTGGAGCGGCTGGCCGCCGAGGGCGCCGAGGCCGGGCCGGTCGCCGTCTCCGAGGGGCGGATGCTCTTCTTCACGGCGACCCGCGCCGCCGCCGACGAGGACGAGTGGTGGCCCTGTGAGCTGGACTGCCACCCCGAGACCCTCGACGAGCACCCCGGGCTGCGCTGGCACTGCCGCGCCAGCTACGTGCTGCTGCCGCCGTCCCGCCTGCCGTCCGGTGCCACCGTCGGGTGGGTCGACGGCCACGGTCCCGACCGGGCCCTGCCCGACCCGCTGCCGCTGCTCGGCGCACTGACCGACGCCTGCGCCCAGGTCGAGCCCGAGCCGGAGACGGCCGGCTGGCTGCACTGAGCCCCGGGGCGGCGCGCGGGCCGGGTGCCCGCCGGCCGGCTACTCCCCGCGCGCGGCGACCAGGCCCACGGTCCGGCTGAGGAAGACGACCTGGCCGCCACCGTCCTTCTTCGCCGGGACGAGCACGGCCTGGCGGGCCACCCGGCCGAGGGTCACCGACTTCTTCGCGGTGCCGGTCATCAGCGCCTTCGTATAGGCGTCGAGCCGGGGGGTGACGCCCGGCCGCAGCATGGTGATCTTCGCGGTGTGGTGCGAGGCGAAGAAGACCAGGGCGCCGCCGTCCGCGGTGCGCAGCCCGAGCGGGGCGAAGTCCCCCTTCGCGGCGGGCTGGTCGGCGTACTGGGTGGCCGACTCGGTCGTACGGGCGTTCTTCGCCCGGCTGGTGATCAGCTGCGAGGTGTTCGAGCCCGGGGCGAACAGGGCCGCGTCCTCGGCGTCCGCCTTGCCCAGGTAGCCGGTGTAGGCGGTGCTCAACTCGCCCGGATCCACCACCAGTCCCGACGCGTCGGCGGCCACCGGCTCCACATGGCCCTCCGCGTCCCGGGTGAACTCCGGTACGGCGGACGCCCGGACGGCGGTGACATACGGCACCCGCCAGGCCTCGCCGGCGCCGTCCCGCTCGAAGACCATCAGCCACCGGTTCGGGCCGCCGGCCGCTCCGCCCACCCGCGGCGCGACGTCGGCCACGAACCACTTGGGCCAGCCGATCTGGCGGGGTATCAGGAAGCGGCGGTCGGTGAGGGCCAGCGCCTTGAAGTCCGGGTTGCCGCCGGGCTCGACGGCGCGTCGCGCACGCAGACCGGCCCCGTCGGCCGCGCCGAGAGGGCCGGTCTCGACGGTGCCGATCAGCTTCGCGTCGAGCTTCTCGTTCGCCTCGTTGTTGACCTCGACGAAACGGTCCAGGGCCTTCGCGGCCTCAGCCTTCGTCACCGACGGGACGAGCGCCCGCTCCCCGTGCACCGTCACGCATCCCGTCAGCGGCGCCGCCGTCAGAGTCAGCAGGGCGAGCGCTGGCAGGAATCGCGGCCTGCGGGTCATCGGACGTCGGCTCCTTCGGGGCTGCGGCGGACGGCTTCACGGCCTGCGCGGCAACCCTACCGGGGCGGAGGAAGAGGAACATCGTCGGTGCGAGATACAGCGTCCAGACCGTGACCTGCAGCCAGGTCGGGTTCGGCTGGAAGTTGAACACGCCCTTGAGCAGCGTTCCGTACCAGGAGTCCGGCGGGATCGTCGCGCTGACGTCGAAGGCCCGCGTGTCCAGTCCCGGCAGCCAGCCGGCCTCCTGCAGATCGTGGAAGCCGTACGCGAGCACGCCCGCGGCGACCACGACCAGCATGGCGCCGGTCCAGGTGAAGAACCTGGCGAGATTGATGCGCAGCGCGCCCCGGTAGAACAGCCAGCCCAGCACCACCGAGGTCAGCAGGCCCAGCACCGCGCCCACCAGCGGGCGCACCCCGTCGTCGGTGGCCTGTACGGCGGTCCAGATGAACAGCGAGGTCTCCAGCCCCTCACGCCCCACGGCGAGGAAGGAGGTGACGACCAGCGCGCCGGTGCCCATGGCGATCGCGGCGTCCAGCCTGCCGTGCAGCTCGGCCTTCAGGTGCCGCGCGGTGCGCCGCATCCAGAAGACCATCCAGGTCACCAGTCCGACCGCGATGACCGACAGCGAACCGCCCAGCGCCTCCTGCGCCTCGAAGGTGAGCGTGGAGGAGCCGAACTGCAGCGCGGCGCCGAAGGCCATGCTCACCAGGACCGCGGTGCCGACGCCCAGCCAGACCGGCGGCAGCCGGTCCTTGCGGTCGGTCTTCACCAGGTACGCGACCAGGATGCAGACGACCAGACTGGCCTCCAGGCCCTCACGGAGTCCGATCAGGTAGTTGGCGAACACCGCCGGTCACTTCCTCTCAGTCGTTCTGGAAGAGCTCGCGGCCCCACCAGTCGTCCGCGCCGCGGACGCCCGGCGGTACGGCGTACACGGCCGAACCCACGTGCTGGATGTACTCGTTGAGCGAGTCGAGCTTCGCCAGCTGCGTCTGGAGCGGGATGAAGCCGTCCCGGACGTCGCGCTGGTAGGCGATGAAGAACAGTCCCGCGTCCAGACGGCCCAGGCCGTCGGTGCCGTCCGTGAAGGAGTAGCCGCGGCGCAGGATCGTCACACCGCTGTTGTCCGGGTGCGCGAGGCGGACGTGGGCGTCCGGGAGCATGGCCTTGAAGTCCGGCGCGTCGTGCTCGCGCTGCCTCCCGAGCGGGGCGCCCTCGCCCTTCGTGCGCCCGAAGATCTGCTCCTGCTCCTGCAACGAGGTGCGGTCCCAGGTCTCGATGTGCATCCGGATGCGCCGGGCGACCAGATACGAGCCGCCGGCCATCCAGGACGGGCCGTCCTTCGCGGACACCCACACGTGCTTGTCCTGCGTGGCCTTGTCGGAGCCGGCGACGTTGTGCGTGCCGTCCTTGAAGCCCATCAGGTTGCGCGGTGTCTGCTCCTCGGGGGTGGTCGAGGACGTCTTGCCGAAACCGAGCTGCGACCAGCGCATCGCGACCTTGCCGAAGCCGATCCGGGCCAGGTTGCGGATCGCGTGCACCGCCACCTGCGGATCGTCCGTGCAAGCCTGGACGCACAGGTCGCCGCCGCTGCGGTTCGGGTCGAGGGCGTCGCCGGAGAACTTCGGCAGGTCCACCAGCGCCTCGGGGCGGCGCGCCTTCAGGCCGAAGCGGTCCGCGCCGTCCCTCGTGGTGAACAGCGACGGGCCGAAGCCGATCGTGAGGGTGAGCCGCGAGGCCTGCAGGCCCAGCGCCTCGCCGGTGTCGTCGGGCGGGGCCTCGGCGAGGCCGCCGACCGCGCCCTCGCCGACCGGCCGGCCCTGCGTCATCTTGCGGGCGGCGTCGGTCCATTCCTTCAGGAGCGCGATCAACTCCTCGCGATCCTCGGTCTTGACGTCGAAGGACGCGAAGTGCAGCCGGTCCTGGACCGGGGTCGTGATGCCGGCCTGGTGCTCCCCGTGGAAGCCGATCGCACTGCTCGCGGCACCCGCGGGCCGTACGTCGTCCCCGGAGCGGACGGCGGCCACGGCGCCGCCGGCCGCGGCAGCGGCGACGGCGACGCCCGCGCCGGTCCAGCCGAGGACCCTGCGACGCGATGTGACGGTCTCGTCGGACATGGTCCGATACCCCCCTCGGGTTACTTGGCGACGGCCGCGGCGAGCTTCGACAGGGGCTCGGCGAGCGCGTTGACGCCGTCCGAGAGCTCCTTGCGCTGGTCCTTGCCGACCGTGTCGTAGGAGACGAAGCCCTCGCCCTTGCGGTACTTGTCCAGCAGCGCCTTCAGGGCGGGGAACTGCTTGTCCAGTTCCGCGGTGAGCTCGGGGTCGTTCTCCGCGGCAACCGGCTTCAGCAGCTCGTACGCCTTCAGCGCGCCCTCGACGTTGGCGTTGAAGTCCGACAGGTCGGTGTGGGAGTAGCGGTCCTCCTCACCGGTGACCTTGCCGGTGGCGACCTCGTCCAGCAGCTCCTTGGCGCCGTTGGCCATGCTGGTGGCGGTGATGTCGGCGGTGCCGACCCGGGTCTGCCAGTCCTTCAGGTCCGCGACCAGCCGGTCGGCGAGCTCCTTGTCGCGGTCGGTGAGCTTCTTGTCCTTCCACAGGGAGCGCTCGAGGCGGTGCCAGCCCGTCCAGTCCTTCTCGACGTCCTGACCCTCCTCCAGGCCGTCCTCGCGGACGTCGACCTTCGGGTCGATGTCACCGAAGGACTCGGCGACGGGCTCGGTCCGCTCCCAGCCGATGCGGGAGGTGGCGAACTCGGCCTTGGCGGCCTCGATGTCGCCCTTCTTGACGGCCTCGGCGAACGTGGTGACCGCGGGGAGGGTCAGGTCGGCCTGTTCCTGGGCGTACTTGCGGTAGGCGGCGACGGCGGCGTCCAGGCGGGGGTCGCTCTTGACGGCGCCCTTGCCGGTGACGGTGATCTTCTGGCGGATGCCGTCGCCCTGCATGCCGGGCTTGCAGGCGATCTCGTAGGAGCCGGCCTTGATCTCGGCGGTGATGGTGGCCTTGGTGCCGGGGCCGATGTTCTCCCGCTCGGTCACGATCTTGTCGCTGGGCGTGTAGACGTAGACCTCGGTGACCTTCGAGCCCTTGTTCTCGACGGCCAGCTGCACGTGCCCGGCCGGGAAACTGGTCTTGGAGACCTCGCACTTGGTGTCCGTCGCGGTCACCGTGATGGCGTCGGAAGCCTTGCCGTCCGCCTTCTCCGCGCAACCGGTGACGGCGGTGACGGCGACCACTATGCCGGCGGCGGCTACTGCGGACCTGCGGACGGCGGACATGCGATCTCCTGGCGGCTCAGGGACAAGACGGCTTAGGCAAGCCTTTCCTGTGAAAGGCTTGCCTAACCTATCCGAGGCTCACTGTGCCTTCCGCTCCTTTTTGCAAAGGAAAGGCAATGGAAGGGTCAAGGCAGCGTCAGTACCTCGGCGCCTGTGTCCGTCACCACAAGGGTGTGCTCGAATTGCGCGGTGCGCTTGCGGTCCTTGGTGACGACCGTCCAGCCGTCGTCCCAGATCTCGTACTCGTGGGTGCCCAGGGTCAGCATCGGCTCGATGGTGAAGGTCATCCCCGGCTTCATGACCGTGGTCGCGCGCGGGTCGTCGTAATGCGGGACGATCAGGCCGGAGTGGAAGGCGGTATTGATGCCGTGGCCCGTGAAGTCGCGCACGACGCCGTAATTGAATCGTTTGGCATAGGACTCGATGACCCGGCCGATCACATTGATCTGCCGTCCCGGCTTCACCGCTTTGATGGCGCGATTCAGGGATTCCCGGGTGCGTTCCACCAACAGCCTTGATTCCTCCGCGACTTCGCCGACGAAGTAGGTCGCGTTGGTGTCGCCGTGCACCCCGTGGATGTACGCCGTGACATCGAGGTTGACGATGTCGCCGTCGCGCAGTTCGGTGGAGTCGGGGATGCCGTGGCAGATGACCTCGTTGATGGAGGAGCACAGCGACTTGGGGAAGCCGCGGTACCCGAGGTCCGAGGGGTAGGCCTGGTGGTCGCACATGTACTCGTGGGCGATCCGGTCCAGCTCGTCGGTGGCGACCCCGGGAGCGATCGCCTTCGCCGCCTCCTCCATGGCCTGCGCCGCGATCCGCGAGGCGATCCGCATCTTCTCGATCGTCTCCGCCGACTGCACCTCCGGGCCGTCGTACGGCCGCGGGGCCGGCCTGCCCACGTACTCCGGACGCGGGATCGAGGCGGGCACGGGGCGGGTGGGGGAGAGTTTGCCGGGAACCAGGACTGACATGTCAGCGAGTGTATCGGCGGCCGGTCGGGCAGCATGGCGGCAGGACGTCGTACGAGGAGGCACGATGGCGCTGTTCAGGCGGGTCCGCAAGCCCGCGGGGAAGCCCGGCGAGTGGTTCTACTGCATCGAGCACCACAAGGTCGAGGAGGGCCCCGAGTGCCCCGCGAAGGACCGGATGGGGCCGTACCCGAGCCGCGCGGACGCGGAGCGGGCGATGGAGACGGCCGCCGAGCGGAACCTGCAGTGGGAGAACGATCCACGCTGGAAGGACGGCGGCTCCCGGGAGGGCGAGGAGAGCTGACCCGGGCCGGGGTCGCCGGGTGCACGATGGAAGGGTGAAGCTCGGGCTGGCCGGCGACACCATGCTCGGCCGGATGGTCGCCGCGCGGCTGGCCGAGGCCCCTCCGGAGACGCTGTTCTCCGAGGAGGTCGTGGCCGTCGCGCGGGAGGCGGACCTCTTCGTCCTCAACCTGGAGTGCGCGATCTCCGACCGCGGCGAGCCCTGGCCCGACCCCTTCAAGCCCTTCTTCTTCCGCGCCCCGCCCGTCGCGGTGCGGGCCCTCCGGCACCTCGGCGTGGACTGCGTCAACCTGGCCAACAACCACGCGCTGGACTACGGCCGGGAGGCGCTCCTGGACACCCTGGAGCACCTGGCCGGTGCCGGGATCGCCGTGGTCGGGGCGGGGCCGGACGAGACGGCGGCGCGCGCCCCGGCCGTGCTCGGCGGCTCGGACCCCGGCTCCGGCGGGCTCGGTGTCATCGGCGTCACCGACCATCCGTCCGACTACGCCGCGGGGCCGGACCGCCCGGGGGTCGCGTACGCCGACCTGCGCGAGGGCGTGCCCGGCTGGCTCACGGACGCCGTGGCGCACCTGCGCGAGCGGACCGCGGCGGTGCTCGTCACCCCCCATTGGGGCCCCAACATGACCACCAGTCCGGCCCGCTACATCCGCGCCGCCGCCGCGGCGCTGCGCACGGCGGGCGCGTCGCTCGTGGCGGGCACCTCCGCCCACGTCTTCCACGGCGCGGCGGACGGAGTGCTCTACGACCTCGGCGACTTCGTGGACGACTACGCGACCGATCCGCGACTGCGCAACGACCGGGGCCTGCTCTTCCTCGTGACCTTCGACGCCGCCGGCCACCGCCCCGTCCGGGTGGAGGCGGTGCCGATCGCCCTCGACCACTGCTTCACCCGGCTGGCCGACGCCGGCGAACGGGCCTGGATCGCCCGGCGGTTCCGGCGGGCCTGCGCGGGGTTCGGACACCCGGTCACCGAGGAGGGCGGACGGCTGGTGGTGCGCTGGGGCGGCGAGGCTACTCGCCCGTAGCACAGAAACCCCTTTCGTGTCCGAAATTCCGAACCGATTGAGGTCCAGACCAACGTCGCTCCGTTTCTGAGGACATGTGGACCGGATCCGATCGACGGCCGGTCGGAGGAAAGGGGCCCCATGTCCAGGAAACGCACGATGAGCACCAAGCAGAAGATCGCGCTCGCGACCGGCGCCGCCACCCTGGCCGGCGGCTTCGCCGTGGTGACCATGAGCATGGGTCACGCGTCGGTGGTGTGCGACGGGCTCGACCAGGCGCTGCGCAACAACCAGGACTTCATCGCGGCGCAGAAGGCCAACCCGGACGCCCAGTCGGCGGCGCGCATCGCCAATCGCGAGGCGGTCATCCGGCAGATCAACGTGCAGCGGGAGGCCTCCGGGTGCGGGGCCGCCCAGGCTGCGCCGGCCGCACCCGCCGCACCCGCCGCTCCCGCCGGGCAGGGGCAGAACCAGGGCCAGAACCAGGGACAGGGGCAGAACCAGGGCCAGAACCAGGGACAGGGGCAGAACCAGAACCAGGGCCAGGCCGCGCCGCCGGCCGGCGGGGCCACCGGTCAGGTCGTCTGCCCGGGCTCGACGGTCACCCTCTCCGGGGAAGGCGGCGCGCCGGCCGCCTCCAGCAACCAGTTCCCGCTGGGGACCAAGCTCAAGGTGACCAACCTGGACAACAACAAGTCGACCACGGTGTCGGTGACCTCGACCTCCGGGAGTTGTGCCCTGCTGAACAACGCCGCTTTCGAGCAGGTCCGCGAGCCCGGCAAGTTCCTGATCAGGAAGGCGCGCATCGAACGCGTCGGCTGACCGGGAGCCCGTGGCCGGTCCGGACCACCGCCGAACCAGGAAGCGGCGGTGGTCCGGACCTCTTGACGAGAGCACGACACTCCGCTTCAATCCGCGTGACAGGTCCAGACCAACGGTCCAGACCACTCGCACAGCGCAGCCCCCCGCCCCCCACAGGGAGGTCACGTGCTCTTCCGTCGTCATGTCCCCCGTACCGGTTCCCGCAGATCCCGCATCCTCGCCGGCCTCACCGCCGCCTTCCTCGCTGCCGCGGGCAGCCTGATCGCCCTGCCCGGCACCGCGCAGGCCGCCAACCTCGTGAGCAATCCCGGTTTCGAGAGCGGCAGCCTCTCCGGCTGGTCCTGCTCCGGCGGATCGGTCGTCGGCAGTCCCGTGCACAGCGGCAGCAAGGCGCTCGCCGGCGCCGTCAGCAGCAGCGACACCGCCCAGTGCACCCAGACCGTCTCCGTGCAGCCCAACACCGCCTATTCGCTCACCGGTTGGGTGCGCGGCGCGTACGTCTACCTCGGCGTCACCGGTGGCGCGTCCACCTGGACCCCGTCCGCGTCCTCGTACACCCAGCTGACCGTCCCCTTCACCACCGGCGCCTCGCAGACCAGCGTCCAGATCTACGTGCACGGCTGGTACGCGCAGGGCACCTACAACGCCGACGACATCAGCCTCGACGGCCCCGGCGGCGGGGGCGGCGGCGACACGCAGGCGCCCACCGCGCCCGGCGGCCTGACCTCCACCGGCAAGACCTCCTCCAGCGTCTCGCTGTCCTGGAACGCCGCCACCGACAACACCGGCGTCACCAGCTACGACGTCTACCGCGGCAGCACCCTGGCCACCACCGTGACCGGCACTTCCGCCACCGTCACCGGCCTTGCCGCGAGCACCGCCTACACCTTCACCGTCAAGGCGCGCGACGCCGCGGGCAACGCCTCCGCCGCCTCCAACGCCGTGACCGTCACCACCAACGCGGGCGGCGGCGGGGGCACCGGCTTCAAGCAGGCCGCGCCCTACCTCTACCTCGGCTGGGGCGACCCGCCGAGCCCGTCCACGGTGATGAGCGCCACCGGCATCAAGTGGTTCACCATGGCCTTCATCCTCTCCTCCGGCGGCTGCAACCCCGCCTGGGACGGCTCCCGGCCGCTGACCGGCGGCACCGACCAGTCCACCATCAACGCGATCCGCGCCGCGGGCGGCGACATCGTCCCGTCCATCGGCGGCTGGAGCGGCAACAAGCTCGGGCCCAACTGCTCCACCCCGGAGGCGCTCGCGGGTGCCTACCAGAAGGTGATCGACGCCTACGGCCTCAAGGCGATCGACGTCGACATCGAGAACACCGACGAGTTCGAGAGCGAGGTCGTCCAGGACCGCGTCCTGAACGCCCTCAAGATCGTCAAGCAGAACAACCCCGGCATCCGCACCATCATCACCTTCGGCACCTCGACGACCGGCCCGAGCTACTGGGGCAACCGCCTCATCGAGCGGGCCAACGCGCTCGGCGCCAACATCGACGTCTTCACGATCATGCCGTTCGACTTCGGCGGCGGCGCCGACATGTACGGCAACACCGTGAACGCCGCCGAGGGCCTCAAGGCCAAGCTGAAGTCCGTCTTCGGATGGGACGACGCCACCGCCTACGCCCACCTCGGCATCTCCGGCATGAACGGGCTGAGCGACCAGCAGGAGAACACCACCCCGGCCATCTGGACCCAGATCCGGGACTGGGCCAACTCCCACCACATCGCCCGGCTCGCCTACTGGTCCGTCAACCGGGACCGCCCGTGCCCCGGCGGCGGCGTGACCAGCAACTGCTCCGGCATCAACCAGAGCACCTGGCAGTTCACCTCGATCACCGCGGGCTTCACCGGCTGATCGGACCCCCGCCCCCCACGGGTCAGGCGGCGGAGGACACCGCGTCCTCCGCCGCCTTGCGCATGCTCACGGCGTGCTCGTTGGTCCGGGCGTCGTACGCCATCAGCGTCGGCAGGCAGGCGGCGAGCGCCCCGACCGCCGCCACGCAGGCCAGGCCGCCGGTCCACACCGAGGTCCGCAGGCCGAGCAGCGACGCCGCGCCACCGGCCCGCACCTGCCCGAGTTGCGGCCCGACCGTGAAGGAGAGCAACTCGATGCCGGCCAGCCGGCCGCGCAGGGAGTCCGGGATGGTCTGGTTCCACATCGTCGCGCGGAACACCCCGCTGACCATGTCGAACGCCCCGGCCAGCGCCAGGAAGAGCAGCACCAGCCACACATTGCCGGTCCATCCGGCCGCCGCCATGCACCCCCCGAAGCCCGCCGCGGCCAGGACGATGGCCCGGCCGTGCCGATGCACCCGGGAGGACCAGCCGCCGGTCAGGCTCATGACCAGCGCCCCGGCGGGCAGAGCGGCGTACATCAGGCCCAGCGACCAGGGGGCGCCCAGGTCGTCCGCCATGAACGGGAACACGGCGATCGGGAACGCCAGTCCCGTCGCCGCGATGTCCACCGCGTAGGTGCCCAGCAGCTCCTTGCGGCCCCAGGCATAGCGCGCGCCCTCCGCGATCGAGCGCAGCGACGGCCGCCGGGCGTCGTGCGACGGCGGCGAGGGCCGCAGGCCCAGTCCGAGGACGAGTGAGACGGCGTAGGTCAGGGCGTCGATGGCATACGCCCAGCCCAGGCCGGCATAGGCGACCAGCACTCCGGCCAGGGACGGCGCCGCGATCGCGCCGATCTGCCAGCGCAGCGCGTTGAGCGACGCCGCCGCCGTCAGCTGGTCGTGCGGCACGATCCGCTGTACGAGGGCTTCCAGCGCGGGCCGTTGCAGCCCGCCCAGCGCGCCGGTCAGCGCACCGACCACGTACAGCGGCCAGATCATCGGCTCCGGCAGCAGGGTGTTGGCCAGCAGGAGCGCCGACAGCACACCGAGCGCGGCCTCCGTCCACAGGATCAGCTTGCGGCGGTCCAGGGCGTCCGCGAGGGCGCCGCCGTACAGGCCGCAGACGATCAGCGGCACCAACTCCACCGCGCCGAGGGCGCCGACGGCCAGGGTCGAACCGGTCAGCGTCTTGATCTGGACCGGGACGGCCACGAAGGTCAGGAAGCTGCCGAAGTTGGTGATGAGGCCGGCGGACCACATCAGGCGGAAATCCCGCGAGGTCCGCCATGGTGCGAGGTCGGGGAGGAGTCTGGGCACGAGGTCGTATGCTCCGTGCACGGGCTTTCCGGCGCAACCGGGTTTCCGGTCCACGCCCTGGTCCACGTATCGCGCCCCGCGCCCCACAACCGCGCGGGGCCCGCGTCGTTCGAAGGCCCGCGGCGCTCCGCGCGTGCGCGCGCCGGCGACCGCATGGCCGGGCTCACATCCGAGTGCCGCCCACGCCGCGGCCCCGGGATCACCAACGCGCCGGCGAACGGCGACCGGACACCGGGGCCCGACGCACCGCGCGGACGCGGTGGGCGGGCATCGGCGTCAGGGCATCAGCCCGGCCGCCGCCAGGCGTTGCCGGATCACCGCGACCGCGGTGTCGTCCAGCGGGACCTGCGGCGGGGCCGTGGCCGCGCAGCGGATGACGCCGCGCAGCCGCAGCGCCGCCTTGAAGGCGCCCAGCGCGGAGGAACTCGGGCCCATCGGCGTCGAGTCGGCCCCGGCGTCGACGATGCCGTAGAGCGCCGCGAGCCGGTCCTGCTCCGCGGCGGCCTCGGGCCACCGCCCCGCCATCGCGTGCTCGTGGAGCCGTACGTAGCCGTGCGGGTCCACGTTGCCGAGACCGGGGACGACCCCGTGCGCGCCCGCCAGAAGGGCGCCGTCCACCGCGAGTTCGGAGCCGGTGAGCAGGGAGAAGGAGGCGTCCAGACCGCGGCGGCGGAGCTCGGTGAGCAGCCTGCGCATGGGGCCGTCGGCGCCGCTGCTGTCCTTGAGGCCGGCCAGGGTGCCCTCCTCCGCGAGGACCCGCACGGTCGCCGCGGGCAGCTTGGTGTGCACCGCCGAGGGGATGTCGTACGCGAACAGCGGCAGCCCGCCCGCCGCGTCCCGGATCCGGCGGAAGTGGTCGGCGATCTCCACCGGATGCGTGGCCGCGTAGAAGGGCGCGGTCGCCACGAGGGCATCGGCGCCCGCCGTGACGGCGGCCCGCGCGTGCTCCAGGACGCGCGGGGTGGTCATGTCGACGACCCCGGCCAGTACCGGCACCCGCCCTCCGACGGCCTCCACGACCGCCGTCAGCACGGTGCGCCGCTGCGCGTCGGTGAGGAACGCGGTCTCGCCGCTGGACCCCAGCGCGAAGACCCCGTGCACCCCCGCCGACAGCACATGCCCGACCAGGGCGCGCAGGCCCTCGGTGTCGACGTCCCCCGTCTCCGTGAGCGGCGTGCACAGGGGTGGTACGACCCCGCGCAGTGGGCGGAGCGGATCGGTCCCGGTTCCGTTCATGGAGCGCTTCCTACCAGCTCGCCGGCGGCGGCGACACCAACTGCTCGGCGAGCCGCGAGAGTCGGGGCAACCGGTCCCGCAACCGCACCCGGCGCCCCGCCGCCGCGCTGACCAGATGCTGCAGCACGTCCATGCCGACCTCGGACGGCTCCGGCGGCACGGTGAGGGCGTCGTGCGCCAGCCCCCGCAGATCCGGGTCCCCCGCGTCCATCGCCAGGACGGTCGCGCCGCAGCGCCGCGCGTCCTCGACCCGCTCCAGCAGCCCGGCCTCCGCCCGCTCGGGCGTGACCACCAGCACCGTCTCGCCCCTGCGCGCCGCCTCCAGACGGGCCGTCCCGATCGCCAGATGCGGGGGTGCTCCCGGCGGTACGCGATGGCGCACCAGCGTCGGCGACAGCTCCGGCAGACCGCTCCAGGCGGCCTCGTCGTCCAGATGGGCCGCCATGTGCCACGGCTCGTAGCCGCCGCTGCCGACCAGCAGCAGCCCGCCCGCGGGGCCCCGGCGGACGGCCCCGCGCAGGGAGCCGGCGAACGACCGGGTCAGCTCCGGCCACTCGCTTCCGGCCAGCAGTTCGCGGACGACCTCGACCCGTACGGCATCCATGCCCGCATCCTCGCGGACCGCGGTCGCCGCCCGGTCCCGCTTCGCGGCCTGCTCACCCGATCGGGGTCAGTCCGAGCCGTCCGCGGGCAGCGCCCTGGACACCCGCTCCCGTACGTCCGTGAAGTGCCGCCGCATGGCGGCCCTGGCCGCGCCCGCGTCCCCGGTGCGCAGCGCGCCGACGACGGCGCGGTGGTTGGCGACGACGCGCTCGACGGGGTCGTCCGCCGGCACGAGGGCGGCGCCGACCTCGTGGTAGGCGCTGTGGAACAGGTCGATCAGCTCCAGCACCAGCGCGTTGCCGCAGGAGGCGTAGAGCAGCGCGTGGAAGGCGCGGTCGGCGTCGGGGTCGTGGGCCATCCTGCCGGCCAGCGCGTCGAGTTCGTCCAGCCGCCGTGCCGGTATCGTCCCGGCCACCTCGCCTATCAGGCCGACCTCGAGCAGTTCGCGCACCGCGACCAGGTCGGCCAGGGCCCGTACCCGGGAGCGGAGGTGGAAGGTGAGGGAGGGCATCAGCACCCGCAGCGGGGCCTCGCCGACGAACGTGCCCGTACCGTGCCGGATCTCGACGATGCCGAGCGCCTGCAACGCCCGTACCGCCTCGCGGACGCTGTTGCGGCTCGCGCCGAGCAGGTTCATCAACTGCGGCTCGGTCGGCAGGGTGGCGCCGGGGGCGAGCCGCCGCTCGTGGATCAGCTCGATGATGCGGTCCTGGAGCCTCGGGCCGCGGCTCCTGCCGGCGGTTCTGGTCACGGGTGGCCGCCCTTCCCTGTGCTGTCGTGCACTCTTGACGTTCCGTCAGCTCTGGTGTGCGCCGTCCGCACGGGACAAGGGACGTCCAGCGTCCGCCCCCGGCCGCGCAACGGGAGGCAACACCGATGTCATACCTCACATCCGTCGCCCTCCGAGCCGATACCGGTGCGTACGGGGGCGGTCGCGGATCGCCGGTGTGCCGTGCGACGAGGGGCGCGTCACAGCGTCACCGGGGGCCCGGCACCGTGCCCACCTGGCAGGATCGCGGTATGACTGTTGACAGTGGGAACGAGACCCCCGCCCCCAAGGCCCCGGCGAAGGATCCCTGGGAGCTGCCCGATGTGTCCGGCCTCGTCGTCGGCGTCCTCGGCGGCACCGGCCCGCAGGGACGCGGCCTGGCGTACCGGCTCGCGAAGGCCGGCCAGCAGGTGATCATCGGTTCGCGTGCCGCGGACCGCGCCCAGGCCACGGCCGAGCAGCTGGGGCTCGGTGTGCGAGGCGCCGACAACGCCGAGACCGCCCGCCGCAGCGACGTCGTCATCGTCGCCGTCCCCTGGGAGGGCCACGCCAAGACGCTGGAGTCGCTGCGCGGGGAACTCGCGGGCAAGCTCGTCGTGGACTGCGTGAACCCGCTGGGCTTCGACAAGCAGGGCGCCTACGCCCTCAAGCCCGAGGAGGGCAGCGCCGCCGAGCAGGCCGCCGCCCTGCTGCCGGAGTCCCGGGTCACCGCCGCCTTCCACCACCTGTCCGCGGTGACGCTGGAGGACCCGGAGATCGACTCGATCGACACCGACGTCCTCGTCCTCGGTGAGAGCCGCGCCGACACCGACCTGGTCCAGGCGCTCGCCGCCCGCATCACCGGCGTCCGCGGCGTCTTCGCCGGCCGGCTGCGGAACGCGCACCAGGTGGAGGCGCTGGTGGCCAACCTGATCTCGGTGAACCGCCGCTACAAGGCACACGCCGGTCTGCGCCTGACCGACGTCTAGGCCCGCGGGGGCATGGGGGACAATGGGCGGGTTCGCGACCGACCCGACAGGAGCCGCCCCCCATGCCCCGCCTCGCCCTCTACGCGCTCGTCCTGTGCGTCCTCGCCGTGGCCGCCGCTGTCGTGTCCTTCGTGCAGGGCAGCTGGCTCGGCGTCTTCTGGATCCTGATCGCGGGCCTCACCAGCAACATGTGGTGGTACTACCTGCGCAAGGCGAAGGCCGAGCGGGAGTCCGCCGAGCAGCGGATCACTGGCTGAACGGGTCGCCCTTCCAGAACTGGAAGTAGGCGTAGCCCAGGCTCGACAGCCAGTCGGGGATCCCGAAGACCGCCATCACCGAGTCGACGAAGCCGAAGAACGCGGCGTTGACCTCGGGGATCCACAGCACACCGAAGACGGCCAGCAGCCCGAACTGCCCGAACGGCTCCAGCTGGCGCCGCGTCCGGTACGACAGCCAGGGCTCGATCACGCCGTAGCCGTCCAGGCCCGGCACCGGCAGCAGGTTCAGGATCGCCGCCGTGACCTGCAGCATCGCCAGGAACGCCAGCGCCGAGGCGAAGGGGGCGTGGGCCTGGTCCAGAGAGATGACGCCGAAGGCGAAGGGCAGCATCAGGGCGATCGCGAACGCCACGTTGGTCAGCGGGCCCGCGGCCGAGATGAGGCTGTGCTTCCACCGGCCCCGGATCCTGCCCCGCTCGATGAAGACGGCGCCGCCGGGCAGGCCGATGCCGCCCAGGATCACGAAGATCACCGGCAGCACGATGCTCAGCAGCGCGTGTGTGTACTTCAGCGGGTTCAGGGTCAGATAGCCCTTGGCGCCGATCGAGATGTCGCCGCCGTGCAGCGCGGTACGGGCGTGCGCGTACTCGTGCAGGCACAGGGAGACGATCCAGCCGGAGACGACGAACAGGAACACGGCGAAGCCGGTGCTGTTGGAGAAGTCCGCCCACACCGCCCAGCCGGACACGGCCATGATCGCGGCCAGGCCCAGGAAGATCGGGCTGATCTGCCGTTCACTGCGGGTTGCTGCGGTGGTCATCGTGCGGGCTCCTGCGGAGGGGGTGACGGCATCGGTCGTGGTGCCGGCCGCCCGATCATGCCATTCGGCCGCCGCCGGGAACACCCACGGCGGGTTAACGCCCTGCCGACTCCGGACGTTCCTGCGGGCCGCCGGCGGGCCGCCGGCGGGGCGGCGGGCTGGCTGGCTGGTGGGCGGGCTGGCCGGCGGGCGGGCGGGCTGGCTGGCCGGCTGGTGGTTTGGCGGTCCGATGGCCGGACGTTCCCGCGGTTCCCGGTGCCCTGGGGGCCCGGCGGCCCGGTGGCCCGGCGGCCCGGTGGCCCGGTGGCCCGGTGGCTTGGCGGCCCGGTGCCCCGGCGCCCGTCCAGGTCGCGTCCGCGTTGCGAAATGTCATCGATTGCGCAGGCCCTCTCATCGCCCGGGCCGTGCGGGCGCATGCTGGGTCGCACCGGGGTGAGGGGGGGAGCGATGGGACGGAAACGGCGCGTCGTCCTGGCGGTGCTCGGCGCCGCAGGGCTGGGCCTGCTGTCCGGATGCGTGGCAGCGACCACCGGAGTCATGGGGATCACCGTGACCGGGGACGGGAAGCCGCTGGGGGTGATGCTCGTCTGCGACGGCCGGGTCGAACGCGTCACGCTCCACGACGCCGACAAGGAGATAAGCAAGAGGGTCCATCTGGCCGCCTGGAGCCGCGGGAAGCCAGTGGGCGGATTCTCCGTCTGGTCGCTGGAGAGCGGCGGCAAGGGCTGGAGTGTCCACAAGCCTATGGCGGACCTGGAACCGGGGCGCACCTACACCCTGTACGGGTGGACCGGTGACCCCGACTCGACGACCGACGGCGTGGACTTCACGCTCGCGCAACTGGCGCAGCTGCGGCCCGGACAGGTCCGCTACTACAAGGGTGAGGGTGCCGGCGCCGACCGGAACGGCTATGCGACCGTGTCGACGGGGGAGTTTCGCTCCGAGGCGTGCCGGGAGGAGTGACGGGGGCTCGTCTTGCGGTCGGTGTTTGTGTGCGGGTGCGTTGTGGTTGCGGTGGGGTTTTTCCCCGCCCGCCCGCCCTCCCCCAACCTTCGGCCGGGGGTACCCCCATCCGGCGCGGTCAGGTGCCGCCTCGCGCGTGTGTGGGTGGGCCGGGTGCGGGGCCTCCGGGGCTGGCCATTCTGGACGCATATTTACGTGCGTGGCGGGCACTTTCTTTTGTCGTCCCGGGTGCCGCACACAAATACGCCCAGTGTCCAGAACGCCCACCCTCCCCCAGCCTTCGGCCGGGGGTGCCCCCAACTCCCCCGCCCCCTCCGTTTCGTTGCGCGCCTGATCCCCGGAGGGGGCACAAGGCGGTCCGGGGTTGCCCCGGTTGCCTAGCGGGCCCCCAACGGGTCGGGCGTGCCATGGGGGCACCTCGTAGCGGGGGATGGAGGGGGTGCGGCATCGGGGGTGGTGCAGGCCGCCTGATCATGCCGTCCAGGTCGCGTCCGCGTTGCGAAATGTCATCGATTGCGCAGGGCCGGCCTCACGGGACCGCGGTGCGGGCACGCTCAAGTCGTCCGGGGGCAGGGGGCCCGCGGTCGGGGTCAGGGCGGGGGAGTCATGACGCGGAAAGGTTTCGCCGTGCCGATGCTGCTCGGCATCGCCGTGCTCGGCACGCTGACCGGGTGCAGCCCGCCGCGCGCGGGGTACACGGGCATCACCGTGGACGAGGACGGCAGGCCGCTGGGGGTGATGATCGTCTGCGAAGGTCACATCGACGGGGCCACACTGTACGACTCCGACCATCCGAACGCCCCGGACCACCTCGGCAGGTGGAGCCGGGGGAAGCCCGCCAAGGGGTTCACGACGTGGTCGCTGGAGACCGGCGGCAGGGGCTGGAACCCCGAGGTGCCCACGGCCACACTCGAACCGCACCGCACCTACGACCTGTACGGATGGACCGAGGACAGCTCCTGGTCGGCGGCCAGTGTGGAGTTCACCGCGGCGCAGGTCGAGCGCCTCGTACCCGGTCTGGTCCGCTACTACAAGGGCGACGGGGCCGGCACCGATCGGAACGGCTACGCGACCGTGCCGATGGAGAAGTTCCGCTCCGAGGCGTGCCGGCAGGAGTGACGGCGGCCCCACCGCCAGGCTCGGCAACCCGGGGGCGGACGCACCGGCGCCTCGGACAGAATGGGGGCGTGCGCTACGGCATTCTCGGGACGACGCAGGTTCACCGCGACGACGGCACAGCCGTACCGCTGGCCGGTACGCGGCTGAGGTCGCTGCTCGCCGCACTGGCGCTGCGCCCCGGGCGGGTGCGGACCACCGAGGCGCTGATCGACGAGGTGTGGGAGGGCGAGCCGCCCGCCGACGCCACCGGCGCCCTGCAGGCGCTGGTGGCGCGGTTGCGGCGGACGATCGGGCACGAGGCCGTCGGCTCGGTGGACGGCGGCTACCGCCTCGCGGCCGAGCCGGACGCCGTGGACCTCCACCGCTTCGAGCGGCTCGTCGAGGACGGCGGGCGGGCGCTCGCGGACGGTGACGCCGCCAAGGCGGCCGAGGCCCTGGACACCGCGCTTTCGCTGTGGCGCGGCCCGGTGCTGGCCGATCTCCCGGACCGCGCGTCCGTCGCGCCCCGCTACGACGCGCTGCGGCTGGACGCCAGGCGGCTGCGGATCACCGCCGAGGTGGCGCTGGGTCGCGCCGAGCAGGTGCTGCCGGAGGCCGTGGAACTGGCCGTGGCGCATCCGCTCAACGAGGCCGTGCAGGTGCTGCGGCTGCGCGCGCTGCGCGGGGCGGGCCGGGGCGCGGACGCGCTGGCGGCGTACGAGGAGGTGCGGCGCGAGCTCGCGGAGACGCTGGGCACCGACCCCGGCCCGGAGCTGCGCGCGATCCACGCCGAACTGCTCAACCCGGCGGAACCGGCTGCCGCCCCCGTCCGGGCCGTCGCGGCGCCGCAGCGGCTCGGCAACGCGCGCGCCCGGCTGACCAGCTTCGTCGGACGCGAGGCCGATCTGTCCGCGATCGCCTCGGACCTGGCCGTCGCCCGGCTCGTCACCATCACCGGTCCCGGCGGCACCGGCAAGACCCGGCTGTCGCAGGAGGCAGGCGATCTGGTCGCCGGCCGCTGGCCGGACGGCGTCTGGTTCGCCGAGCTGGCGCCCGTCGAGGACCCGCGCACCGTGGGTGTCGCCGTGGTGAACGCGCTGGGACTGCGCGAGACGCAGCTGCACGCGTCCTCGGCGACCGAGGCGGCGCTGTCCGCCGAGGCCAAGGCCGCCGCCAAGGACCCGCTGCTGCAGCTCACCGAGTACTGCGCGGAGCGCCGCATGCTGCTGGTGCTGGACAACTGCGAGCACGTGATCGGCGCCGCCGCCGAGCTCGCCGAGCGGCTGCTGGAGCACTGCCCGGGCGTGGTGGTGCTGGCCACCAGCCGCGAACCGCTGGGCGTGCCCGGTGAGCTGATCCGTCCGCTGGACCCGCTGCCGCGGAGCCCCGCCCTGCGGCTGCTCGCCGACCGCGGTGCGGCGGCCCGCCCCGGTTTCACCCCGGACGAGGACCCCGAGGCCTGCGCCGAGCTGTGCCGCAGGCTCGACGGGCTGCCGCTCGCCATCGAACTGGCCGCGGCCCGGCTCCGGATGATGACGCCCCGGCAGCTCGCGGACCGGCTCGACGACCGCTTCCGCATCCTGACCGCGGGCAGCCGCACCGTGCTGCCCCGCCAGCAGACGCTGCGCGCGGTGGTCGACTGGAGCTGGGGCCTGCTCAGCGAGGCCGAGCGGATCGTGCTGCGCCGCTTCGCCGTGTTCGCCGGCGGCTGGGACCTGGCCGCCGCCGAGGCGGTGTGCGGCGAGGACGGGGGCGCCGTGGACGCCCGCGACGTCGCCTCCGTCCTGGCCTCGCTCGTCGACAGGTCGCTGGTCGTCGCCGACCTGGCCGAGGACGGCGCGCGCTACCGCATGCTGGAGACCATCGGCGAGTACGCGGCCGAACGCCTGGACGAGGCCGGCGAGCGCGACACCGTGGGGCGCCGCCACACCGCGTACTTCCGCGAGTACGTCCGCACCGCCGACCCGGAGCTGCGCGGACCGGGCCAACTGCACTGCCTGGAACGGCTGGAGACCGAGCACGAGAATCTGCGGGCCGCGATCCGCCGGGCGGTGGACACCGGGGACGAGCAGGAGGCGCTCTGCCTGGTGCTGGCCTGCAGCTGGTTCTGGGAGATGCGCAACTACCGCAGTGAGATCGGCCACTGGCCCGCCGTGGTGGCCGCGATGAGCCCGGTGGAGGCCTTCGCCGAGCCGCTGCGGCTCCCGCCGCTGGACCGCGGGCCGCTGGAGGACCCGCTGCCGATGACGCCGCTGCAACTCGCCGAGGCGCGGCGCTGGGTGCGCACCTCCGAGGTGTTCGCGTACATGGGCGAGCACGACGTGTGGAACGACCCGCGGCTGGTCGGGCTGGGCGAGGCGATCATCGAGGCCTACCCGCCGGAGCTGCCGCAGTCCAGCCTCCGGCCCGGGCTGTTCCGCGTGCTCGGCGCGATGCTGACGGGTCGCTTCGACCGCATGCCCGAGCTGATGGACGACACCGTGGAGAGCTGCCGGCTGCACGGCCGGGTGTGGGAGCTGGCGTTCGCGCTGCAGTTCCGCGCCAAGGTGATGAACGACGTGCAGGACCGGCTCGCCGCCTCCATGGCCGACATCCGCGAGGCCCGTGAGCTGTTCGGCAGCGTCGGCGACGACTGGGGCATGGCCGAGGCGCTGGCGGCGGAGGCCGAGGCGACCGCCAACGCCGGCGACTGGGTCCGCGCCGCGCAGAGCTGCCGCGAGGCCATCGAACTCGCCCGCAAGCTCGGCGCGTACCAGCACGTGCCGATCATGATGGTCCGCCTCGGCGACGCCCTCGCCAACGCCGGCGACCTCGTGGAGGGGGAGCGGCTGATCCGCGAGGGGGTGGCGGAGGCCGAGACCTTCCGGCCGGTGGGCGACGACGCGGGCTACTACGGCAAGGTGCTCCTCATCGCCCTGCTCGCCCGGCGCGGCGAACTGGACGAGGCCTTCACACTGCTCGACGCCCTGCAGGCCGCTCCGCCGCGCGGGATGCCCTCGTTCATCGTCGGACTGCTGGCCGCCATCCGCGGCTGGCTCACCGGCATGGCCGGCGACCCGTACGGCGGGTTGCCCCATCTCGCCGAGTCCGTCGCCTACATGGAGGGGCACCCGCTCAGCCCGGTCATCGGGCCGCGTCTGGGTGTGCTCCTCTTCCCGCCGGGTGTCGCGCTCTTCACCGGGATCGCGGGTCTGCGGGAAGGCGACGACGTCCGCGGCCCCGCGCGGCGCGCCGCGGTGGTGCTGGGTGCGCACGACGCGCTGCGGCAGACCGCCTGCACCCCGTGGGAGCGGATGAGCCTGGACGAGGACGCGGTGCGGCTGCGCGGGTACCTGGGCGAGGAGGAGTTCGCTGCGGCCTACCGCGAGGGCGAGGGGCTCGTCTTCGCCGAGGCGGTCGAGTTGCTGCGCGAGCCCGTCTGACGTCCCTCCCCCTCCGACGTCCTCAGCCGGCCTTCTTGCGGGGCGCCGCCTTCTTCGCCGTGGTCTTCTTGGCCGCCGTCTTCTTCGCGGGGGTCTTCTTGGCGGCCGTCTTCTTCGCCGGGGCCTTGCCGGAGGCGGTCTTCTTCACGCCGGCCTTCTCCCCGCCACGGGCGTCGATGCTGGCCTGGAGCGCGGCCATCAGGTCCACCACGTTGTCGGGGGCCGCGGTGACCTCGGCCATCTCGGGGACGGGCTCGCCCTCCAGCCGGGCGGCGACCAGCTCGTCCAGCGCGTGCTGGTACTCGTCGTGCATCGACTCCAGGTCGAAGTCCTCGGAAAGGGTGTCCATCAGGCTCTGCGCCATCTTCAGCTCCTGCGGCCGCACCGTGACCTTCTCCGGCGGCGCCAGCCCCTCCACGGCGCGGACCTCGTCGGGCCAGTACATGGTGTGCAGGACCAGTACGTCCCGGTGGACGCGGAGCAGCGCCAGCGATTCGCGGGTACGCAGCGCGATCTTGGTGACCGCGGCCTTCCCGCTGCTGCTGAGGGCCTCGCGCAGCAGGACGTAGGGCTTGGCGGCGGCGGTCTCGGCCCCGACGTAGTAGGCCCGGGACAGGGACAGCGGGTCGATCTCGTCGGCGTCGACGAAGGCGAGCACGTCGATCAGCTTCTTGCTGGGCAGGGGGAGGTCGGCCAGGTCCTCGTCGGTGAGCACCACCGTGCGGCCCGTCTCGTCCTCGTACCCCTTGGCGATCTCCGCGTAGGGGACCTCCTTGCCCTCCTTCTCGCAGAAGCGCTTCATGCGGACGCGGCCGCCGTCCTCGGCGTGCACCTGGTGCAGGGAGACGCCGTGTTCCTCGGTGGCCGCGTAGAGCTTGACGGGAATGGAGACCAGCCCGAAGCTGATCGCACCTTTCCACATGGATCGCATACTTTTGTCCCTTTCCGGGGACTTTCCAGACTATGCCCGCCCCGTCAGCCTCGCCCGACCGGCAGACGGTCGAGGTGGACGGCCGCCGCGTGGTCCTCACCCACCTGGACAAGGTCGTCTTCCCCGCCACCGGCCACACCAAGGCACGGCTGCTGCAGTACTACGCCCGTATCGCCCCGGTCATGGTGCCGCACGCCGCCGGGCGTCTCGCCTCCTTCGTCCGGGCCCCCGAGGGGCCGCACGGCCAGAGCTGGTTCGCCAAACGCCCGCCCGGCGGGACGCCCGACTGGGTGAGCACCGCCGGGGACGCCGACGAGCCGCACATCGTCGTCGACTCCACCCCGGTCCTGGTCACCATGGCCAACCTCGGCGCCTGGGAGGTCCACGTCCCGCAGTGGACCGTGGCGGACGGACGCGACGCCCACGACCGGCTCGTCCTGGACCTCGATCCCGGCGAGGGCGCCGACCTCGTCCTGTGCTGCCGGGTCGCCGAACGCCTGCGGCAGATGATGGAGGACGACGGGCTCACCGCCTTCCCCGTCACCTCCGGCAGCAAGGGCCTCCACCTCTACGCGCCGCTGCGGCCCACTCCCGAGGCCGCCGCCACCGGCTACGCCAAGGCGCTGGCCGCCCGCATGCGCGACGAGCACCCCGGCCTCGTCCTCTTCTCGATGACCCGCAGTCTCCGCGCCGGGAAGATCTTCATCGACTGGTCCCAGAACGCCTCCGCGAAGACCACCGCCTGCCCCTACACCCTGCGGCTGCGCGACCGCCCCGGCGTCGCGGCGCCCGTCACCTGGGACGAGGTCGCCTCCTGCCGGAAGGCGGAGGACCTCGCCTTCACCCCGGAGGAGGTCCTGGAGCGCGCCGCCGAACACGGCGATCCGCTCGCCGCCCTGGACGACGACGCCGTACGCGGCAGCCTGCCGTGACGGACGCGCCCTCATGACCGATCCCCTCGCGCTCCCCGTCCGCGTCGCCCTGGCCCGCCGCGTCGACACCGTCCCCGCGGCCGACGCGCTCCCCGGCGGGTGCGCGTACGAGCCCAAGTTCGACGGGCACCGCATGGTCGTGCTGACCGACCCGGTGCGTCTGCAGACCCGCTCCGGCCGCATCGTGACCGCCACCTTCCCCGAGATCGCGGAGGCCGCCGGGGCGCTGCCGCCGGGAGTCGTCCTCGACGGCGAGGTCGTCATCTGGCGGGACGGCCGCATCGACTTCGGCGCCCTCCAGCGCCGCGCCCTGCGCGGTTCCCGCCGCGGACCCGTCCTCCCCGCCAACTACGCCGCCTTCGACCTGCTCGCCGCCGCCGGCACCGACCTGCGCGGCCGCCCCTACGACGAGCGCCGGGCCGCCCTCGTCGCCCTGCTGGCGCCGCTCGGGCCGCCGCTGCAGGCCGTACCCATGACCACCGAACGGGACGAGGCCGTCCACTGGTACGCCTCGCTCGCCCCGGCCGGCATCGAAGGGCTGGTCGTCAAGGGCCGCGCCCAGCGCTACCGCCCCGACCGCCGCGACTGGCTCAAACTCCGCCACGCCGTCCCGCAGGACGCCGAAGCGCTGGGTTTCACCGGCACCCCCCGCGCCCCGCGTGCCCTGGTGCTCGACCTCGGCGACGGCCCCTTCGTCTCCGCGCCGCTGGACGCCCCCCGCCGCGCCGACCTCGCCGCCCTCCTCGGCACCCCACCGCCCTCGGCCACCGCCGCCCTCGACGACGGCACCCCCTACCGCCTGCTCCCTGCACCCCTGCCCGTCGAGATCCTCCAGGGCGAGGGCCGTCACGCCCTCACCACGGTGCTCCGCCTCCGCCCCGACGCGTGACCGCGAGTCGGACCTCACCGGACTGCCCCGGAAAGGCCGTTGAGCAGTGGCCGGCGCGGGAATACCATGACGCGTCGCCGCTCGGCCCGTCGCGCGCGACTTCCCCCGGTTTCCAGGAGACCCCTTCCGGCATGCGCGCGTTCCTCCAGGCCCTCCGGCTGCTTGTGCTGCTGCTCGGCTTCTACGTCATGGTCGTCGGCCTGCTCGCGTCGATCGTCGTCGCGGACGTCGTCCTCACCGGCGTCGCGCTGCGACAGGGCTACGTGACCTTCCTGTTCCTGGGCATCAGCGTCGCCTTCGCCTCACCGCTGGTGTCGGGCCTGGTCGCCTCCGTCCGCGGCGTCAACCGCCACCGGCCCGCCGGGGTGCGGGTGACCGCGGACGAACAACCGGAGCTGTGGGCGCGTGTGCGCCGGGTGGCCGAGGCCATGGAGACGACGGCGCCCGTCGAACTCTGGCTCGTGGCGGAGCCGATGGCGGCCGTCTGGCAGAGCTCCTGGGTGCTCGGGCTGGTCCCCGGGCGCCGGCGGATGGTGCTGGGCATCCCGTACCTGACCGGGCTGACGGAACGGCAGATCGACGCGGTCATCGCCCACGAACTCGGCCATTTCGCGCGGCGCGACACCCTCCTGGCGGGGCTGGCCGCCCGCAACCGCGCAGGCCTGATGAGGGTCCTGGAACGGTACGCCGAGGACGGCAACGGCATCGGCCACGCGATCGGCTCACTGTTCGCCGGCTACGCCCGCTTCTGCCTGCGGACGACGCAGGCCCAGGCACGCCTCGGGGAACTCGCCGCGGACCGCGCCGCCGCACGGATCGCCGGACGGGACACCACTGCCGCCGCCCTGCGGCGGATCCCGCTGCTCGACGCCGCGCACACCCGCTACGTCCGGGAGTACGCCGGCATCGGCACCGCGCTCGGCCTGCTCCCTCCGGCCGAGGAGGTGCACCCCGGCTTCGCCGCGTTCCTGGCCGGCGCCACCTGGCGGGAGGAGGAGCGGCGGCTGATCGCCGATCCGCCCCGGGAGCGGACCTCGCCCTACGACTCGCACCCCCCGATGCGCGAGCGGGTCGCGGCGATCGAGGCGCTGCCCGCGGACACCGCCGGGACGTTCCCCGCAGAGCCGTCACCGGCGGGCACCGGACTGCTGGAGGATCCCGTGGGAACCGGCGCCCGCACAGTGACGGCGCTCCCCGGGAGCGCAGAGCTGCGGCAGCTGCCCTGGCGGGACCTGGCCGCCGAGGTGGGGAGGGCGGAACTCGCCGCCGAGACGACGCCGGTGCTCCGGGCCGCCCGCGCGGTCCTGCGCACCACCGCGGACCTCGGGATGCTGCTGGACGCCCTCGACGCGGGGCGCTGGCCGGAGGTCGTCGACTGCATGCCGCGCCCCGGCCACGGGGGACACATGCTCCTCGACGACTCCCTGCGGGCGCGCGCCCGCGCCGATGCCGCGGACGGGCTGTACTCCCTGGTGCTGATGTCCCTGGTCGAGGACGGCCGGGCGCGCTGGGAACTGGACTGGGAACGCGGCAGGCACCTGGAGTTCGGAGAGGGCGTCCACGCCGCCCTGGACCGTGCCGTGGACGCCGCGATGTCCCCGCAGGACGGAGCCGGACCGGACAGCTCGGGCCTCCGGGAACTCCTCGGGCTGCCCGCGGACCGGGCACCGGCTCAGCCCTGAGACGCCGCCGGCACCTCGCGGGTGCGGGTCCAGCGGAGCAGGGTGTCCGCGTCCCAGGTGTTGACCACCCGCTCCGGGGGGACGCCGCACTCCTCGGCGCGGGCGCAGCCGAAGATCTGCCAGTCCAGCTGGCCGGGGGCGTGGGCGTCGCTGTCGATGCTGAAGAGAACCCCGGCCTCCACGGCCTTGCGCAGCAGCCGCCGCGGCGGGTCCAGCCGGTCCGGGCGGCTGTTGATCTCCACCGCCACCCCGAAGCGTTCGCACGCCGCGAAGACCAGGTCCGCGTCGAACTCCGACTCCGGGCGGAGCTTGCCCGCCACCAGGCGTCCCGTGCAGTGCCCGAGCACGTCCACCAGCGGATTGCTGATCGCGGAGATCATGCGCCGGGTCATCTCGTCCGGCCCCATCCGCAGCTTGGAGTGGACGGACGCGACGACGACGTCCAGCCGGTCCAGCAGCTCCGCGTTCTGGTCGAGTGCCCCGTCCGCGAGGATGTCGCACTCGATGCCGGTGAGCAGCCGGAAGGAGTCCGGCAGGCGTTCGCCGAGTTCGGCCACCACCGCCAGTTGGGCGCGCAGCCGCTCCGCGGTCAGCCCGCGGGCCACGGTCAGCCTGGGGGAGTGGTCGGTGAGCGCCGCCCACGCGTGGCCGAGCTCCGAGGCGGTGCGGGCCATGGTCTCGATCGGGCTGCCCCCGTCGGACCAGTCGGAGTGCAGATGGCAGTCGCCGCGCAGTGCGGCCCGCATCCGCTGCCCGGCGCCGCCCTCGGGCCGCGGGACCGCGTCCGCGGTGCCCTCGGCCAGCCGGGTGAGGTAGGCGGGCCGCTCGCCCGCCAGTGCCTCCCGGACGGCGGCGGCGGTCTTCGGGCCGAGCCCCCTGACCTCCTCCAGACCGCCCGGCCGCTCCGCGCGCCGCCGGAGTTCGTCCGGCGGCATCGCGGCGACCGCGGCGGAGGCGCCGCGGAAGGCACGGACCCGGTAGGTCGGGGCGCCGTCCCGTTCCAGCAGGAAGGCGATCCGGTCCAGCGCCTCGACGGGGTCCATGCCTCCAGGATCAGGTCTTGTTGCGGAACCTCGCCACCGCCAGCGGCGCCGTGATCACCGTGATGCCCACGGCCCACATCACCGTCATCATCACCGAGTGCGCGACGGCACCGCCGTTGATGAGGTTGCGCGAGGCGTCGGCGAGGTTGGACAGCGGGTTGTAGCGGGTGAAGCCCTCCAGCCAACCCGGCATGGTCGTGGGCTTGGCGAAGATCGAGCTCCCGAACTGCAGCGGCAGGACGACGATCATGGCGAGTCCCTGGACGGACTGGGGGGTCCGGGCGACCAGACCCAGGAGGATGAAGACCCACATCAGCGAGGCCCCGAAGGCCAGCGACAGCACCACCGCGCAGAGCAGTCCGAAGACGCCGTTGTCCAGGCGCAGGCCCAGGATGAGGCCCATCGCGAAGAGGATCACCGTGGCGACCAGCGACCGCCCGATCTCGACGACGATCTTCGCGATCAGCACGGAGGACCGGGCGATCGGCATGGTCCGGAAGCGGTCCATCACCCCGGTCTTGAAGTCCGAGTTGACGCCCGTGCCGACGGCCATCGCGATGTTCATGCCCATCATCGCCATCAGGCCGGGCACGATGTAGTTGACGTACTTCTCCTGGCTGCCCTCGAGCGCGCCGCCGAAGACGTACACGAAGAGCAGCGTGAAGACGATCGGCATCAGCAGCGCGTCGAACATCGACTCCGGGTCCTGCCGGATCTGCAGGACGTTGCGCCGCACGAGGGCGCCGATGTGGCGCAGGTTGGCGCGCAGCCCGATCCGCGGATCGGCGGTCGCGGCCTTGGTGCTCCCCGCGGGGACGGTGACGGCGGTCATGCCGCGAGCTCCTCTCGGTCCCGGGTGCCGCTGCCGCGCGTGACGGCCAGGAACACCTCGTCCAGGCTGGGCAGATGGGTGTCGATGCCGGCGATCGCGAAGCCGTGCGCGCCGAGCGCGGCCACGACCTCCGTCAGTTGTCCGTCGCTGAGGATCGGCACGTTGAGCACCCCGCCCGCGTGGTCCGGTACCGCCCGCGTCCCCGTGCCGAGGGCCGTCGCCATCGCGTCCAGCGTGCCCGGGTCCACCGGCCGCACCTGCAGCGTCCGGCCGCCGACCTTCGCCTTCAGCTCCTCGACCCGGCCGCCGGCGATCACCCGGCCCCGGTCGATGACCGTCAGCTCGTGCGCGAGCTTCTCGGCCTCCTCCATGTACTGCGTGGTCAGCAGCACGGTCGAGCCGTCCGTGACCATGTTCTGCACCTCTTCCCACACCTCGTTGCGGGTGCGGGGGTCGAGACCGGTCGTCGGCTCGTCCAGGTACAGCACCGCGGGGCGTCCGATCATGGACGCCGCCAGGTCCAGGCGGCGGCGCATACCGCCCGAGTACTGCTTGGCGGGCTTGCGGGCGGCGTCCGTCAGCGAGAACCGCTCCAGCAGTTCGTCCGCCCGGCCGCGGGCGGCCCGCCGGGACAGGTCCAGCAGCCGGCCGATCATGTAGAGGTTCTCGCGGCCCGACAGGGACTCGTCGACCGACGCGTACTGCCCGGTCAGTCCGATCACCCGGCGCAGCTGCCGGGGCTGCGCCATCACGTCGTAGCCCGCCACCGTCGCCGTGCCGGCGTCCGGCCGGATCAGCGTGGACAGGATCCGCACCAGCGTCGTCTTCCCGGCGCCGTTCGGCCCCAGCACGCCGAGTACGGTCCCCTGCCGCACGTCGAGGTCCACCCCGTCGAGGGCCTTCGTCTCCCCGTAGCGCTTCACGAGCCCCCGCACCCTGACGGCGGTCTCCGCGCTCTTGGCATCCCGTTGTGTCATGACCTCACCTTCGCGGGGCCCACCGACACGGCGCCGACATATCGCCGACAGCCTCACCGACACGTCGCCGACAGCCCCATCGACAGGTCCTCGGAAGGCGGTTGACGCGGGCATGCGCAGGCGGATTGAATCGCCCTCCCGTGCAGGCCGGAGGACCAGCGCACCCGGCGAGAGTGAGGAAGCACCGTGTCCGTGCCATCCCCGGGGACGGCGGCTTTGCCACCGCCCCCGACCCCCGCCGTCCTCTCCTGGACGGATCCGCGGCCGATGGGGAGGGCGGCGCAGGCGTTCATCGCCGCGCAGTGCCTGTCGCAACTCGGCGTGGGCCTCGTCGGCGGAACCCGGTGGGAGTACTACCCCGTGGCCGTGACGCCCCTGGTGGCCCTCTTCATCGGCTCGGTCGTCACCTTCATCCGCTGGTTCCGGCAGTGCCGGGTCAACGCGGCGCTTCTCGCGCCGGGTTCGCAGAAGTACGCCCCCGGCCTCGCCGCCGGGGCCTGGTTCATCCCCTTCGTCATGTTGTGGGTGCCGCGCCGGATGGCCGTCGACATCGCGCGGGCGAGCGGGGTCAGGGGAGCGGCCTGGCTGGTCAACGCGTGGTGGGCGGCCTGGCTCGTCAGGACGCTGGCGCCGGGGGTCGCGGGGGGAGGCGCCGGTTTCTCGCGCGTGGAGGTGGCGGCCGCGCTCGTCGCGGGCGTCCTGGTGGTGGTGCTGATCCAGCGGATCACCGCCGCCCAGGTGGCCCGGGCCGCCGGCTGAGCGCACCGGGGAACGCCGGAGGGGGACGCGCATCGCGCGTCCCCCTCCGGCATCGGCCCCGCGGGGCCTACGTGGTGACCGACACCAGCCGCTGCCCCTGCGACGTGACGACGTCGAACCGGGAGATGTCGTCGGGCTGCATCCCCGCCGACCCGTCGAGGGTCAGCGGGTTGGGCTGGTCGGAGGTGCCGTACCCGGCGGTCGGGACGCTCCAGGTGCCGACCGTCTGCTGGGAGCCGTCCTTGCCGACGACGACCAGGCGGCAGGTCAGCGGGCCCTGGACCCCGGCGAGGGTGAGCCCGACCTCGCTGCCCCACTTCTTCTCGTTGACGCCGACCGTCGCCTTGACGCCCGTGGAGTTGTCGGCGCCCTTGAACTGCTCCGCGTAGACCCTGTCCTGGGCGTCGTCGGAGCCGCCGCCGGAGGCGACCACCGCGATGGCGGGGCCCGCGATGATCAGCGCCACCGAGGCGGCGAGCGCGAACATCCTGCGCCGGGCGCGGGTCTTGCGGTCGTCGGAGACCTTGCCGAGGAGGCGTCCGAGCACCTTGTCGCCGCTGGGCGGGACGGGCACTCCGGCGCCGGCGGGAGCGAGTTCGGCGAGTACCGGCACGAGGCCGCTCAGCTCGTCGAGTTGCTGTCCGCACTGGTGGCAGATGGCGAGATGTTCCTCGAAGCGCGCCATGTCGGCGTCGTCGAGGACGCCGAGGACGTACGCCCCGACGTCGACATGTGGGTCGTGGGGGGCACCTGCCCCGGAGCCGTAACCGTAGACCGTCACGAGGTGGTCACACCCCTTTCCTCAAGAGCGATTTTCAGGGAGCGGAGGGCGTAGAAGACGCGCGAGCGCACGGTGCCGGGCGGTACCCCCAGCGCCGCCGCGGCCTCGTTGACCGTCCGGCCCTTGAAGTACGTTTCGATCAGCACCTGGCGGTGGGCCTCGGTGAGATCATCCAGTGCGTCGGAGATCGTCATCAGCCTCAGGGAGCGTTCGAGTTCGTCCTCGGCCGGGAGCTGGTCGAGGGCGGCCGGGGAGGCCTCCGGGGGCCGTGCCTGGCGGCTGCGATGGCCGTCGATCACGATCCGCCGGGCGACCGTCACCAACCAGGGCCGCAGGGAGCGGGCGCCCGGGTCGAGCCGGGACGCGCTCTTCCACGCGCGCAGGAGTGTCTCCTGCACGACGTCCTCGGCCAGGTAGCGGTCACCGCCGACCAGCCGAAGAACGTATGCGAAGAGCGCGCCCGCGTGTTCGCGGTAGAGCGCCCGCATGAGGTCCTCTTCGGGGACCCCACCTGAGCGATGGTCGGCCACGAGCGCATCCTGCCCTACTGATCGCTGGGGGTCGAGTCCTCTCAATGCCTGCTGTCCCATCAGTACCCGTCTGACCCGTTCTCGGTGGAGGCGCTCTTCGGCTGCGCGGGCGCCCCGGCCTTCGCGCCGTCCGGGGTGGCCGCGTACCAGGCGCGGTTCGCGCCCTGGCCCTTGGTGTCGCCCGGGTTCTTGTCGCCCGCGAAGTGGTAGAGCGGCATTCCGTTGAGCGTGAGCTGCATCGTGCCGTCGGGGCGCTTCACGCTGCCGACCAGGTTCTGGTCCACGCCCTGCACCTGTGTGTCCGAGACCGCCGCGGCCGGCTGCCACTGGGTCGCGCATTCGCCGGTGCAGTTCGAGGTCGGCGGGTTGGGCTTGTCCTTCTCGAAGCGGTACAGCACCCAGCCCTTCTCGTCGGTGACCAGCTTGCCGAGCTGGGCGTTGTCGACGGTCCTGAGGCCGGGTGACGACTGCGCGGGCTGCGACGCCTGGATCGCGCCCACCGGGGGACTGGCGCTGTCGGCGCCCGCGTTGCAGGCGGTGGCGACGATCAGCATCGCGGCGGCGAAAGCGCCCGCCGTGACCGATCGACGCAACTTCGGAACGTTCATGCCAAAGCCCCCGGCATTGTCTGGTCGGTGTGCTCCGCCCCTGGTGGGCGGTTGCCAACTCATACGTGGGTGAGGGCCGGTGTACTCAACGTCCCCAGAAAAAACTTCCGCCCCGGGGAGGGGGTGCCCGGGGCGGAAGCCGGCGGTGGGTCACACCGCCTCAGGGGGAAGTCGCGCGTGGTGCCGCGACAGGTCGGGGGAGGGTCAGTGGAAGCTGTGCTCCGGGGCCGGGTACGCCCCGCCCACGACGTCCTCGGCGAAGGCCCTGGCCGCGCCGCCGAGGGTCTCGCGCAGCGCCGCGTACTGCTTCACGAAGCGCGGCACCCGGCCGGCGGTCATCCCGGCGAAGTCCGTCCACACCAGCACCTGGGCGTCGCACTCCACGCCCGCGCCGATGCCGACCGTCGGGATGTGCAGGATCCGGGTGACCTCCGCGGCCAGCTCGGCCGGGACCAGCTCCAGGACCACGGCGAAGGCGCCGGCGTTCTGCACGGCCTTGGCGTCCCGCAGCAGCTGCTGCGCCGCCTCCTCGCCCCGGCCCTGGACCGGGTAGCCGCCGAAGGCGTTGACCGACTGCGGGGTGAGGCCGATGTGGGCCATCACGGGGATGCCGGCCTGGACGAGCAGCTCGATCTGCTGGGCGGAGCGCTCGCCGCCCTCCAGCTTCACGGCGCCGACCCCGGCCTCCTTGACCAGCCGGGTCGCGCTGCGCAGCGCCTGCGTCGGGCCCTCCTGGTACGAGCCGAACGGCAGGTCGCCGATGACCATCGCGCGCTTGGTGCCGCGCACGACGGCGGCGGACAGCATCGTCATCTCGTCCAGGGTGACCGGGACGGTGCTGTCGTAGCCGAGGTGACAGTTGCCCATCGAGTCGCCGACCAGCAGCACGGGGATGCCGGCCTCGTCGAAGACCGAGGCGGTCATGGCGTCGTAGGCGGTGAGCATGGGCCACTTCTCGCCGCGCTCCTTGGCGGCGGCGATGTCCCGGACGGTGATCCGCCGCGTGCCCTTGCCGCCGTACAGCGCCTTGCTGCTGTCGGGAGCGGGCTGGGCGGGCGTCTGGGCAGCCGGAACGGCATGCGTCATTGCAACGGCTCCTTGTGTCATCTCGAGGCGCCCTGACGGCGTCCCCGGACCGGTTCCATGCTGACACGCGCCGCCGTCCGCGCAAAGGGGGACGTCCGCCACTCCCCCTTTTGCCGAGGTTTTACAATACGATACGGGACCGTATCGGAAATGGGGTCTACCTTGACGGCATGCCCGCCGACATAGCGAAGCCGCAGCCGCTCAGCGTCCCCGAGGCCGTCCACCGCCGCCGCTGGGGGATCCTGACCGTCCTGCTGTTCAGCCTCCTCGTGGTCGTCCTGGACAACTCGATCCTCAACGTCGCGATGAAGACCATCGCCGAGCCCGCCCCGACCGGCCTGGGCGCCACCCAGAGCCAGCTGGAGTGGGCGATCAACTCCTACACGCTGGTCTTCGCCGGACTGCTGTTCACCGCCGGCCTGCTCGGCGACCGCCTGGGCCGCAAGAAGGTGCTCCTCTTCGGCATGGCGGTCTTCGGCGTCGGATCGGTGCTGTCGGCGTTCGCCGGCTCCTCGGGCGAGCTGATCGCCTTCCGGGCGGTGATGGGCTTCGGCGGCGCCTTCGTCATGCCCGCCACCCTCGCGATCATCATCAACGTCTTCGAGCGCGAGGAGCAGCCCAAGGCGATCGGCATCTGGACCGGTGCCGTGGGTCTGGCCATAGCCATCGGCCCGGTCACCGGCGGACTGCTGCTCGACCACTTCTGGTGGGGTTCGGTCTTCCTGGTGAACGTGCCGATCATCGCGGTCGCCCTGGTGGCGATGGTCCTCCTCGTGCCCGACTCGCGCGACCCCCGGCCGGGCCGGCTGGACCCCCTCGGCGTGCTGCTCTCCATCGTCGGCCTGGTGCTGCTGGTGTACGGGATCATCAAGGGCGGCCAGCTCGCCGACTTCACCGCCCCCGCGGCATGGACGACCATCGTCGGCGGTCTCGCGGTCCTCGGGGCCTTCGTCTGGCACGAGGCCCGCAGCAGCCACCCCGCCTTCGACGTGTCGTACTTCCGCAACCCGACCTTCTCGGCCTCGGTCTCCGCGATCGGCCTGGTCTTCTTCGCGCTCATGGGCGTGACCTTCTTCATGGTCTTCTACACCCAGAGCGTGCGCGGCTACAGCGCGCTGGAGTCCGGCCTGCTGCTGCTTCCGCTCGCCATCGCCCAGCTCGTCTTCGCGCCCCGCGCCCGGCTGGTCGTCGACCGCTTCGGCGCCCGCGCCACCTGCGCCACGGGCCTGGGGCTGATCGCCCTGTGCTTCCTCGGCTTCCGGCTGCTGACGGCCGACAGCGAGATCTGGGTGCTCGAGGTGCTCTTCTTCCTCATGGGCACGGCCATGGCGCACGTCATGCCGCCGGCGACCGTCGCGATCATGTCCTCCCTGCCGCGCGAGAAGGCCGGCTCGGGCTCCGCGGTCAACAACACCTTCCGGCAGGTCGGCGGCGCGCTCGGCGTGGCAGTCCTGGGCTCGCTGATGTCCGCGGTCTACCGTGACGGCATCGAAGACCATTTGAGCGGCCTCCCCGCCGGGGTACGGCACCAGGCCGGCGAGTCCATCGAGGCCACTCGCGCCGTGGCCGAGCACCTCGGGCCGCAGGGCAAGGCCCTGCTCGCCCCCGCCACGGACGCCTTCCTGGACGCCATGCACATCACGGCCTACGCCTCGAGCGGCGTCGCGCTGCTCGGCATGCTCGTCGTCCTGTTCTTCCTGCCCGGAAAGACGCCCGGGACCCGCCCCGCGGACGGCGGGGAACGCGAGGCCAGCGCGGTGGGGGCCGAGCGGTGACCGCGACCCGGGCGACGACGGGACCGGCCGACGACGCGGTCGGCGGTCCCTCCGTACGCGTGCCGCGCGGCCGCCCGCGCAGCGCCGCCGCCGACAACGCGATCATCGAGGCCGTCCTCAGCCTGCTGGAGGAGGGCGCCACGATCGGCGAGCTGTCGATGGAGCGCATCGCCCGCGCCGCCGGGGTCGGCAAGGCCACCGTCTACCGGCGGTGGCCGGGCAAGAACGCGCTGATGCTCGACGTCATGAAGTCGGTCGACGAGCAGACCCCGGAGCTCGCCGGGCGCTCGGTCCGCGACGACCTGGTCACCTGCGTCGAGTTCATACGGCGCAGGGCGCTGGTGAAGCGCTCGTCGGCCCTGCTCCGGAACGTCCTCGCCCAGGTCCAGAACGAGCCCGAACTGTGGGCCGCCTACCACGACACCGTCATCGCGGCCCGGCGCGCCCAGGTCCACGAGGTCCTGCGGCGCGGCGTCCGCACCGGCGAACTGCGCGCCGACATCGACCCGGAGCTGCTCGGCGACCTCTTCATCGGACCGATGCTGTCCCGTTCGATGCTCCGGCCGGAGGCCGCCCTGCCCGAAGGGCTGTCCGAGCTGGTCGTGGACTCGGTGCTGGAGGGCGTCCGCGCCGGACGGTGAACAGATGCGGGAACAGGAGGGAATGTCCGGGTTCTGTCACAGGGAGGCCTTCCGCGGGGCCCTGGCGGAACCTCTCGCCCCGCGAGTCCCGTCCTCCGTCCGTCGATCCCCTAAGGTCGACTGAGCACCGCAAGACAGCAGTGAGGACCTCCCCCATGGCGCAGGCGTACGACGCGGACGTGACCACCGACAGCGGTTCCAAGCCGCAGGGTTCGGACGCGAGCGGACGCTTCGGACGCTTCGGGCGTTTCCGGAGGTTCGGGGACGGCATGTGGCGGCGGGGAATCGTCATCGCCGTACTGGCGGTCGCCGTCGCCGTGGTGATGGCCTTTCACGGATCCGTGCCCAACCGGGTGGGCAACCTGGGCAGTCTGCTGGAGACCTTCCTGCCGTGGATCGGGCTCGCGATCCCGTTGCTGCTGGTCGCCGGCCTGCTGCGGCGGTCGGCGACCGCGCTGATCGCCGGCCTGCTGCCGATCGTCGTGTGGCTGCACTTCTTCGGCGGGCTCGTGTCGGACAAGCACAGCGGCGGCGGCGACCTCACCGTGGTCACCCACAACGTCAACGTGGACAACCCCGACCCCGCCGGTACCGCGCGGGACCTCATCGCCTCCGGGGCCGACCTCGTCGCGCTGGAGGAGATCGCCGCCGGACAGGTCTCCGTCTACGAGTCCGCGCTCAAGGCCCGCTACCCCTTCCACTCGGTCCAGGGCACCGTCGGCCTGTGGAGCAGGTACCCGCTGACCGGGGTGCGGCCGGTGGACACCCGGCTCGGCTGGACCCGCGCGCTGCGCGCCACCGCCGCCACCCCGCACGGCAAGGTCGCCGTCTACGTCGCCCATCTGCCATCGGTGCGCGTCAAGTTCAACGCCGGCTTCACCGCCGGACAGCGCGACCGCAGCGCCGACGCCCTCGGCGAGGCCATCGCGGACGAGAAGCTGCCCGACGTCATCCTGATGGGCGACCTCAACGGCACCATGAACGACCGCGCGCTCGCCAACGTCACCTCCCAGATGCGCTCCACGCAGGGCGCGGCCGGGCGCGGCTTCGGCTTCAGCTGGCCGGCCGACTTCCCCATGGCCCGCATCGACCAGATCCTCGTCAAGGGCGCGGAGCCGACCGACTCCTGGGTGCTGCCCGCGACGAACAGCGACCACCGGCCGGTGGCGGCGAAGGTAGCGCTCTCGTAACGAGTTCTTCGCCTGCGGGAAGAATGGGCCGGGCAGACTTTGTTCCGTAGCTAAACTAATAGCTGCTGCGAAGCCCCCGACCCTGCTGCCCGGAAGGTCTCTCATGCCTCTCGCCCTGCTCGCACTGGCGATCAGCGCTTTCGGCATCGGTACGACGGAATTCGTGATGATGGGCCTGCTGCCCGACGTCGCGGACGACCTGCACACCTCCATCCCCACCGCCGGCTACCTCGTCTCCGGCTACGCCCTCGGCGTCGTCATCGGCGCCCCGCTGCTCGCCGCGGTCACCACGCGGATGCCGCGCAAGGCGCTCCTCATCTCCCTCATGGGACTCTTCACGGTCGGCAACACGCTGTCCGCGCTCGCCCCCGGCTTCGGCTGGCTGCTGGCCGGACGCGTACTGGCCGGGCTCCCGCACGGCGCGTTCTTCGGCGTCGGCGCGGTCGTCGCCGCGGGCATGGTCGATCCCGCGCGCAAGGCCCGCGCGGTCTCCCTGATGATCGCCGGACTCACCGTCGCGAACATCGTGGGGGTGCCCGCCGCGACCCTCCTCGGCCAGCACCTCGGCTGGCGGGCCACCTTCCTCTCCGTCGGCCTCATCGGCGTCGCCGCCATGGCGGGCATCGCCCTCCTCGTCCCCCGCATCCCGGTCGTTCCGGGCGGGGGCCTGCGCCGGGAGCTGTCGGCGTTCCGCAGCGGGCAGGTCTGGCTGGCACTGGCCACCACGATCTTCGGGTTCGCCGCGGTCTTCGCGATCTACAGCTACGTCACGCCGCTGCTCACCCGGGTGGCCGGCTTCGGGGAGAACAGCGTCACGATCGTGCTCGCGCTCTTCGGCGTCGGCGCGACGATCGGCAACCTCCTCGGCGGACGGCTGGCCGACCGCGCCATGCGGCCCGCGCTGCTCGGCGGGCTCGGCGCGCTGGCGGTGGTGCTGCTGCTCTTCACGGTCACCGCGCAGGCGCAGTGGAGCGCGGCGCTCACGGTCGTCCTGCTCGGGATCGCGGCGTTCGCGACCGGGTCGCCCATGATGATGCTCGTCATGGAGAAGGCCCGGCACGCCCCCGGGCTGGCCTCCGCCGCCAACCAGGCCGCGTTCAACCTGGCCAACGCGGGCGGCGCCTGGCTCGGCGGGGTCGTCATCGCCCGCGGCTTCGGCTACACCGCCCCGGCGGTGGCGGGGGCGGTGCTGGCGGTGACGGGGCTCGCGATCGCCGCGGCGGCGGGCCTGCTGGACCGGCGCGCGGGCGCGCGGGCGGCCTCCTCGTCCCGGGTCGTCGTGGCGTCCGACGCCGTGGTGCGGTCCGCGGAGCGGGTGGGCTGACGGCGGGCGCGCCGTTGGTTCCGTTTGTTCTGCCGGGTTGGCGGGGGCGGGGGCGGGGCGGTGCCGGCTGGTTCGGGTGGTTCGGCTGTTCAGCCGTCGTCGGCTCTCCCACCGTCTCGCTCCCTTCGGTCGCAAGGATGCGGGCTGCGGATGAGGGGGGTGGGGGGCGGGCCATCGCCGCGGTGTGCGGGCCGAGGTCGGCGGGGGTTCAGGCTCCGGAGCGGGGTGCCTTTCCAGTGGCGGGGTCTCGTGCCCGACCGCGCGTAGAGATGGCCGCTTCCACGCCTTTGCCGGGTGACGGGCGCGCCTGCCGTAACCGGCGTCTGCGGCTGATTCGGGGTGCTGGTGGGGGGTGGGCGGGACATCGGGCTCGCTTTCGCCGATATGTTCGGCGGAACAGAGCCCGATCTTTGAGTCAGGGAAGATCGGGCCCGCTTTCGCCGACTATGTCAGCGAAACAGAGCCCGATCTCGCAAAGCCACCCGCCGAGCCCGTCGCCCACAGGGGGAATCACCCGCAGACGCAGGTCACGGCGGGCGCGCCACCCACGAAGGGTGGGCGTGGCAACCAGCCATCTCTACCCGCGGACGGCAACGAGACCCGCGCCCATGAACAACCGGCCCCGCTCCGGAGCCTGAACCCCGGCCACCCACCGGCCCGCACACGCCCGACGAGAGCCGCCCCCACCCTCCCGTCCGCAGCCCGCCGCTTTGCGCCCGAAGGGCGCGAGACGAACCCGCACCCGACCACGGGCATCACCGCCCCAGCGCTGCCCCGCCCCAGCGCCGCCCCGCGCACAGAGCACCCAGCAGCCGAGAACGCCGACGGCGGACACCCGGGGCCCGACCCGGCGACCTGGCGCCCCGACGCCGCAAGGCTCCTGCGTTCGGGCAGGCCGCCCCCGGCGCCTACGCGTGCTCGCGCCAGCGATTCGTGATCGGGAGCCGCCGGTCCTTCCCGAACCCCTTCGCGGAGATCTTCGTCCCCGGCGGATACTGCCTCCGCTTGTACTCCGCCGTGTCCACCATGCGCAGCACCTTCGCGACGAGCTCCGCGTCGAACCCGGCGGCGACGATCGCGTCGCGCCCCTTGTCCTGGTCGACGTACATCGCCAGCATCCGGTCCAGGACGTCGTAGTCCGGCAGGGAGTCCGTGTCGACCTGGCCGGGCCGGAGCTCCGCGCTCGGCGGCTTGGAGATGGAGTTCTCGGGGATCGGCGGGGTCTGGCCCCGCTCCTCCGCCGCCTGGTTGCGCCACTTCGCGAGGCGGAAGACGGTCGTCTTGTAGACGTCCTTGATGGGCCCGTACGCACCGACCGAGTCGCCGTACAGGGTGGAGTAGCCGACTGCCAGCTCGCTCTTGTTGCCCGGGGCGAGGACGATGTGCCCCTCCTGGTTGGAGATGGCCATCAGCATCGTGCCGCGCAGCCGGGACTGCAGGTTCTCCTCCGCCAGCCCGGTCAGCCCCAGGGATCCCATGTAGGCATCGAACATGGGGGCGATCGGCACGGTGCGGAAGTTGAGCCCCGTGCGCCGCGCCAGCTCGGCGGCGTCGCCCTTGGAGTGGTCGGAGGAGTACCGCGACGGCATGGAGACGCCGTAGACGTTGGCGGCCCCGACCGCGTCGCAGGCGATGGCCGCGACCAGCGCGGAGTCGATGCCGCCGGAAAGTCCGATCAGTACGGAACGGAAGCCGTTCTTGGCGACGTACGCCCGCAGGCCGACGACCAGCGCGGTGTAGATCTCCTCGTCGTCGCCCAGCCGCGGGGCCTCGCCGCCCCGCACCTCCGGCTCGTACGCGGGCAGCGGCTCGGCCGAGAGGGTGACGTGCTCGATCTCCAGGCCGTCGTCGGCGATGCCGGCCGGCACCTTGGTGGCGTCCGCGGCGGGCAGGTCGAGGTCGACGAGCACGCAGCCCTCCTCGAACTGCGGGGCGCGGGCGATCACCTCGCCGTCCTCGGAGACGACGATCGAGTCGCCGTCGAAGACGAGCTCGTCCTGGCCGCCGATCATGGCGAGGTAGGCGAGGGTGCAGCCGGCCTCCTGGGCGCGCTTGCGCACCAGGTCCAGGCGGGTGTCGTCCTTGGCGACCTCGTACGGGGAGGCGTTGACGGAGAGCAGCAGCCCGGCCCCCGCGGTGCGCGTGGCGGGCACGCGGCCGCCGTCCTGCCAGAGGTCCTCGCAGATGGCGAGCGCGACGTCGACACCGTGCACCCGGATCACCGGAAGGGTGTCACCGGGCACGAAGTAGCGGAACTCGTCGAAGACGCCGTAGTTCGGCAGGTGGTGCTTGGCGAACTTCAGCACGACCTTCCCGCCGTGCAGCACCGCCGCGGCGTTCCGCGGCGAGCCGGCGGGCTGGCCGTAGCGGGGCTGGGCCTTCTCGCTGCGGTCGAGGTAGCCGACGACCACCGGCAGCTCCCCGAAGCCCTCGGCCGCCAGGCGCGCGGCGAGCGCCTCCAGGGCGGCGCGGCTGGCTTCGACGAAGGAGGAACGCAGGGCGAGGTCCTCGACGGGGTACCCGGTCAGCGCCATCTCGGGGAACGCCACCAGGTGGGCTCCCTGTTCGGCCGCGTGCCGGGTCCAGCGCACTACCGACTCCGCGTTCCCGGCGAGGTCGCCGACGGTGGAGTCGATCTGATTCAGGGCGAGGCGAAGTTGAGGCACGCCGCCCAGTGTAATCGTCAAATCGACGCGATGTCGTGGGCTGCGTGTGTGCCCTCGCGCACTCGGGCCCGGGAAGCCCTGCCGGACGCCCTCTTCCGGGCCTTTTCGGCGTCGGCCCCCTGTGTCAAGATCGAAAGGGTGCACCACAATGGTGGTGAGGGGTGCCCGGCGGTCCCGGCCACCGCCGAAACAGACCGGTAACGCCGTGACGTGATACTGGTCTGGCCCTCGCTCGAGCCGGCACGGACGACAGGCCCCCCATGACCTGTGAGGTTGGATAGCTATGGATAAGCAGCAGGAGTTCGTGCTCCGCACCCTCGAGGAGCGCGACATCCGTTTTGTGCGGCTGTGGTTCACCGACGTGCTGGGCTATCTCAAGTCGGTCGCCGTGGCGCCGGCCGAGCTGGAGCAGGCCTTCGACGAGGGCATCGGCTTCGACGGGTCGGCCATCGAGGGCTTCGCCCGGGTGTACGAGTCGGACATGATCGCCAAGCCCGACCCCGGCACCTTCCAGATCCTGCCGTGGCGCGCCGAGGCCCCGGGGACCGCCCGGATGTTCTGCGACATCCTGATGCCGGACGGCTCGCCGTCGTACGCCGACCCCCGCTTCGTCCTCAAGCGGTCCCTGGCCAAGGCCTCCGACCTCGGGTTCACCTTCTACACCCACCCCGAGATCGAGTTCTTCCTGCTGAAGAACCTGCCGCTGGACGGCAGCGTCCCGGTGCCCGCCGACAACTCCGGGTACTTCGACCACACCCCGCAGAACGTGGGCCAGGACTTCCGCCGCCAGGCCATCACGATGCTGGAGTCGATGGGCATCTCGGTGGAGTTCTCCCACCACGAGGGCGCCCCCGGTCAGCAGGAGATCGACCTGCGCTACGCCGACGCGCTGTCCACGGCCGACAACATCATGACCTTCCGCCTGGTCATGAAGCAGGTCGCGCTGGAACAGGGTGTGAACGCCACGTTCATGCCCAAGCCCTTCAGCCAGCACCCCGGCTCCGGCATGCACACGCACCTGTCCCTCTTCGAGGGCGACCGCAACGCCTTCCACGAGTCCGGTGCCGAGTACCAGCTGTCGAAGGTCGGCCGCTCGTTCATCGCGGGCCTGCTCCGGCACGCCGACGAGATCTCGGCGGTCACCAACCAGTGGGTCAACTCGTACAAGCGCATCTGGGGCGGCGCCAACCGCACCGCGGGCGCCGGCGGCGAGGCCCCGTCGTACATCTGCTGGGGCCACAACAACCGCTCGGCGCTCATCCGCGTGCCGATGTACAAGCCCGGCAAGACCGGCTCCACCCGCGTCGAGGTCCGCTCCCTCGACTCCGGCGCCAACCCCTACCTCGCCTACGCCGTCCTCCTGGCCGCCGGCCTCAAGGGCATCGAGGAGGGCTACGAGCTGCCGCCCGGCGCCGACGACGACGTGTGGGCCCTCTCCGACGGCGAGCGCCGCGCGCTGGGCATCCAGCCGCTCCCGCAGAACCTGGGCGAGGCCATCTCCCTCATGGAGCGCAGCGAGCTGGTCGCCGAGACCCTCGGGGAGCACGTCTTCGACTTCTTCCTGCGCAACAAGAAGCAGGAGTGGGAGGAGTACCGCTCCGAGGTCACGGCCTTCGAGCTCCGCAAGAACCTCCCGAACCTGTAGCCGCAGGTCAGCGGGGTCATCCCCGTACGACGTGATCCGGGCCGGCAGCGCGATGCCGCCGGCCCGGCGTCGTCTCATTCGCCCTGGGCCGCCTGTGGGCCGTCCGGCGCCGGGTCCGCAGCTTCGTAGAGTCTGTCGACGGCCCGGCGTGTCCGTCCGTCGCTGCTGGGCATCAAGTGCCTGTAGACGCGAAGCGTGAACCCCGCGCCGGTGTGACCCAGGTAGCTGCTCAGGGGGTAGTCAGCGGACCTGGTGCGCTGGCTCTCGCCCGCGCTATCGTCCGTGCCATCACGGGGGTGTGTGAGGTTATGGGGCGGAAGAGCAAGGTGCCAGGCATCATGCCCTGGTGGCTGTGGCTCATCTTTTGGGCGCAACTGGCTTTTGTGGCCTGGAACGTGATCCGGCCGACGGTTCATGTCAGCCTGGCCCTACTGGGACCACTGTTCTTCGCGACCGCCCTCAAGTGGCACCAAAGCCGCAGAATTGGGAGATAGCGGCGCCAGTGGTCTTCGTGTCGAAGGCCTCGGCAGCGCTACCAGACGGGTTGCACGACAGCGCTGTACGGCAGCGGAGTGCAGCAACCACCGCGTCCACCACTGACCGCCACCAGACCCAGGCGGCCGGCTGACGTGCCCAGCAGACCTCGGCGACCGTCGTGCCCATAGTTGGCATCGAGGGGATCGGGATCGGGCGTGCCACAGACGTGCCAGGTGAGGAGGGGCGAACGGGGACCCGCGGGGAACAGCGGTCACCGGGTCGCTTTGCCGCAGGTCAACGTCGGCCCAGGTGAGACAGGGTCCGCAGCCTCCGTCTTCCGAACTGGAACGCCGGCGGCGTTTCGGGCGCAGCCGGCTCTAGGCGCCCTTGGCTCGGTGGATGAGCTCCAGCGCAGCCGCCAATAGGCATGGGTTAATGTGCGCCTTGTGAGGGGGCAGGAATGGAGGACAAGCCGAAATGGCAGAATCATCCGGTCTGGTACCTGGTGTTCATAGTCCCGCAGCTCATGTTTGTGACCTAAGAGGACAACGCCATCAGTCGCTTTCTCGGGGCGTCGAGTCTCGTGCTGTGGGGATTCCTTTGCGGGCGCGAGTCGGCGAAGCGGGCCGCGTGGCGGAGGAGTACCGCTGAGGGAGGGGCCGCGGCGGATAAGAGACGCCAGTGGCGCGAAGGCCGCCGCATCACCTAGCCCGCAACCCGCGGTTCCGCAGCCGTGGTGCTGACATCCACCGATGACTGTGAAGATGGGGGTGGCGCTGTCCCGGTGGTCTGACCCGCCAAATGACCGACGCTTGACGCTCTATAGGAGTCGACCGTTCACCTGCGGTGACGCCCCGCAGGCGTGAAAATCGGTACAGGGGCTGTCCGCCGACGCCGCTTGATGTTTGGGCTGTGAGCCCGCATAGGAGTCTGGTGAGGGAGCCGTCCGAGGGGGCCGCACACTGTCGCCTTGAGCACGCCGATCAGCTTCTCCGTTACCCCTCTGGCTTCCCGGGCAGCCCCTGCCCGCACCAGCACAACAGGGGGCATGTCATGGAGGAGTTGAGAGAAGACCACGACGACGGAACGGTCGCGCGGGTCGCGGCGATCGACATCGCCAAGGCATCCGGGATGGTCTGCCTGCGCGTCCCGCACGACACCATCGAGGGCCGGCGCGTCCAGCAGGTCTGGACGGTCGCCTCGACCACCAACGCGATCCTGGAACTCGGTGACCGGCTGGTCTGCCAGGGCGTCGAGCGGGTCGTCATGGAAGCGACGGGCTCGTACTGGCGCCCGTTCTTCTACCTGCTGGAGGCCCGGGGTCTGGATTGCTGGCTGGTCAACGCGCGCGATGTGAAGAACGTCCCCGGGCGTCCGAAGACCGACAAGCTGGACGCGGTCTGGCTGGCCAAGCTCGCCGAACGCGGCATGGTCCGAGCCTCGTTCGTCCCGCCGAAGCCGGTCCGGCAGTTGCGGGACTTCACCCGCACCCGCACCGTGTTCGTCCAGGAACGCACCCGGCACAAGCACCGGGTGGACAAGGCCCTGCAGGACGCGCAGATCAAACTGTCCGGCGTGGTCTCGGACCTGTTCGGCGTGTCGGGCCGGGCCATGCTCGACGCTCTGGTCGCCGGCGAACGCAACCCCCGCGCTCTTGCAGAGCTCGCCAAGGGAAACCTGGTCAAGAAGAAGGCAGCCCTGGCCGAAGCCCTGACCGGGCAGTTCGAGGACCACCACGCACGACTGCTGCAGGTGCTACTGGGTACCGTCGACCACCTCACCGCCCAGGTCAACGAACTGGACCGACTCATCGCCCAGACCCTGGAAGAGATCGCCACTCCAGGCGACGGTCCGGGAGGAACCGGGACCGAACCGGCCGCTGACGGGGTGAGCGCGCGGGTCCTGGCCGAGCGGCTCGACGCCGTCCCCGGCATCGGTCCGGCCACCGCGCAGATCATCCTCGCCGAGATCGGCACGGATATGAGCCGCTTCCCCACCCCCGAGCACCTGGTGTCCTGGGCAAAGCTGTGCCCCCGGACCATCCAGTCCGGCGCGAAGAACACCACGGGGCCAGCCGGGCAGGGCAACCCCTGGCTCAAGGGCGCCCTCGGCGAGGCCGCCAACGCCGCTGCCCGCACCGACACCTTCCTCGGCGCCCGCTACCGGCGCATCGTCAAACGCCGCGGTCACGCCAAAGCCTTGGTCGCCGTCGCCCGCTCGATCCTCGTCATCACCTGGCACCTGATCAACGACCCAGACGCCTCCTACCGGGAACTCGGCTCCGACTGGCACAGGCGCCACCTCGACCCCGCCCGCAAAACCCGCGACCTCGTCCGCCAGCTCCAGTCCCTCGGCCACCAGGTCACCCTCGAATCCGCGACCGCCTGACCGGCCCCACCCGACATCCGGTCCGCAAGCGGCCCGGATGCTGCCGCCTGCCCTCCCGAAGATCGATTTTCCGATCAGCTTTATCAACGGCACCGGACGTAGGCACCCACGCGCGTCCCAGCGAATACGCTCCGATCAAGCAAGGACCCCTCCCAGGCCACGCTCGGATCGAACTTGTAAAGCGATGGTCTGGGTTCCCGGCCAAGCGTTGCGGGGCTAGGAGTAGCGACGGTATGGCGCGCACGAGCGGTACGGGGGAGCAGCGTGGGAACATGACCGAATGCCCGAGATATCGCCTCCGCCCTCATTCCCCTGGGCGCTCGCTCCACCCGACGTTGCCGCATGGCTTGAGGAACTGGCCGGAGACGGCCTTACGGGGTTTTTGGTACCGGCGATGCCCCATGCCGTGTGGGTGCTCAATGCCATGTACGAGCACGAGCAGGGGCCCGGCGACATCACCTACGACGAAGACGAACGGGCGCGCACCGCAGAGGGGACGGCCCAGCCGTGCATCCTCGCGGGCCTCGACCCCGCGGCGCTGGTGACCACTGGCGGCGGCCTCGGCCGCGCTGAACACCCTGGGAGGGGCTGGCGACGCCTGCGCTGGGCAGAACTTGCTCAGCGGAGCGGGGATCCAGTAGTGCCCGAAGGAATGTTCCCGTGCTACCGCTGCTTCCCCTCAGTCAGCAGGAACGGCAGTTGGCCGCTGGGTATCCAGCCACCCACCGAGGGCAGCTTGGATCGCGAGACCTGGGACCGGCTCATCGCGGTGCTCACCGAGCACAGCTCCCAAGGCGAGGACGCACGCTGCCTGGCTTACTACGGTGCGGTCATGTTCCCGGAGACGGACTTTGAAAGCCCCCAGGTCTGGGCCGGACGCCTGGGCGACGCCGGCGCCCTGTACGACAATCCGGAGGTCAACTGCAGTCCCTCCAATCTGTGGTCCGAAGACCGGTCGTGGGTGGTGTGTACTGACTGGGACCTGTGGGCCAGCAAGGTCGTTGGCCCCACACCGTTGATCGAAGCGCTACTGACCGATCCCTGGATCGAGGCACTGCGGCTGCCCTGGAATGCCTGAATCCCGCGCGGGCGCGATCAAGCGCTGTCGGCTACGTGCGGACCCATTCCGCGACTTCCGCGGCACCACGGCGGACGGCCCCATCCGGATCGTCGGCAAGAGCAGCGCACGCAGCAGAAACGGCAGGCCCCGCTTCACCTGGCGGCCAGGTCACATCGTGCGCGGCAGTCTGCAACCAATCGCCGTGATTGTCGTCAGCGCGAGCGACAGTACGGGCCACAAGCCGCACCGCGGCCAACGACCCCTGCCTCAAGAGGGCCTCGCGCAACAAGAAGCAGGAGAGGGAGGGGTACCGCTCCGCGGTCACGGCGTTCGAGCTCCGCGAGAACCTCCCAGTGGGAGCGGCGCGAAGGCCGGGCATCGACACGGCTCGGGGACGACCCGCGGCCGCATCCCTTCCGGTCGAGGTGCGCGCGTCCTCCGGACCACGCTCCCTACGGGGTCTTCACCGCGTCGGCGGGAGGTTGGCCGCGGTGTACTCGTCGGCGATGCCGAACACGCAGGCGCAACGGGGGCACTCCGCACGACCGAAGAGGTAGGTGATCCCGTGGGCCAGCCGGCGAGTCGTACAGGCGCGCCCAGTCCGTCACCCCCGTATTGAAGCGCCCCGGCGATCTCTGTCCAAGGCCCACGGGCGGCGGGTACGCGTTCCGCGGGCGGCGACGGCCCCTACCGGGCGAAGTGGTCCGTCAGCGCGTCGAGGACGGCCTGGACCGCCGGGGAGGTCCAGCGACCGCGGCGGCGGACCAGTTGGACGGGGACGTCGGGGAGGCGGGGTCCGGTGAGGGCGGTGAGGGTGCCCTCGTGCAGGGCGGTGCGGACGGTGGCGCGGGGGAGGACGCCCAGGCCGAGGCCGGCCGCCACGCAGGAGCGGGCGGCCTCGCTGCTGCCGAACCGGGTCAGCCGGGGCCGTGCCTCGGGCAGGCCCTGGAGTTCGCGCGCGACGCGGTCGCTGTAGGAGCAGCCCTCCTCGTGGAGGAAGAAGGTCTCCCGGGCGAGCTCCTCCCAGGTGACGGGCCGGTTCAGCGCGGCCAGCGGATGGCCGGGGGCGCTGATGAAGACCAGCGGTTCCGCGGCGAGGGGGCGGGAGGTCATGTCGGGCAGGCCGACGGTGTCCTCCAGCAGCAGGGCGACATCCAGCCGTCCGGCCCGCAGCCCCTCCACGGCCGTGCCGGTGCCGGGGGGGAAGAGGTGGACGTCGATGGCGGGATGGGTGCCGCGGAGGGTGGCGATGATCAGCGGTACGTGTGTGGAGCAGAGCGTGTCGCCCGCGCCGAGGGTGACGATCCCGCCCGTCCGGGCGTCCCCGGCCGCGGTCCCGCGCAGGCGCGTCTCCGCTTCGAGGACGTCCGCGGCCTCCGTCATCAGGCGCCGCCCGGCGGCGGTGAGTCGTGCGCCACGGGGCATCCGGTCGAAGAGCCGCACGCCGAGGTCCTTCTCCAGGGACTTGATCTGCGCCGTGACGGTGGACTGCGACAGATGGAGTTCGGCGGCCGCGCCGGTGAAGTTCTCCGTCCTGGCCAGGGTGAGGAACGTGGTGAGCAGTCGGGTGTCCACCGGTCGACCGTAGAGGGTGCCATCGGGTTCCTCAATCGCGGCGATGGGAATTCATCGTTTCCCTCGATGAGTCGCCTGTGGCAGCGTGGAGGGCATGACAACTGGGCCTCTCACCGACGTGCTGCGCTACACCGCCTTCAGTTCCGACCCCTCCGGTGGCAATCCGGCCGGCGTCGTCCTCGACGCGTCGGCCCTGGACGAGGAGCGGATGCTCGCCCTCGCCGCCGAAGTGGGCTACTCCGAGACGGCGTTCGTCACGGCGGGGGACACCGCCGGCCGGCGGTTCGCCCTGCGCTACTTCAGCCCCCTGGCCGAGGTCGACTTCTGCGGTCACGCCACGGTGGCGACCGCGGTCGCGCTGGCGGAGCGGATCGGACCCGGCGAGCTGGTCTTCGACACCCCGGCGGGGGAGATCCCCGTGCTGACGGCCGCCGACGGCGAGGGGGCGCTGCACGCCACGCTCACCAGCGTGCCGACCCGGTCCCGCCCGGCCGAGGAAGCCGAGCTGGCGGCGGCGCTCACGGCGCTGGGGTGGGAGCGGGCCGACCTCGACCCCGCGCTGCCGCCGCACGTCGCCTTCGGCGGGGTCCACCACCTGGTGCTGGCCGCCGCCGGACGGGACCGGCTGGCGGATCTCGCGTACGACTTCGACGCCCTCGCGGAGGTGATGCGCCGGTACGGATGGACCACGGCACAGCTGGTGTGGCGGGAGACCCCGGACCTCTTCCACGCCCGTGACCCGTTCCCGGTGGGCGGTGTCGTCGAGGACCCGGCGACGGGTGCGGCCGCGGCGGCGTTCGGCGGCTATCTGCGGACGCTCGGCCTGGTGCCGGAGGCCGCCCGCGTGGTGATCCGGCAGGGCGAGGACATGGGCCGCCCCAGCGAGCTGGTCGTGGACGTCGATTCCCGGGACCCGCGCGTGCGGGTGACCGGCCGGGCGGTGTCCCTGGGCGCGCCGTCGGTCACGGGGTCCCGGGCTGTCTGATCCAGCCGATGGAGCGCTCGACGGCGCGCTGCCAGTTCTCGTACTCGGCGTTCCGGCGCTCGGGGTCCATGTCCGGCAGCCACTGGGCGGCGCGGTGCCAGTTGCCGCGCAGCACCTTCAGGTCCGGCCAGTACCCGGAGGCGAGGCCGGCGGCGTAGGCGGCGCCGAGGGAGACGGTCTCGGCGACCATGGGACGGACCACCGGGACGTCGAGGACGTCGGCGATGAACTGCATGAGGAGGTTGTCCGCCGTCATGCCGCCGTCGACCTTGAGCTCCTTCAGCCCGAGCGAGGAGTCGGCGTTCATGGCGTCGACGACCTCGCGGGTCTGCCAGCCGGTGGCCTCCAGGACGGCACGGGCGAGGTGCCCCTTGGTGATGTACGACGTCAGGCCGACGATGACGCCCCGGGCGTCACTGCGCCAGTGCGGGGCGAAGAGGCCGGAGAACGCGGGCACGATGTAGCAGCCCCCGTTGTCCTCGACGGTGCGGGCGAGGGTCTCGATCTCCGGGGCGCTGCTGATCATGCCGAGGCGGTCGCGGAACCACTGCACGAGGGATCCGGTGACGGCGATCGAGCCCTCCAGGGCGTAGACCGCCGGCTGGTCGTCGATCTTGTACGCGACCGTGGAGAGGAGTCCGTGCCGCGACCGGATCATCGTGGACCCGGTGTTGAGCAGCAGGAAGCTGCCGGTGCCGTAGGTGCACTTCGCCTCGCCGGGGGAGAAGCAGGTCTGGCCGAAGAGCGCCGCCTGCTGGTCGCCCAGGGCGGCGGTGATGCGCACGCCCGGCAGGACGGCGCGGGCGGCGCCGTAGTTCTCGGCCGAGGCGTGGATCTCGGGCAGCATCGCGCGGGGGACGCCGAAGAAGTCCAGCAGATCGTCGTCCCAGGTCAACGAGTGGATGTTCATCAGCATGGTGCGGCTGGCGTTGGTGGCGTCGGTGATGTGCAGGCCGCCGTCCGTCCCCCCTGTCAGGTTCCAGATCAGCCAGGTCTCCATGGTCCCGAAGAGCACCTCGCCGTTCCGGGCGCGCTGTTCCAGCCCGGAGACCTCGTCGAAGAGCCAGCGGATCCGCGGCGCGGAGAAATAGGTGGAGGGCGGCAGGCAGCAGCGCTCCAGGAAGAAGTCGTCGCCCGGGTCCTTCCGCAGCCGCTCGACCAGCGGCGCGGTGCGGGTGTCCTGCCAGACGATCGCCCTGCCCAGCGGTACGCCCGTGGTGGGGTCCCACAGCACGGTCGTCTCCCGCTGGTTGGCGATGCCGATGGCCGCGACCTCCTCCGGCGCGATCTCGGCTCCGGTCAGCGCCTGCGGCACGATGCGCTGGAGATTGCGCCAGATCTCCAGGGCGTCGTGCTCGACCCAGCCGGGTTTGGGGAAGTGCTGCTGGTGCTCGCGCTGCGCCACCGACACCAGGCGCCCCCGGTGGTCGAACAGGATGCATCGGGTGGAGGTGGTGCCCTGGTCGATGGACATCACATACCGTTCAACCATGATCGGGGCCTGCTTTCCGATGCGTTCGCTGCGTTCGCTGTGTCCGGTGCGCGGGCGGCGTTCACCAGCGGGCCGCGCCCAGGTCTCTGGAGATCGCCCGCGCGGCCTCGCGGAGCAGGGTGACCAGGGACGGGACAGGGCGGCCCTTGGTGTCGCAGACCCGCTCGACCGGGCCTGACAGCCCGATCGCGCCCACCACGAGGCCGCCGGACCCGCGGATCGGTGCCGACACCCCGGCCTCGCCCATCGACATCTCCTGCACCTCCGCCGCCCAGCCCTGGTCGCGGACCTCGGCGAGGGCACGGGTCAGGTCCTCCGGGATCACCAGCGTGTGCCGGGTGTACGCCTCCAGTTCCTCCTTCAGCAGCGGTTCCAGGGGGGCCGTCCCGTACGCCAGCAGGATCTTGCCCAGTGAGGAGGCGTGCAGCGGCAGCAGGGCACCGACGTCGAGGGTCTGCAGGCTGTCGTCGGGCCGGAAGACGTGGTGGACGATGAGCACCTGGCCCTCCAGCGGCGTCCCCAGGCGGACCGCCTCGCCGCTGCGGGCGGCCAGGGCGTCGGCCCAGTTGATCGAGCGGGACCGCAGTTCGTTGACGTCCAGGTAGCTGGTGCCCAGGTGCAGCAGGGCCGCCCCGAGCTGGTACTTCCCGGTCGCCGGGTCCTGCTCGACGAAGTCCACGTGCTGGAGCGTGCGCAGGATGCCGTGGGCGGTGCCCTTCGCCAGGCCGAGCGAGGCGGCCACCTCGCCCAGGCCGAGCCGGCGGGGACCGCCGGCCAGGAGCCTGAGGATCGCCGCCGCCCGTTCGATGGACTGGAGCGGGCCGGCCATAAGTCGATGCTATCCCCGGGATCACCGATGGGCATCAGCGCGTTTCCGCAGGTCGTTCGGCCTGCGAGGGCAGCGTTCGATAATGACGACCCCGATTCATTGACCGGGGATGTCCTGTCTCCGAAGCTTTCGTCCAGGTCCGGGAGCCCACCCGGCGGGACTCCCCGGAGGAGGACACCATGGCGGCTCAGCCCGAGACGATGCCGCAGCGCCAGGACGAGCACGTCTGCGCGCTGTCGCACATCCCCGGCGCCCTGTCCGTCGTGCGCCGGCGGGTGCGGGGTGTGCTGGCCGAGTGGGAGCTGCGTCCGGAGGTCGCCGAGGACGTCCTGCTGGTGATCTCGGAGCTGACCACGAACGCGATCGTGCACGCCGACGGTCCCGCCGCGCTGCGCCTGTCCTGGACCCGGGTCGACGGACGCAGCGCCCTGCACATCGAGGTGACGGATTCGGGACCGGCCGCCCAGCCCTGCCTGCCGGGGGGCACCACCGACCCCGATGAGCACGGCCGCGGTCTCGGCATCGTCAGCGCCCTGTCCACGCGGCACGGCGTCCGCGCCGACTGCGCCGGGTTCACCCGCTGGGCGGACCTGGTCACCGCCTGAGCCGCCGCGGCGGGGCCGGACCGCCGCCCGGGCCCGGGGCGGGCGGCGGGTCGTTCCGCTCGCCGCGCCGGGAGCGGGCTTACGGTGCCGCTCATGGCACTGACCATTCGCAACCAGATCGACGGCAAGGTCGCCTCGGTGGTCCCCGGCGAGGTGATGGCCGTGGTCACGGTCCGCCTCGACGGCGGGGGACCGGACTTCACGGCGGCCGTGACCGCCGAGGCCGTCCGTGAGCTCGGCATCATCCCCGGCGGCGGGGTGACCGTCCTCATCAAGGCGACGGAGGTCTCCCTCGCCACGGCCCCGGTGCGGGGCATCAGCATCCGCAACCGGATCCCCGGGACGGTCACCGCCGTGGCGGCGGGCGAGGCCATGGCGACCGTGCGGATCGCCTTCGCGGGCGGCCGCGAGCTCACCGCGGTGATCACCAGGGAGGCCCTCGACGAGCTGGCCGTCGCCGAGGGCGCCGAGGTCGTCGCGCTGGTGAAGGCGACCGACGTGTCGCTGTCGACCTGAGCGGACGGCCCGGCCGAGGTGTGCCGCGCCTAGCCGAGATACGCCGGGGCCAGCGCCGCCGTCATCATGCGGCGCGCGGAGCCGGTGTCGTCGGCGGGCACCGTCCACAGGTCCGCGCCGAAGTCCCCGGCGAGGGCGTAGACGACGGTGTGGTCGTCCCGCCAGACGACCTGGTCGTCGACGCTGCGCCGCTCCGCGAGCGGGGTCTCGCGCATCGTGGCCAGGTCCAGGACGTACAGCCGCCAGGGCGCGTCGGGGGAGAGGCCCTCGACGCGCTTCTTGAACACCAGCCGCGTGCCGTCCGGCGAGAGCGAGGGGCACTCGACGTTCGTGCGGAGCGTGCGGACGGAGCGGGCGGCGACGTCGCCGCGGACCAGGTAGGTGCGGCCGCCGGTGCCGAGGGTCGCGTAGAAGTGGCCGTCGTCGGCGAAGGTGACGCCCCAGAAGTTGACGTCGGCCGCGTGGTACGGCCGGCCGTCCCTGGTGATCCGGAAGTCCTCGAGGTTCTTGACGAGGGCCCCGGTGCGGGTGTCCAGGACGGACGTACGGGTGGAGAAGTCGGTGCCGGCGTAGGAGTCGCCGCCGACGAAGACGGTCCAGGCGACCATGCGCCCGCTGGGCGAGACCCGGGCCCGGGTCGGGATGCCCGCGAGGGGGTAGCGGCGCAGTTCGTGCAGCCGGGAGTCGAGGACGACGGCACGGTAGGCGTCCTGGACGGCGCCCTTGACCGACTGCAGGCAGATGCCGGTGCCCGCGGCCGCGTAAAAGCGCAGGCACTTCACGGCGGAGGCGGTGCGCGCGGCGCCGGGGCTGCCGGCGGGGACGGTGGCGAGCTCGTCCCGGTGCGGGCCCCACGCCATGTTCCGGAAGACCATGCGGGGGGCGTCCGGCGCCAGCGACACCGCCCCGGCAGCCACCGCGGGGCCACCCGCCTGCGGGCGGTCCTTCTCCGCCGCGCGGTCGGCGGCGCGCAGTACGGAGACCGCGGCGACGGCGGCCAGCGCCACCACGGCGGCGAGCAGCACGATCAGGCGGCTGCGGGTGTTCATGGGGGGCCTTTCCTCGGGGATCACGTGCGGGGCGCCGGGCGCAGGTACACCGCGCAGACCGCGCACGCCGCGAGCGCCACGGCGGCGGTGGTGAGCGCGGTGCGGTCGCCCCAGGCCGTCCAGGCGGCGCCGAAGGCGAGGGAGGCCGCGAACCGGGCCATGGCCTGCCCGGTCTGGACGAGGGCGAGCCCGGCACCGCGCAGCTCGTCGGGGACGGCGGTGGAGGCGGCGGCCATCAGCACCCCGTCGGTGGCGGCGTAGAAGGCGCCGTGGCAGAGCAGGACGGCGTACGCGGGCCCGTGCGCCAGCAGCAGCCAGTACCCCGCGAGCAGGGCGACGTGCCCGGCCAGGAACATCCGCCACCGACCGAGGCGGTCGGCGAGCCGCCCCAGCGGGATCGCGAGCAGGAGGAAGGCCGCCGCGGTGCCCAGGGGCAGCAGCGCGAACCAGCGGTCGGGGACCCCGAGCCGGTGCTGGAGCAGCAGGTAGACGAAGGAGTCGCTGACCGTCGACAGCCCGAGCAGGGTGGCGCAGATCGTCAGCCGCCGTACGTCGCGGCGGCGCAGCAGCGCCAGTGACGCCCGCAGCGACGGCGCCGGCGAGTCAGCGGGGGCGGGGCTCTCGGGGCCGCCGCCACGGCCGCCGGGCACGAAGAGCAGCAGCACCAGCACGCCCACGGCTGCCACACAGGAGCTCACCGTGAAGACGGCGTCGTATCCCTCGGCGGCCTGCCGCAGGATGAGGAACGCCACCAGGGGTCCCAGCAGCGCGCCCGCGGTGTCCATCGCCCGGTGCACGCCGAAGGCCCGGCCGCGGTCCTCCGGCGCGGAGGACAGCGAGATCAGCGCGTCCCGGGGAGCGGTGCGCAGCCCCTTGCCGGTGCGGTCGGCGGCGAGGACGGCGCCGATCAGCGGCAGGCTGTGGACCATGAGCAGCGCGGGCCTGCACAGCGCCGACAGGCCGTAGCCGACGGCCGCGACCGCCTTGTGCCGGCCGCCGCCCCGGTCGGCGAGATGGCCGCCGGCCAGCCGTACGAGCGCGCTGAAGCCGTTGTAGACGCCGTCGAGCAGGCCGAAGCCGAGGGGGGAGAGGCCGAGCCCGGCGACCAGGTAGAGCGGCAGGACGGCGGTGACCATCTCCGACGAGACGTCGGTGATCAGGCTGACCGTGCCGAGGACGAGGACCGTGGGGGCGACGGCGGCCGTGGCCCGGGACCGGGGACGCGTCGCGTCCCCGGTCCCGGCACCGGCGGCGCCGCGGCTGTCCGCGACGTACACGCTCAGCTCGCCCAGATGCCGGTGATGTCGGAGGCGGAGGCCGCGTTGCCCGCGTGCGTGGTGAGACCGGCCAGGTCCTCCAGCGTGCGGAGCATGTTGTAGTGGTTGTAGGTCGTCGCGGACGACGAACCGGCCTTGACCGGCTGGCCGTACAGCACGGTCGGGATCTTGTTGCCGCTCAGCCTGTTGTCCTCGTCGAAGGTGACGACGAGCAGGCTGTTGTGGGTCTTCGCCCAGGTCGCGTACGCGCCCAGCTTGTTCTTCAGCCAGGTGTCACCGGTGGAGACCGAGCAGTCGTGCATGTCGCTGCACAGGTTCGGCACCACGAAGGAGACCTTCGGCAGGGTGGTGAAGTCCGTCGGGAACTGCGCGAAGGTCTTCGCCGTCGACGTCGGGACGTTGCTGAACGCGAACCACGGGTTGTGCTTGCGGGCGTAGTCGCCGCTGCTGCAGGTGGTGGAACCCTGGCTGGGCAGCGTCTCGTTGTAGCTGGCCCAGCTCTTGCCGGCGGCGATCAGCTCGGAGGCGAGGTTGGGCTTGGAGCTGAAGCCGGGGGTGTAGCAGCTGTCGTCGGTGACGCCCTGGTTGCCGCCCGAGAAGATCTGCAGGTAGTTGGGCTGGCTCGGGTGCGTGACGCCGTACGACTGCGTCAGGCTGGCGCCGCCGGCCTTCAGCGTGTTGTTGATGTACGGGGCGCTGGAGCTGCCGATGACCTGGCTGTAGGCGTGGTTCTCGAACATCACCACGACCACGTGGTCGGGGTTCGGCACGCTGCCGGCCGCGTGGGCGGTCTCGGAGCCGCCGAGCCCGGCCCACAGGCCGAGGGAGGCGGCGGCGACGCCGAGGGCGGAAGCGAGGGCGGTGACGGAGCGACGGGGACGGGGCAGGGACCAGCCGGACACGGCGGACCTCCGGAAAGAGGGGGACGGGGAGTGGCGCCGCGCCAGGTTAAGAGGGGGCCGCGGACGCCCGAAGCGCCGCGGAAGTGAAGGTCAGGGGAACGCTGCGTACGTTCCGGATCTTGAGGTCAAGCACAGGTAAAAGGGCCCGGGGAGCGCAACTCGCGCTCCCCGGGCCCTTGCTGTCAGCGCGTCACTTCAGGTAGACGATGCCGTCCGTGGTGATCGCCGGGCGCCCGGAGGTTCCCACGACGACGATCTTCAGCGTGTGCTTGGCGCTGGTGCTCCAGGACTTGGACCAGATCGTCTGCCGGTAGGCGGTGGTGGAGGACTTGAGGTCCACCGTGGCCGCCTTGACCCCGTCGATGTAGACGTACGCCTGGCCGGAGGTCGAGGCCCGGGAGACCACCCAGCCCACCGAGCGGCCGGTGAACGTCCACGTCAGGCTGGCGTTCTTCGAGGACGAGGTGAGCGACTTGCCGCTGAGGTAGCTGGTGCTGCTCTTCGCCGTCCACGTCCCGGTCTTCGTCGCCGAGGTCTCCTGGAGGACCGCCGCCGTGCGGCTCACCGAGGCGGTGGTGTAGTTCCCGGCCGCGTCGGTCGCCTTCAGGCCGTACGTCACCGCGGTGTTCGCCTTGCCCGTGGTGCTCCACGACGTGGTGGTCGGGCCGAAGGCGGCCGTGCTGGGGGCGGTCGCCGCGACGCTCTTGAGCGCGCCGTTGTCGGCGGCCTTCCAGCTGACGGAGACCGGCACGGAGGTGCTGGACACCGTGGCGTTGCGGATCTTCACGGAGGGGGCGGTGGTGAAGGTGGGCTTGGTCGTGTCCCCGACGATCGTGTACGAGGACGCCGACGTCGCCGTCTTGTTGTTGTTGTGCACCGCCCGCACGGTCACGGTGTGCTTGCCCGCCGCCACCGTGATCGTCGCCGAGGCGTCGGCGGCCTTGGCGGTGGCCGCGACCCTGCCGTCCACGAGCACCTCGAACCGCTTCAGAACGGCGGCCGGGGTGCTCTCCTTCCAGGCGACCTTCGCGGTGCCCTTGGTGTAGTACGAGGTGCCGGAGAGCGTGGCGCCGCTGACACCGTCCAGGGTCGGCGCGGCGACGCCGGCCGCGTAGGAGCGGATGAGGGCGAGCTTGTCGTACAGGTTCTGGCCGGGGCAGGCGGTGGCGAAGCCGTCACGGTGCCCGGAGATGGGGTTGAACGTGTACGACTTGTTGTAGTCCCACGGCGGGCTGTCCTGGGCGCCCTCGGTCAGCGTCTGCGTCTTGCTGCCGGGGTTGGGGTTGATCCCGTACTGGCCGAGCTTCCACGCGGACAGCGCCGCGATCGAGCCGAGCATCTTGGAGGAGATCGGTGTGGCCGGGACGCCATCGATGACCTGGAAGGTGCCGATCGCGGCGATGCCCCAGCTGCGCGTGTTGAAGCCGTAGGTCTGCGCGCCGATGACCGGCAGGTCCAGGCCGCCGTAGCGGCCCTCGAAGATGGTGCCGCACTTGTCGACGAGGGCGTTGTAGCCGATGTCGCGCCAGTCCTGCGACAGGTGGTACGCGTAGATCCACCGCACGATCTGGGCCGATTCGGTGCAGTCGTAGTCGGCGGCGGTGTCGGTGTGGTGGACGAAGACCACGTTCACCTTGTCCGCGTAGGGCGGGTCGCCGGCCTCGCGCTTGGACTCGTCGGCGCCCCAGTCCTTGCGGAGCGTGATGGCCGGCTTCGCCACGGTGGAGGCTGGGGCGGTCGGCCGGGTCGAGCTCGGCGACGGCGAGGTGGGCGGGCTCGAGGACGTGCTCGGCGAGGCGCTCGCCGAGGACGAGGAGTCGCCTGCCGGCGGCGTGGTGCTCGCCGGCGCCGAGGTCGACGGGGCCGCCGTGTCGCTCGGGGAGGAGTCGTCCGGATCCGGAGTGACCGTGTCGGGCGGTGTGTCGGTCGCCGAGGGATCCACCGGCGGGGTCGTGGTCTCCTCGGCGTCCACCGCGAAGGCGGCGGGCGCCATGGCCACATTCTTGCCGCTCTTCTTGGCGTCACCCACCAGTTCGAGCCGGAGGCCCTTCGGAAGGGTGCCCGCCGCGCCGTTCGCCGAGACGACCTTGAGCTCGACGCCGTTGGAGAGCCCCACGTACAGCGGGGCCGAGCCGCCCCGGGTGGCGCCCTCGGTCTTCGGGTCCGGAGCGTCGTCGTAGTGCGGGTCGACCGCGTGCCAGTCGGACCACTGGCCGGTCTTCACCGCGCGGGTGCGCACCTGCACCGTGCCGTCCAGCTCGGTGCGAGGGTTGTCCCACGTCACGCCGAGCAGGCCGAAGGTGTCCGTGTCGCGTCGCGGCACGTTGCGCTCCCCGCCCTCGCCCTTGAGGTCGAGCGACTGGACCGCGCTGGGAACCGGCCCCTTCGCGTCGGCCGTCGTGGCGGACCCCTCCGGGCCGCTCGCCACGGACGCGGCGGTCACGACGCCGGCCCCTCCGAGTACGACCGCCCCGACCGCGAGCCACGCCCGCCCGCGCAGACGTATTCGCCTCATGCTTGCTTCCCCGCCCCGTCCCACCCCTGGGTAGCTGTGGGTACCGATAGTTGGCTTCTGAAACTTCCAAATGAGCAAGCGCTTTATACCAGAAGGACCAGACCACGTTCACGCCGCGGGAACAATCGGACGGAACGTCGCATACCGCCAGGTAACAGAGTCGGGGCGGGGCGGATACTCTCTCTTGGGCGGATCAGCCCAGCCGGGGAACACCGGGAAAGGCAGGCGGCGTGCTGGAAGGGCGACGGGACACCAGGTTCGGACGGCTGCTGCGACACGGTTTCAGCGACGCCGCGGCCGCCGAGGCGCTGCTGGGCGGCGACGTGCTCGCCCCGGTGCGCAGCGACCCGGTCCTGCTCGACGCGCTGGGCGCCACCGCCGACCCCGACCAGGCCCTCGCCTCGCTCGTACGGCTGGTGGAGGCCCTCGACCCCGGCGAGCGCCGCACCCTGCTCGACACGCTCACCGCCGCCAAGCCGCTGCGCGACCGGCTGCTCGGGGTGCTGGGCGCGTCCACGGCCCTCGCCGACCATCTGACCCGGCATCCGCGTGACTGGCACTCCCTGGTCACCTACGAGCACGCCGACCTCCACCCGGGGACAACGGAGTTCGAGCGGGGACTGGCCGGGGCCACCGATCCCGAGTCGCTGCGCGTCGCCTACCGGCGCTGCATGCTCGGCATCGCCGCCCGCGACGTGTGCGGCACCAGCGACCTGGTGCAGACCGCGGCGGAGCTGGCCGACCTCGCCACCGCGACGCTGCGCGCGGCCCTGGCCATGGCCGAGGCGGAGGCGCCGGGCGACGCCGCGCTGTGCCGGCTGGCCGTCATCGGCATGGGCAAGTGCGGTGGCCACGAGCTCAACTACATCTCCGACGTCGACGTCATCTTCGTGGCCGAGGCCCGCCCCGAGGCCGAGGAGGCCAAGGCGCTGCAGGCCGCCACCCGGCTGGCCTCGCACATGATGCGGATCTGCTCGGACACCACCGTCGAGGGCAGCATCTGGCAGGTCGACGCCAACCTGCGCCCCGAGGGGCGGCGCGGCCCCCTGGTACGGACCCTCTCCAGCCATCTGGCCTACTACAAGCGCTGGGCCAAGACCTGGGAGTTCCAGGCGCTGCTGAAGGCCCGCCCCGTCGCCGGCGACCCCGCGCTGGGCCAGGAGTACGTCGAGGCGCTGTCGCCCATGGTGTGGCAGGCCGCCGAGCGCGACCACTTCGTCCAGGACGTGCAGGAGATGCGGCGCCGGGTCGTGGAGAACATCCCCGTCGCGCACGTCGACCGGGAGCTCAAGCTCGGTCCCGGCGGGCTGCGGGACGTGGAGTTCGCGGTGCAGCTGCTCCAGCTCGTGCACGGCCGCACCGACCCGTCGCTGCGCAGCGGCACCACCCTGACCGCGCTGTCCCAGCTCGCCGCCGGCGGGTACGTGGGGCGGGCCGACGCGGCCGCGCTCGACACCTCGTACCGCTTCCTGCGCACGATGGAGCACCGCATCCAGCTCCACAAGCTGCGCCGCACCCACCTGGTGCCCGAGGACGTGGCCGACCTGCGGCGGCTCGGCCGTTCCCTGGGGTTCCGCGCCGACCCGGTGACGGAGCTGCAACGGGAATGGCGACGGCACGCGAGGGAGGTGCGCCGCCTCCACGAGAAGCTCTTCTACCGGCCGCTGCTGGACGCCGTCGCCCAGCTCGCCCCCGGCGAGGTGGGCCTGTCCACCGACGCGGCCAAGCAGCGCCTGGAGGCGCTCGGCTACACCGATCCCACCGCGGCGCTGCGCCACCTGGAGGCATTGGCCTCCGGGGTCAGCCGCAAGGCCGCCATCCAGCGGACCCTGCTGCCCGTGCTGCTCGGCTGGTTCGCCGACTCCGCCGACCCCGACGCCGGTCTGCTGAACTTCCGGAAGGTCAGCGACGCGCTGGGCCGCACCCCCTGGTACCTGCGGCTGCTGCGCGACGAGGGCGCCGCCGCCGTCAACCTCGCGCGGGTGCTGTCCTCCGGGCGGCTCGCCCCCGACCTGCTCATGAGGGCCCCCGAGGCGGTCGCCCTGCTCGCCGACGACGAGGGGCTCCAGCCCCGGACGCGCGGCGCTCTGGACCAGGAGGTGCTGGCCGCGGTCCACCGCGCGGACTCCGCCGAGCAGGCCGTGGCCGCCGTACGGGGGGTCCGCCGCCGCGAGCTGTTCCGCACCGCCGCCGCCGACCTCATCGGCGTCCACCGCGACGACCCCGACGCCGTCGGCGCCGCCCTCACCGACCTCAACGCCGCCGCCGTCACCGGGGCCTTGCAGGCCGCCGTCAACTCCGTGGAGGCGGCCGAGGGGGAGGCCCTGCCGACCAGGTTCGCGGTGATCGGCATGGGCCGCTTCGGCGGCCGCGAACTCGGCTACGGCTCCGACGCGGACGTCCTGTTCGTCCATGAGCCGCACGAGGGCGCCGACGAGCCCCGGGCCACCCGGGCAGCGCTGAAGGTCGCCAACGAGTTGCGCCGGCTGCTGCAGATCCCCACCACCGACCCGCCGCTGCTCATCGACGCCGACCTGCGGCCCGAGGGCAAGAGCGGACCGCTGGTGCGGACGCTCGGTTCGTACGCCGCCTACTACCGGCGCTGGTCCCTGGCGTGGGAGAGCCACGCCCTGCTCCGCGCCGAACCGGTCGCGGGCGACGAGGACCTGGGCGCCCGCTTCATCGCCCTGGTCGACCCGCTGCGCTATCCGGCCGACGGGCTGACGGAGGAGGCGGTCCGCGAGATCCGCCGTCTCAAGGCCCGCATGGAGTCCGAGCGGCTGCCGCGCGGCGCCGACCCCACGACCCACGCCAAGCTGGGGCGGGGCGGACTCAGCGACGTCGAGTGGACCGTGCAGCTGCTGCAGCTCCGGCACGGAGCCGGGGTCCCCGGGCTGCGGACCACCCGCACCCGCCCGGCGCTGGCCGCGGCGGCGGAGGCGGGGCTGGTCGCCGCCGAGGACGCCGAGGTCCTGGACGCGGCGTGGATCCTGGCGAGCCGGTTGCGCAACGCCGTCATGCTCGTACGGGCCCGCGCCGGCGACACCTTCCCCGGCGACGGGAAGGAACTGGCCGCCGTGGGACGGTACCTCGGGTACGAGCCGGGCCACGTGGGCGACATGGTCGAGGACTACCGCCGCACCACACGCCGCGCCCGCGCGGTGGTGGAGCGCCTCTTCTACGGCACGTAGCCCGCGCCCGCCCCCCCGGCTAGGCCGTGGCGACGCGCACCTGGCGCGGCAGGCGGTAGGCGAGGCCGCCGTAGACCGCCCAGGAGGCGGCGAAGCCGACGCCGAGGCAGAGCGTGCCGCCGGCGGCGTCCAGCCAGAAGTGGTTGGCGGTCGAGACGATGACGAGCAGGGTGACGACGGGGTAGAGCACGCCCAGCACCCGCACCCAGGCCCACCGCGCGAGCATGGCGACGGTGATGCCGCACCACAGCGACCAGCCGATGTGCATCGAGGGCATGGCGGCGTACTGGTTGGAGACGTGCGCCAGGTCGCCCGAGGCCATCGACCCCCAGGTGTGGTGGATCTTCACCGTGTCGATGAAGCCGCCGCCCTCCATCAGCCGGGGCGGCGCCAGCGGGAAGAAGTAGTAGCCGAGCAGGGCGATGCCGGTCGTCACGAAGAGGACGAGCCGGGTCGGCGCGTAGCGGCCGGGATGCCTGCGGAACAGCCAGACGAGGACCGTGAGGGTGACGATGAAGTGGAGCGTCGCGTAGTAATAGTTCATCCCGACGATGAGCCACGTTACGGAGTTCACGGCATGATTGACCGCGTGCTCGAAGGCGAGGCCGAGGGATCGCTCGAGGCCCCAGACGTGGCCCGCGTTCCGCATGGCGTCGTCCTGCTGCTCGGGCACGGCGTTGCGCACGAGTGAGTAGATCCAGTAGCTGACGGCGATCAGCAGGATCTCGAACCACAGGCGAGGCCGCCGTGGCTCCAGCAGTCCGCCCGTCGTCGTCGCTCCATCGGTGTCACGGGAATCGATGGAGCGCGGCGCTGTGCCACTGCGGTGGGCCATGATCTTCGCGGTCGATTCCCCCATGGGGCGATAGTCTGCCATGCGGCCCGGTGCCGTCCGATCAACCCCCGGTGGGATTCCGTGCATCCGCTGTACGCCTCCCGGCCGACTGCTGCACGGGTACGGCTGCCCCCGCCTTGGGACCTGATGCCGTCGAACCGCGGACGACCAGTTCGGGCAGGAAGACGAACTCGCTGTGCGGCGCCGGGGTGCCGCCGATCTCCTCCAGCAACGCGCGCACGGCGGCCTGGCCCATGGCCGTGACCGGCTGCCGGATCGTGGTGAGCGGCGGATCGGTGAAGGCGATCAGGGGGGAGTCGTCGAAGCCGACGACGGAGACGTCCCCGGGGACGGACAGGCCCTGCTGCCGCGCGGCGCGGACGGCGCCCAGCGCCATCATGTCGGAGGCGCACACCACGGCGGTGCAGCCGGAGTCGATCAGACCGGAGGCGGCGGCCTGACCACCCTCCAGGGTGAACAGGGAGTGCTGGATACGGGCGGCGGCCTGGTCGGCCGGTATGCCCAGCACCTCGTCCATGCTGCGCAGGAAGCCCTCGATCTTGCGCTGCACCGGGACGAACCGCTTGGGGCCGACCGCGAGGCCGATCCGCTCGTGGCCCAGCGCGGCCAGATGGGTGACGGCCAGACGCATCGCACCCCGGTCGTCGGGGGAGACGAACGGCGCCTTGATCTTGTCGGAGAATCCGTTGATCAGGACGAACGGCACGCCCTGGCCCTGCAGTCGGTCGTAGCGCTCCATGTCGGCGGTGGAGTCGGCGTGCAGTCCGGAGACGAAGATGATCCCGGCGACGCCGCGCTCGACGAGCATCTCCACGAGTTCGTCCTCGGTCGAGCCGCCCGGGGTCTGGGTGGCCAGCACCGGGGTGTACCCCTGGCGGGTCAGGGCCTGCCCGATGACCTGGGCGAAGGCCGGGAAGATCGGGTTCTCCAGTTCCGGGGTGATGAGGCCGACCAGGCCCGCGCTGCGCTGCCGCAGCCGCACCGGCCGTTCGTACCCCAGCAGGTCGAGGGCGGCCAGCACGGACTGACGGGTGGCGGCGGAGACGCCGGGCTTGCCGTTGAGGACACGGCTGACGGTCGCTTCGCTCACCCCCGCCTGGGCTGCGATGTCGGCAAGCCTTGCGGTCACAGGATTGGACTGTACCGGTCGCATCTCAGATCGCCCACCAGATGCACGAATCAGCCGGAAGACGGACGGAACCTCCGGCGAAGGAAACGGGCTCGGAGGAGAGCACCGGACGCCCCGGCACCGGCAGTTGGACGGGGGCCGGATTGGCGTTGACGGTGCACACCAGGCCGGGCCGGGAGAAGGCGAGGACCCCTTCGGGGGCGTCCAGCCAGCGCATCGGCCCGTCGCCCAGACCGGGCAGCTCGCGGCGGAGCCGCAGGGCGGAGCGGTACAGCTCCAGGGTGGAGTCGGGGTCGCCGGTCTGCGCCTGGACGCTCAGCTCCGCCCACCGCGCGGGCTGCGGCAGCCAGCTGCCGGCGGGGCCGAAGCCGTGGCTGGGGCCGTCGGCGGTCCACGGGATCGGCACGCGGCAGCCGTCGCGCAGTCCGTCCTGGCCGTTGTCCCGGAAGAAGGACGGGTCCTGGCGGACCTCGTCCGGCAGGTCGGCGACCTCCGGCAGACCCAGTTCCTCGCCCTGGTAGACGTATACGGAACCGGGCAGCGCGAGCATCAGCAGGGCCGCGGCCCGGGCTCGGCGCAGCCCGGCCGCACCGCCGCCGTAGCGGGTGACGTGCCGGACGACGTCGTGGTTGGAGAGCACCCAGGTGGTGGGGGCGCCGACGGAGACGGTGGCGGCGAGGGACTCCTCGATCACCGCGCGCATCGCCCCGGCCTCCCACGGGCACTGCAGGAAGTGGAAGTTGAAGGCCTGGTGCAGCTCGTCCGGGCGGACGTACAGCGCCATGCGCGCGGCGTTCGGCGCCCAGGCCTCGGCGACGCCGATGCGCTCGCCCGGGAGCGCCCCCGGCCCGGCGCCGGAGGAGTAGGAGTCGAGCAGCCGGCGCCAGGCGCGGTGGATCTCGTGCACCCCGTCCTGGTCGAAGAAGGGCAGCAGCTGGGAGCCGATCATCTTGACCTGCTCCTTGCGGCCGATGTCGGGCAGGCCGGCCGCCTTGACCATGCCGTGGGCGACATCGATGCGGAAGCCGTCGACGCCCAGGTCCAGCCAGAAGCGGAGGATCGCGTCGAACTCCTCCCGGACCTCGGGGTGGTCCCAGTCGAGGTCGGGCTGCTCGGGCGCGAACAGGTGGAGGTACCAGTCGCCGTCGGCGACCCGGGTCCAGGCGGGGCCGCCGAAGACCGACTCCCAGTCGTTGGGCGGGAGTTCGCCGTTCTCGCCCTTGCCGGGACGGAAGTGGTAGCGCTCGCGGGCCGGCCCCCCGCGCCGGTCCGCGAGCGCCGCCCGGAACCACGCGTGCCGGTCGGAGGTGTGGTTCGGGACGATGTCCACGATCACCCGCAGGCCCAGCTCGTGGGCGGTGCGGATGAGCGCGTCGGCGTCCGCGAGGGAGCCGAAGAGGGGATCGACGCTGCGGTAGTCGGCGACGTCGTAGCCGCCGTCCGCCTGGGGCGAGGCGTAGAAGGGGGTCAGCCAGACCGCGTCGGCGCCCAGCTCCGCCAGATGCGGCAGCCGGGCCCGGATGCCGGGCAGATCGCCCACGCCGTCACCGTCGCCGTCGGCGAAGGAGCGGACGTAGACCTGGTAGATGACGGCGCTGCGCCACCAGCCGGGAGCGCCCCCCTCGGGGGCGGCCGGGGTCGCGTCGGTCGCGTCGTGGATGACGGGGGCGAGCTCTTGGGTCATGTCGGTCCCTCGTGAGTCGGCGCCGTTCCCTGCCGATGATCCCGATCCACCGCTTCCTCGGCAATGCCTTTCAGAAATTTGCGGAAGATCGCGTAACGGCTTCCAGGAGCGTGAGCGTCCCACGTCACGTCTCCCGTCGGCAACTGTGAGGACACGCAGATGTAACGATCGGAAGATCTTGCAAGTCTTTGCAGCAAGGTCTTTCGTCGGGCTTTCTTCCCTGTTACGTTCCTCGACAGCCCGGCGGCCGCAACGGTGCAGTCGGCAGGGGGGACGCGGCAACGCGCCCCGCACTATCACGGGCTTTCATCCTGGAGGAGATCACATGCGGCGTGGCATAGCGGCCACCGCGCTGGTTGCGGCGCTCGGGCTTGCGGCGACGGCTTGCGGCGGCGACGACAGCGGCAGTGACAAGGCCGGCGGTCCCGTCACCATCACCTGGTGGGACACCTCGAACGCGACCAACGAGGCGCCGACCTACGAGGCCCTGGTCTCGGAGTTCGAGAAGGCGAACCCGAAGATCAAGGTCAAGTACGTCAACGTCCCCTTCGACGCGGCGCAGAACAAGTTCGACACCGCCGCGGGCAGCAAGGGCGCTCCGGACGTGCTCCGCTCCGAGGTCGGCTGGACGCCCGCCTTCGCCAAGAAGAGCTACTTCGTCGCGCTGGACGGCACCGACGCCCTCGCCGACCAGGACAAGTTCCAGGCCTCCCTGCTGAAGCAGGCCCAGTTCGAGGGCAAGACCTACGGTGTGCCGTTCACCACGGACACCCTGGCCCTGGTCTACAACAAGAAGCTGTTCCAGGAGGCCGGCATCGCCGACGCCCCCAAGACCTGGGACGACCTGAAGGCCGCCGCCAAGACGATCAAGAAGAAGACCGGCGTCGACGGCTTCTGGCTGAACACCGCCTCGTACTACGCCCAGCCGTTCCTGTACGGCGAGGGCACCGACATGGTGGACACCGCCGCCAAGAAGATCACCATCAACGGCGAGGCCGCCGCCAAGGGCCTCAAGACCTGGCAGGGCATGTTCTCCGGCGCCGGTCTGCACAAGGCCGACACCACCGCCGACTCCTACGCCCACATCCAGGACGCCTTCGTCAACGGCAAGGTCGCCGCGATCATCCAGGGTCCCTGGGAGATCACCAACTTCTACAAGGGCTCCGCGTTCGCCGACAAGAACAACCTCGGCATCGCGTCCGTCCCGGCCGGCTCCTCCGGCTCGGCCGGTGCCCCGACCGGTGGCCACAACCTTTCGGTCTACGCGGGCTCGGACAAGGCGCACCAGGCAGCCGCGATCCAGTTCGTGAAGTTCATGACCTCGGCGAAGAGCCAGACGCAGATCGCCCTCAAGAACTCCACCCTGCCGACCCGCTCGGACGCCTACACCGCCGAGGTCACCGCCGACCCGGGTGTCAAGGGCTTCCAGGCGGTCCTGGCCGCCGCCCAGCCGCGGCCGGAGCTGCCGGAGTACGGTTCCCTGTGGGGCCCGCTCGGCGAGGAGCTGACCAAGGTCGCCGGCGGCAAGGAGCCGCTGGACAAGGGCCTGGACAACGCGGCCACCGCGATGGCCAAGCTGCTGCCCGACTACAGCAAGTGATCCCCGCGGCCGCCGGTCCCGCCCCTCACCGGGCGGGGCCGGCGGCCACCGGCTGTTCCACCCGGCAAGAAACCCCCGTAGAAGAGGGCCAACGATGACAATCGCCGCCCAGGGCACGGCTTCCAAGACCCGCGGTTCCCGCGAGCCGCGTCCCGGTCCGATCAAGCGCCTCAAGCGCTCCTACCAGAAGTACTGGTACGCGTACGCGATGATCGCCCCGGTCGTCGTCGTGCTCGGCGTGCTGGTGGGCTACCCGCTGGCCCAGGGCTTCTACCTCACGCTCACCGACGCCAACAGCCTGAACTCGGCCCGCACCATCGGCGTCAACCACATCGACGCCACCTACGAGTTCATCGGCCTCCACAACTACGCCGACATCCTGTGGGGACCGACGGCGTACGACCGCTTCTGGTCCCACTTCATCTGGACGGTGATCTGGACCGCGGTCTGCGTGACCCTCCACTACGGCGTGGGCATGGGCCTGGCCCTGCTGCTCAACCAGAAGCTGCGCGGCCGCACCTTCTACCGCATGATGCTGATCCTGCCCTGGGCGGTGCCGACCTTCGTCACCGTCTTCTCCTGGCGGATCATGCTCAGCGACTCCGGAGTGGTGAACTCCTTCCTCGGCGCGCTCCACCTGCCGCAGCCGCAGTGGCTGGAGGACAGCACCTTCCAGCAGATCGCCGCGATCGGCGTCAACACCTGGGTCGGCGTCCCCTTCATGATGGTCTCCCTGCTCGGCGGCCTGCAGTCGATCCCCTCGGAGCTCTACGAGGCCGCGGAGATGGACGGTGCCAACGCCTGGCAGCGCTTCCGCAACGTCACGCTGCCCGGCCTGCGCTCGGTCAGCAGCACCGTCGTCCTGCTCGGCATCATCTGGACGTTCAACCAGTTCGCCATCATCTACCTGCTGTTCGGCAGCGGGGCCCCCGACGCGCAGATCCTGGTGACCTGGGCGTACTACCTCGGCTTCGGCCAGCAGCCGCGCGACTACGCGCAGTCCGCCGCCTACGGCGTCCTGCTGCTGTCCATCCTGGTCGTCTTCACCGCCTTCTACCGCCGCTGGCTCGCTCGCAACGAGCAGCTCGCCGGCTGAGGGGATCAGCAGCATGAGTACCACCACCAAGACGACGGTCCCGGGCCCCGGCCTCGGCGGCGACCCGCTCGACCCCCCGGCGCGGACGCGCCCCAAGCGGATCCGCGGCCGCGGGCAGCGCAGCCGCACCGCCTCGGTGCTGTCGCACGGCGTGCTGATCACCGCCAGCCTCATCGCGCTGTTCCCCATCGCGTGGCTGGTCTTCCTCTCCCTCGGCCCGGACAAGGACGACTACCTGCACCCGGGCCGGATCCTGGGCAAGGCGGGCTTCTCGAACTACTCCTTCGTCCTGGAGAACACCAGCTTCTTCACCTGGATGGGCAACACCGCCATCATCGCGGGCGCCACCTGCGTCATCGGTGTGATGATCGCCGCCACCACCGGCTACGCGGTCTCCCGGATGCGCTTCCCGGGCTACAAGAAGTTCATGTGGGCGCTGCTGGTCACCCAGATGTTCCCGGTCGCCGTGCTCATGGTCCCGATGTACGTGATCCTCTCCGACCTGGGCCTGATCGACACGTACGGCGGCCTGATCCTGGTCTACTGCAGCACGGCTGTGCCCTACTGCGCCTGGATGCTCAAGGGCTACTTCGACACCATCCCGTTCGAGATCGACGAGGCGGGCCGGGTCGACGGTCTCAGCCCCTTCGGCACCTTCTGGCGGCTCGTGCTGCCGCTGGCCCGGCCGGGACTCGCGGTCGCCGCCTTCTACACCTGCCTCACCGCGTGGGGCGAGGTCGCCTTCGCGACCACCTTCATGCTCGACGACGGCAAGTACACCCTCGCCGTCGGCCTGAGCAGCTTCGTCAGCGAGCACGACGCGCAGTGGAACCTGATGGCCGCCACCGCGGTCCTGATCGCCATCCCCGTCAGCGTCGTCTTCTACCTCGTGCAGAAGCACCTGGTCACCGGCCTCACCGCCGGCGCGGCCAAGTCCTGACCCGTACCACCCGGGGCGCCCGGCCCGACCGGCCGGGCGCCCCGGTCCCGCCCCATCGCCGCACCGAGCCTTCCATCCTCCAAGGGATCACCATGACCCAGTACCTGGCGGACTCCACCCGTCACCCCCACACCTCCGACCAGTCCGTGGCCACCACGGACTGGTGGAGAGACGCGGTCATCTACCAGGTGTACCCCCGCAGCTTCGCCGACGGGAACGGCGACGGCATGGGCGACATCCCCGGCATCCGCGAGCGCCTGCCGTACCTGCGCGACCTCGGCGTCGACGCCGTCTGGCTGAGCCCCTTCTACGCCTCCCCGCAGGCCGACGCGGGCTACGACGTCGCCGACTACCGGGCCATCGACCCGATGTTCGGCACCCTCCACGACGCCGACGGCCTGATCCGCGACGCCCACGGGCTGGGCCTGCGGATCATCGTCGACCTGGTCCCCAACCACTCCTCCGACCAGCACGAGTGGTTCAAGCAGGCGCTCCGCGAGGGCCCCGGCTCCCCGCTGCGGGCGCGTTACCACTTCCGCGCCGGCAAGGGTGAGAACGGCGAACTGCCCCCCAACGACTGGGAGTCGATCTTCGGCGGCCCGGCCTGGACGCGCGCGGCCGACGGCGAGTGGTTCCTCCACCTGTTCGCCCCCGAGCAGCCGGACTTCAACTGGGAGCACCCGGCCGTACAGGACGAGTTCCGCTCGATCCTGCGCTTCTGGCTGGACATGGGCGTCGACGGCTTCCGCATCGACGTCGCGCACGGCCTGGTCAAGGCCGACGGCCTGCCCGACATCGGCGCCCACGAGCAGCTCAAGCTCCTTGGCAACGATGTCCTGCCCTTCTTCGACCAGGAAGGCGTCCACGAGATCTACCGCTCGTGGCGGCGCATCCTCGACGAGTACGACGGGGAGCGCATCGCCGTCGCCGAGGCCTGGACCCCCACCGTCGAGCGCACCGCCAACTACGTCCGCTCCGACGAACTGCACCAGGCCTTCAACTTCCAGTACCTCGGCACCAAGTGGGACGCCGTCGAGCTGCGCGAGGTCATCGACCGCTCGCTCGACGCCATGCGCCCGGTCGCCGCGCCCACCACCTGGGTCCTCTCCAACCACGACGTGGTCCGCCACGCCACCCGGCTGTCCCCCGACGGGAAGAGCTACGACGTGCGCCGCGCCCGCGCCGCCTCGCTGCTGATGCTGGCGCTGCCCGGCTCCGCGTACGTCTACCAGGGCGAGGAGCTGGGCCTGCCGGAGGTCACCGACCTGCCGGACGAGGCGCGCCAGGACCCGGCGTTCTTCCGCGCGGCCGGTCAGGACGGCTTCCGCGACGGCTGCCGGGTGCCGATCCCGTGGACCGCCGAGGGCCCGAGTCACGGCTTCGGCAGCGGCGGCAGCTGGCTGCCGCAGCCCGCGGAGTGGGCGGGGCTCAGCGTCGCCGCGCAGACCGGCGACCCGGGTTCCACCCTGGAGCTGTACCGCTCCGCCCTGCGGCTCCGCCGCGACCGGCAGGGACTGGGCGCGGGCGAGTCGGTCGAGTGGCAGGACGCCCCGGAGGGCGTGCTGTCCTTCCGCCGCCCCGGCTTCGCGTGCACCGTCAACACCACGGCCGCGCCGGTGACGCTGCCCGTGCCGGGCGCGCTCCTGCTGGCCAGCTCCCCCGTGGAGGTCACGGCGGAGGGCGTCGTCGTCCCGGCCGACACGACCGTCTGGTGGGCCGTTTGACGTGCGTCGCGGTCGCATAGGGTCTGCAGGTGTGAACACCACAGCCCGACTCGCCGACATCGCGGCCCAGGCGGGGGTCAGCGAGGCCACCGCCAGCCGCGTGCTGAACGGGAAGGCGGGGGTCGCCCCCGCCACCCGGCAGAAGGTGCTGGCCGCACTGGACGTGCTCGGCTACGAGCGTCCGGTGCGGCTGCGCCAGCGCAGCGCCGGCCAGATCGGGCTGATCACCCCCGAGCTCAACAACCCGATCTTTCCGGCCTTCGCCCAGGTCATCGAGCAGAACCTGACGGGCTACGGCTACACCGCGGTGCTGTGCACGCAGCACCCCGGCGGCTCCACCGAGGACGAACTGGTGGAGGCGCTCGTGGAGCGCGGCGTGCGCGGCATCGTCTTCCTGTCGGGACTGCACGCCGACGTCACCGCCGATCCCGAGCGCTACGCCCGGCTCCTCGGCCAGGGCGTTCCGTACGTCCTGGTCAACGGCTTCAACCCGGCGATCGCCGGGCCGTACATCTCACCGGACGAGCGCGCCTCGGCGCGCATCGCCGTGCAGCACCTGGTGGAGCTCGGCCACCAGCGGATCGGCCTGGCCGTCGGGCCCAACCGCTTCGTTCCGGTGCACCGCAAGGTCGAGGGCTTCGTGGAGGCGCTCGGCACCCTGCTCGGGCTCGACGGGGAGCAGGCCGCGGAATACGTCCGGCACACCCTGTTCTCCGTGGAGGGCGGGCACGCGGCCGCCGGAGCGCTGCTGGACAAGGGCTGCACGGGCATCGTGTGCGGCAGCGACCTGATGGCGCTGGGCGCCGTGCGGGCGGTGCGGGAGCGGGGGCTGACGGTGCCCGGCGACGTGTCGGTCGTGGGCTACGACGACTCGCCGCTGATCGCCTTCACCGACCCGCCGCTGACCACGGTCCGGCAGCCGGTCGAGGCGATGGGCGCGGCCGCCGTGAACGCGCTGCTGGAGGAGATCGGCGGCAACCCGGTGCAGCGCTCGGAGTTCGTCTTCCAGACGGAGCTCGTCGTACGCGGCTCCACGGGCCAGGCGCCCGGCGCGGGCCGGCACTCCTGAGCGGCGGCCGGCCGTTCCGGGCCGGCCGTTCGCTCCGGGCCGGTCCGTGTTCCCGGGATTCCCCGGCACGTGTCGAGGCGGGCCCTGGACCTGCCCCGGGCGGGGCGCAGCGGGGTGGCTTCGTCGGTCCTGGGCCCGCCTCCGTCTTGGTGGCGACCGGTCCAGCCGGCCGGGCGCGTGGGACCCGCCGTCAGGGGCGGACCCCCGGCCGGCCGAACCGGGCTGAAGAGGAACGTAACAGCCGTTCCGGCCGAGATGGAAGGCCCCTGCAGAAACTTTCTGCAAGATTCTGCAGGGGCCTTTCGAAAGGACGTGACCGCAGGTCGGAGGCGGTCAGGGAGCGATGCCCACGCCGTCCAGCCGGCTCCACGCCCGCTCCTGCGCGGCGGGCAGCGCCGGCCAGTGCCGCGCCCCGGGGCGCGGGTACACCCGGGAGGCGTAGGAGCGCGGAACGTACCCCGGCTCGAAGAAGCACCCGGTGCCGTAGACGGCGTCGAAGGCCGGGCAGGAGGCCGCCACCGAGGTGGGCGTGGGCTTGCGGCCGGTGCGCACCCAGGTCGCCAGCGACCGCAGGGCGGCGGCGTACTCCGCGTCGCTCAGCTCGCTGTGCTCGCTCTCCCGTGTGAAGTTCTGCACCAGCAGGCTCCCGCGGCCGGCGCCCTCCAGGGAGGCCCGGTAGGCCGCCTCGTGCTCGACGAAGGCGGTCGGGTCGTCGATGGCGTGGACGGTGAGCACGGGGATCGACACGGCGCCGGTGACGTCGCTGTCGAAGGACAGGTCCCGCCGGGCGGTGGGGTCGGCGGCGAAGCGCTCCACGCCCGCGTTGAGCGCCGCGTCGTCGTGTGAACCGGTGTAGCGGACGGTGGTGTTGCCGAAGGGATTCCGGCCGCCGAGCCGGTTGTGCACGATGTCGCGGAAGGTGAAGGTCGCGAACCGCAGATGCGACTCCAGCGTCCGCTCGGGGATGCCCGTCACCGCCAGGATGTCGTCGAGGTTGCGCTGCTGCAGTGCGGTGCGTTCCTGCGGGGGCGAGGAGTAGCCGGTGCACTCCTGCAGGCGGGAGCGCAGTCCGGTGGTGGTCATCGTCGAGTCGGCCCGCAGCCCCATCCACAGCGGGTACGGGGGCTCCGTGGGCCGGGGGTGGTTGCGGCAGTAGTACTGGTAGACCACGCGCAGGTCCACCCGGTAGTCGTAGCCGCGCGAGCCTCCGCCCAGGACGCCGCTGGTCAGCAGGGCGCCGTCGTACGGCGCGTGCCGGCCCGTGCCGTGGATCTCGGCCACCTTGGCGGCCACGTCTCCGCCCCAGGACTGGCCGTGCACATAGGTGCGGCGCGGGGTGCCGAAGCGCTCCACGAAGAGCCGCCGCGCGTTCTCGGTGTCGGCGGCGGCCATCCGCGTGCCGTAGCCGCCGCGGCGGTAGGAGGAGCCCGCCCAGGCGTAGCCCTCCTTCACCATCACCGACCAGCGCGCCAGGTCCCCGGTGCTGCGTTCGGGATCGGAGGTGTCGCCGAGGTCGGGGCCGCCGTGGGCGTGGACGACCAGCGAGCCGTTCCAGTCGTGCGGGACGGCCATCGCGTAGTAGGCACCGTTCGCGTCCTGTCCGCGGTAGCAGGTGGCCTCCGCCGCCAGCTCCGCCGGACAGTCGGCGGGGGCGGGTCCGCCGGCCGCGGACGCCGGTACGGGCCCGGCCAGCGCGGTGCCGAGGAGTGCGGCGACTCCCGCGAGCGTCAGGGAGATGCGGCGTCGTGCGGGTCCGGACCGGGGGCGGTGGGGGGAGTGCCCGGTGACCATCGTCTCGTCCTTCCGTCGTTGTCCGGCGCTTCGTTGCGCGGGCCCCGATGTTTGGGGACGAGGGCGGCGGGGGTCCAGAGCCGTGGCCTTTGCGTTCATAGTGTTCGGTGATCCACCGCGGCGGAGCGGTATCTGACGAGACATCAGCGGCGGTCGCCCGTCGCGGAGACGGCCTCATTGGAAATCCTTGCGACATCTTGCTGTAAGACCTTCGTAAGGGGTACGGTCCCGGTCACTGGTCCGGCACCGCTGCCGGGCGAAGGCTCATGGCGCGTGGGCTCCCAGAGGTACAACCGTCCGCACACGGATTCCGCAAGGAGAACACCCCGTGGCCCAGCACCCCGGGCTGCCCGCGTCCGCGCGTTCACGCACGCGCAGACGCGGAGCCGCAGCCGTCGCGGTGGCGGCCCTCGCCGCCGCCTTCGCCGTCCCCGCCTCGGCCCCCGCCGCCTCGGCGGCGGCCCCGCCCCCGCCGCCCTCCGACGCGGCGCTCGCCGCGCAGCCCGCGCGTCACGACCTCACGCGGGAGCAGTTCTACTTCGTCCTGCCGGATCGTTTCGCCAATGGCGACACGTCCAACGACAAGGGCGGCCTGACCGGCAGCCGGCTCAGTACCGGCTACGACCCCGCTGACAAGGGCTTCTACCAGGGCGGCGACCTCAAGGGCCTCACGAAGCGGCTCGACTACATCAAGGGCCTCGGCACCACCGCGATATGGATGGCGCCGATCTTCAAGAACCGGCCCGTGCAGGGGACGGGGGATCAGGCCTCGGCCGGTTACCACGGCTACTGGATCACCGACTTCACCCAGGTCGACCCGCACTTCGGCAGCAACGCCGACCTCAAGGCGCTGATATCCAAGGCCCACGCCAAGGGCATGAAGGTCTTCTTCGACGTCATCACCAACCACACCGCCGACGTCGTCGACTACGACGAGAAGTCCTACGGCTACCTCTCCAAGGGCGCCTTCCCCTACCTCACCAAGGACGGCGTGCCCTTCGACGACGCCGACTACGCGAAGGGCGGCAAGGGCTTCCCCGCCGTCGACCGCGACTCCTTCCCCCGCACCCCCGTCGTCAGCTCGAACAGCAAGGTCCCGGCCTGGCTCAACGACCCGACGATGTACCACAACCGGGGCGACTCCACCTTCGCCGGCGAGAGCTCCGACCAGGGCGACTTCTCCGGCCTGGACGACCTGTGGACCGAGCGTCCCGAGGTCGTGAAGGGCATGGAGGAGATCTACGAGAAGTGGGTCCGCGACTTCGCCGTCGACGGCTTCCGCATCGACACCGTCAAGCACGTCGACCTGCCGTTCTGGACCCGGTGGGCCACGGCACTGGACGCCTACGCGGCCGAGCGCGGCCGCAAGGACTTCTTCATGTTCGGCGAGGTGTACTCCGCCGACACCGCCATCACGTCCCCGTACGTCACGCAGGGCCGCCTCGACTCGACGCTCGACTTCCCCTTCCAGGACGCCGCCCGCCAGTACGCCTCCCAGGGCGGCTCCGCGGCGAAGCTGGCCGGGGTCTTCGGCGACGACTACCGGTACACCACCGACAAGGCCAACGCGTACGAGCAGGTCACCTTCCTCGGCAACCACGACATGGGCCGCATCGGCACGTTCCTGAAGCAGGACAACCCGAAGGCCGACGACGCCGAACTCGTGAAGCGGGACCGGCTCGCCAACGAGCTGATGTTCCTCTCGCGCGGCAACCCCGTCGTCTACTACGGCGACGAGCAGGGCTTCACCGGCCCCGGCGGCGACAAGGACGCCCGCCAGACGATGTTCGCGTCCAAGGTCGCCGACTACCTCGACGACGACCAACTGGGCACCGACCGCACCCACGCGAGCGACGCCTACGACACCGGCGCCCCCCTCTACCGGGCGATCGCGAAGCTGGCCGCGCTCCGCAAGGCCCACCCCGCCCTGGCCGACGGCGTCCAGACCGAGCGCCACGTCGCCGACGGTGCCGGGATCTACGCCTTCTCCCGCACCGACGCGAAGACCCGGACCGAGTACGTCGTGGCCGTGAACAACGCCACCGAGGCGCGCACCGCCGACGTCCCCACCGGCTCCGCGAACACCGCCTTCACCGCGCTGTACGGCACCGAGGGCTCCGTCACCAGCGGTACCGATCGGAAGATCGGTGTCACCGTCCCGGCACTGTCCACGGTTGTCTACAAGGCGACGAAGCCACTCGGCGCCCCCGCAGCCAGGCCCGCCCTCACTCTGAAGGCCCCCGCCGCGGGCGCCACCGGCACCGTCGAGCTCTCCGCCGACGTCGACGGCGGGCGGCTGAACCGGGTCGTCTTCGCCGCGCAGACCGGAAACGGGCCGTGGAAGGTGCTGGGTTCGGCCGACCACGCGCCGTACAGGGTCACCCAGACGGTCGGCGACGACGTGACGCCCGGCACCGCGCTGCGGTACAAGGCCGTCGTGATCGATTCCGCAGGCCGCACCGCGAGCGCCACCGCCGCCACCACCAGCGGCACCCCGGTCAAGCCGCAGCCCCCGGTGGCGAGCAGCCGCGACTACGCCGTCGTCCACTACAAGCGCGCCGACAACAACTACACCGACTGGCGCCTGTACGCCTGGGGCGACATCGCCGACGGCGAGGGCACCACCTGGCCGGCCGGCCACGACTTCATCGGCCGCGACGCCTACGGCGCCTTCGCCTATGTGAAGCTCAAGCCGGGCGCGTCCAGCGTCGGTTACCTCGTCATCGACAAGGACGGCACCAAGGACGTCGCCGCCGACCGCTTCATCGACGTCACCAAGAACGGTGAGATCTGGGTCGAGCAGGGCAAGGAGGCCGTCGCCACCCAGGCACCGTCCGGGACCGAGCCGGGGCAGGACAGGACGAAGGCAGTCCTGCACTACCACCGGGCGGACGGGGACTACGCGGGCTGGGGCCTGCACACCTGGACCGGTGCCGCGAACCCGACCGACTGGCCGAGCCCGCTGCAGCCGGTCAGGACCGACGCCTACGGCGCCGTCTTCGAGGTGCCGCTCGCCGCGGGCGCCACGTCGCTCAGCTACATCATCCACAAGGGCGACACCAAGGACCTGCCCGCCGACCAGTCGCTCGACCTCGCCACCTACGGACACGAGGTGTGGCTGCTGAACGGCACCGAGAAGTACCTGCTGCCCTCCACGTCCGGCTCCTCCGCCGACCTCGACCTGTCCTCGGCCAAGGCCCAGTGGATCGACGCGGACACCGTCGCCTGGAAGACCGGCGACGCCGCCGCCAGCCGGCAGTTGGTCTACGCCCCGGACGGCGGCCTGGCGATCAAGGACGGCGCGCTGACCGGTGAGGGCCACTGGCTCCGCCTGCAGCCTGTCGCGGGCGGCCTGACCGACGCCCAGAAGACCCGCTTCCCGCACCTGAAGGACTACGCGGCCTTCACGATCGACCCGCGCGACCGCGACCGCGTCCGCACCGCCCTCACCGGGCAGGTCGTCGCCACCCAGCGCCTCGCCAACGGCGCGTTGCTGTCCGCGACCGGCGTCCAGATCCAGGGCGTCCTCGACGACCTGTATGCGGCGAAGGCGACCAAGGCCGCGCTCGGGCCGGTCTTCACCTACGGCAAGCCCACCCTGTCGGTGTGGGCCCCGACCGCCCAGTCCGTCTCCCTGGACCTGGACGGGCGCACCGTCCCGATGCGGCGCGACGGTTCCACCGGTGTGTGGAGCGCGCACGGCGAGCGGAGCTGGATCGGCAAGCCCTACCGCTACGTGGTCAAGGTGTGGGCGCCCAGCGTGCAGAAGGTCGTCACCAACGAGGTCACCGACCCCTACTCGGTCGCCCTGACCGCCGACTCGAAGCGGAGCCTGGTCGTCGACCTCGACGACGCGTCCCTCGCCCCGGGCGGCTGGTCCGGCCTGGCCAAGCCCAAGGCCGTGGGCCTGAACAACGCGCAGATCCAGGAACTGCACATCCGGGACTTCTCCGTCGCGGACTCCACCGTCCCCTCGAAGGACAAGGGCAGGTACACCGCCTTCACCGACACCGGGTCCGCGGGCATGAGGCACCTGAAGGCGCTGGCGAAGTCCGGGGTCTCCTACGTCCACCTGCTGCCCGCCTTCGACTTCGCCACCGTCGCTGAGAAGAGCACCGACCAGGCCACCGTCGACTGCGACCTGGGCGCCTACCCGGCCGACTCCGACAAGCAGCAGGAGTGCGTGGCCGCGGTCGCCGCCAAGGACGCCTACAACTGGGGCTACGACCCCTTCCACTACACCGTCCCCGAGGGCTCCTACGCCACCGACCCGGACGGCACCAAGCGCACCGTCGAGTTCCGGAAGATGGTGCAGGGGCTCAACAAGGCCGGACTGCGCGTCGTCATGGACGTGGTCTACAACCACACCGCCGCGAGCGGCCAGGACGACAAGTCCGTCCTCGACCGGATCGTGCCCGGCTACTACCAGCGCCTGCTGGACGACGGAACCGTCGCCAACTCCACCTGCTGCTCCAACACCGCGACCGAGAACGCGATGATGGGCAAGCTGGTCGTCGACTCGATCGTCACCTGGGCGAAGGAGTACAAGGTCGACGGCTTCCGCTTCGACCTGATGGGCCACCACCCCAAGGCGAACATCCTCGCCGTCCGTGAGGCGCTCGACGCGCTGACCCCCGCGAAGGACGGCGTCGACGGCAAGAAGATCGTCCTCTACGGCGAGGGCTGGAACTTCGGCGAGGTCGCCGACGACGCCCGCTTTGTGCAGGCCACCCAGAAGAACATGGCCGGCACCGGCGTCGCCACCTTCTCCGACCGGGCCCGCGACGCGGTCCGCGGCGGCGGCCCCTTCGACTCCGACCCCGGCGTCCAGGGCTTCGCCTCGGGCCTGTTCAACGAACCGAACGGATCCGCCGCCAACGGCACCGAGGCCGAGCAGAGGGCCCGCCTGCTGCACTACCAGGACCTCATCAAGGTCGGTCTCACCGGCAACCTGAAGTCCTTCTCCTTCACCGACAGCAGCGGCAAGGAGGTCACCGGCGCCGAGGTCGACTACAACGGCTCACCCGCCGGTTACGCGGACGCCCCCGGCGACGCCCTCGCCTACTCCGACGCCCACGACAACGAGGCCCTGTACGACGCGCTCGCCTACAAGCTCCCCCAGGGCACCTCGCCCGCCGACCGGGCGCGCATGCAGGTGCTCGCCGAGGCCGTCCCGGCCCTCTCCCAGGGACCGGCGCTCTACCAGGCGGGCTCGGACCTGCTGCGCTCCAAGTCCCTGGACCGCAACTCCTACGACTCCGGGGACTGGTTCAACGCCATCCACTGGGACTGCTCGGCGGGCAACGGCTTCGGCCGCGGCCTGCCGCCGAAGGCCGACAACGAGTCCAAGTGGCCCTACGCGAAGCCGCTGCTGACCGCGGACACGCTGAAGGTCGGTTGCGCCCAGATCACCTCCGCCTCGGCCGCCTACCGGGACCTGCTGCGGATCCGCTCCACCGAGCCGGCCTTCGGGCTGACCACGGCGGCGCAGGTCCGCGAGCGGCTCTCCTTCCCGCTGTCGGGGAAGGACGAGACCCCGGGCGTGATCACCATGCGGGTCGGCTCGCTGGTGGTGGTCTTCAACGCGACCCCGGAGACCCGGGACCAGCGGGTCGGTGCCCTGTCCGGCAAGGGCTACGCCCTCCACCCGGTGCAGGCCGCCGGCTCCGACACCGTGGTGAAGCGGGCCTCCTACGACGCCGCCTCCGGCACCTTCACCGTCCCGGCCCGCACGGTCGCGGTGTTCGCCGGGAAGTAGCGGCACGCTCCGTCACCGCCCGGCCGGCGGCCCCGCTCACCGCGGGCCCCGGCCGGGCGGTGCTGCGTACGGGCGAAGTGCGAGTCCATCCGAATGAATTCGCGGCGTGTCGGTCCCGAGGGATGGGCGGGCGGGGGTACGTATTCGCGCGCCTCCGGTGACGCAGTGTGACTGTCGTCCGGGTGGCCTCGTTCCCGTCGTCCCTGGAGGACCCTTGAAGCGGCGCCAGCGAATATCGCTCTCCACTCTTCCCGCCCTGCTCGTCCTGCTCGTCAGCACCCTCATCGGCACGGTCGCCCCCGCGCACGCCGAGGACTGGGGCCCGGGCGCCAAGCCCGCGGCCTCCCACGACCGCCCGGGATCGGGCTCCGGACCCGGCACGGCCGCGGGTGCCCCCGGGCGCGTTCCCGGTGGCCAGGAGAACCCCCGCATCTGCATCGGTGCCACCTTCACCAGTCCCAAGTTCTTCTGCGGCGACCCCCGGCTCGGCCCGCGCAACCTGCCCGCCAAGGGACTGCTCCGCGCGATCCTCGCCGACTACCGGCGCCTCGACTCGCAGAACGCCAACGGGTTCCTGAGCACCTGGTGGAACTTCACGACGAACAGCTACAAGTTCCCGGACCCCGTGACCAACCCCAACGGCTTCCGGACGGGTTTCACTCCCGTCACCATCGACCTGGCCGTCGGACAGAGGATCGACCGCTTCGGCGGCGAGGGCGGCAGGTTCCTCGCACCGGCGGGCTCGCCGTACTCCCAGCGCTCCATCCCCCCGTCCAACCTCAACACCTTCGACGCGGGCTACCCCTTCAACTACCACCTGTACAAGGTCGTCAAGCCCTTCCAGGTCCTCGCGGGACCCACGGAGCCCTTCTACGGACAGCCGGGCAACGGCCTCCAGTACGTGCTGCCGGGCGCGACCGACCGTGTCTCCGACCTCGTCACCAACGGTTTCCTCATCCGGCTGAACTGACAGGCTCCGACCATGGACCGACGTGAACTCTGCGAGGCGCTCGCCTCCGAAGGAGTGCCCGGCGGGCTGTACCAGATCCCCGGGTTCCACGAGTTCGACCTGAGTCCGCCGGACTTCAGGTACCTCCGGCGGGAGGGCGACGCGTGGGTCGTCGGCAACTTCGAACGCGGGGTCCACGACCCGCACGGGCGCTTCGACACCGAGGACGCGGCCTGCCGCTACCTCTACGACCAGCTCACCGACCGCGGGCCCGGCCCGGGCCCCGGCTCCGACGAGGAGATGGAGGCGGTCCTCCGCGACCGGGAGGAGATCCAGCGCGCCGCGCACGATGCCTATGACCGGGCCCGGCGCCGGGAGACCTGATCCGCGACCCCCGCAGGCCCGACGCAGCGGAGCGGCCCGCCCCGAACCTCCGGGCGGGCCGCTCCGCCGCGTGCCGTCCGCCGCGCGCCTAGAGCTTCTTCTCCAGCAGGGTCACCGCGTACGGGCTGCCCTTGCCGCCCTGCTTGTGGGGCTGCTCACCGACGACGGCGTAGCCCGCGCCCTCGTAGTACGCCCGCAACTGCGGGTTGCCCGCCACGCAGTCCAGCCGCGCGTAGGGGCGGCCCGTCTCGGTGATGCGCTGCTCCGCCCGGTCGAGCATCGCCCGGCCGGTGCCGCGCGGGGCGGCCGTCCGGTCCACCATCAGGCGGTGGACGTAGCCCGCGTCCGGCGGGCGCACCCCCCACGCGTGCTCGTCGGTCCACCACAGCTCCCAGGCGCCGACCACCCGGCCGCCGTGTTCCGAGAGCCAGACCTCGCCCTCCGCCATGCGCGTGCGGAAGTGCTCCTCGTCCATCTCGCCCGGCTTCCACTGGTCGATGCCGTGCTCCTGCATCCAGCGGGCCGCGTCGTCCCGGAGGCGTACGAGGGTGGTGGCGTCGTCGGGGCCCGCGAGGCGGAAGGCGAGATCGTTCATGCCCCCATTGTCACCGACCCGTCCCCGGGCCAACGCTCGGACGGTCCCGCCCAGGGCCAGGCCCTCGCGCCGGGGCGGGCGAGGACCGCAAGGAGCGAGAAGCCGCCGACCGCGGTGCGGCCGGCCGGGCCCGCGCGCTCGGGGACGTCCGCGGAGCTCGTCATGGCACGACGGCGCGCCGCGTCGCCGCCCGGAACCCAACCCTTCGGCAGGAGGGAGTAACCGAGGGTACGGCCAGGTCCGGGCGGCTCGCGGTGCCGCGCGGGGGGTGTGACGCGGCCGTCGTGCCGGTTCGTGCGATCAGCTGGTTCGTGCGATCAGTTCACGAAGACGGAGGGGCCGCCGTCCTGGCCGGAGTCGGTCACCGGGGCGTACTTCGCCGTGAAGAAGCCGTTGGCGAAGCAGAGCGACGAGCCGGAGGCCTTGGTGAACTGCTGATCGGTGAAGGTGATGCTGTTGTCGGTGTTGTCCGCCGTGCCGGTCAGGCCCGCCGCGCGGTAGACGCAGGAGATGCTGCCCAGCAGGGTGCGCAGCACGACCGTGGTCTGGATGGTCGAGCCGTCCGCCGGGGCGACGGTGACCAGGCCGTCCGAGGCGACGGCCGAGGTGTACGGCAGGTTGTTGACCGTGATGCTCGTGACGCCGAGCACGCCCGCGACGTTGCTGGTGCAGCTCGCGCTCGGGAAGGTGTGCGCGGTGACCGATTCCGTCGCGGTGCCGGGGGCGACCGGGTTGTCGGTGACGGTCGCGACGAAGGTCGACTGCGAGCACGTCACGCCGCTGGTGCCGGTGGCGCTGGAGTGCAGCGTGGCGGTGGTGCCGGTGGCCAGCGAGGCGTTGAGCACGTCGCCGGGGGCGACCGGGGTGCCGCCCAGGCCGACGGTGGTGAGCACCGGGACGTCGGCGTCGGTGGCGGAGGCGGGTGCGGCGGCCTGCAGTAACGAGAGCGCGGCGGCGGTGGCCGCGGCGGCCAGCGCGAGGGCGGGACGAGTGCGCATGCGGGTGCCTCGTTTCGGTGTGGGGGGAGGGTGGGGGGACGTGGGGGGATCGCTCCGGTGGTCAGGCGAGAGGCAACGGGGACGGTGCTCCGGGCGGTGGTGAGGGGGGTCCGGAATCGGCCATGCGCACGTGCTCCTCGTGACGGAGTGGGGCCGGGAGGATGTGCTGCGGTGGAGAACGGGTCCGGCGCCACGGACCCGTGGAAAACCTGCGAGAGTTGTAAACCTGACGAGTATTCAGCGTCAAGGACCCGGAAGGAAGTTCGCGATGACCGCGGTTCCCTCGCCAGCGCCGCCCCTCGTGCTCCCCGGCACCCGGGCGGGCCGCGATCCGGAGCGCTCCATCCGCCGCGGACCCCGCAGGCTGCCGGCCGAGGTGGTCGCCGCGACCCAGCGCGACCGGCTGCTGGACGGCATCGTCCGCACCGTCGCGCAGAGCGGCTACGCCAAGGCCCGGATCAGCGACATCTGCCAGGCCGCGGGCGTGACCAGGCCGGTGTTCTACGAGCAGTTCCGGGGCAAGGAGGACGCCTTCCTGGCCGCGCACCGCCATGGCACGACCCTGGTGATCGCCTCCATGGAGGCCGCCTTCGAGGCCGCCGGCGACTGGCCCTCCGGCATCCGGGACGCCCTCGGCGCCCTGCTCGGCATCCTCGCCGGGGCCCCCGCCTTCGCCACGATGGCGGTGGTCGAGATCGACGCCGTGGGGGAAGCCGGGCGGGAGGAGCGCGATGTGCTGCTCGCCCAGTTCCGGCGCTTCTTCACCACCGCGGGCGGTGCCGCCGGCGCCGCCGGGGCCCCGCCCGGGGTCGCCGCCACCGAACTCGTCGACGCCGTGGTCGGCGGGGTGTACGCGAGCGTCTACCGCCGCATCGCCGCCGGCGGGGCCGCCGAACTGCCCGTGCTGCTGCCCACCTTGAGCTACTTCGTGCTCGCCCCGTTCCTCGGGCCGGAGGGCGCCGCCGCCCGGCTCGCCGAGCCCCGGCCGGCGGTCCGCGCCTCCGCCGCGCCCTGTCTGCATCCCGGCGCCTCCCGTCAGCACGGCGCCGACGCACCGTCACCATGACTCCTCCACAAGGGCCTTGACCCGGTACCTACCGGGCTGTAACTTCCACCCCGGCTACTGCGCCGTACCGTGAACGCCCCTGCACCCCGCCGGGAGGCGCGGGGGACGGACGCCCGCAGCCGCTGTCCGCGCCAGGACAACACGCCAGTCAGCTCGTTCCTCCGCATTCGCATGTCCTGGGAGCAGCAATGGCCTCGTCCGCAGAGCCCGGCACCACAGGCACCGAATCCACCACCCCCACCACCCCCGAACGGCCCGGCCGCGTCCGCTGGCGCCGTGCCGCCGTGATGGCCGTACCCGCCGTCGCGATCAGCGCCACACTCATGACGCTCACGGCGCAGGGCGCGCTCGGCGTGCAGTTCGCGATCTCCGGGATGCCGTTCACCGTCACCGCCACGGAACTCAAGGGCGAGGGCTTCGCCCAGTTCGGCGGCCTCGACTCCATGGCCGAAGGCAGCCCCAACGAGGGCGACACCGGCGGCCAGGTGCTGGTCGTCGTCTCCGCGATCAAGAAGGCGACGCTCACCAACCTCTGCCAGAGCGTCGATCTCGGCGGCACCAATCTCGTCATCACGGCCGGCGGCGGATCGGAGAAGGTCACCGCCGCGGGCCTGACCACCGACTCCACCGAGCTGTCCGGCGACGCTGCCTTCGACGACATCGAGATCGGCAACGACGCCAGTACGCTCGACAAGGCCGGCGTCCAGGGCCCGATCGGCGTCTTCAGTCAGCAGTCCGACACCGTGACCATCGCCAACCTCCGGCAGACCAACTACGCCACGACGGCCGCGGTGTTCAAACTCCCCGGCCTGAAACTGAAGTTCAGCGACAAGGCCTGCTGATGGCCGGGTTCGGGCGCTGGCGGGGCCGCCGTCCGTTCTGGGGAGGGCTGCTGCTGACCGCGGGCGGCGCCGAGATCCTGGTGACCGAGAAGGCCGCACTGCCCGTCGTCATGCACATCGGCATGCAGGGGCTCGCCGGCTACCTGCTGCCCGGGCTGATGGTGGTCTGCGGGCTGCTGATCCTCCTCAACCCGGCGCAGCGGCTGTTCTACTCGATCGTGGGCGTCCTGCTCGCACTGGGCAGCTGGGTCACCTCGAACCTCGGCGGCTTCCTCGTCGGGATGCTGCTCGGCGTCGCCGGCAGCTGCCTCACCTTCGGATGGCAGCCCGACGTGGGACCGCGCCGCCGCCGCTTCCGCCGCCGCTTTCCGCGCGGCGCCCCGGCGGCCGCTCCCGAGGAGCCGGCCGCCGGGGCGGGGCCGGGTGGGCTCAACGCAGCGTCGTGAGCCTCGCGCCCGAGTCGAGCACCGCCGACAGCTCGGCCCGGGCGCCCTGCCGGGCCCGCACCGCCATCATCGGGCCCTTCGCGGAGCCGGTCACTCCTCCGGTGGCCTTGATCCGTGCCACGTCACGGCTGCCCGCCGCCAGCAGATACCAGTGTCCCGCCGTGGACTTCCACAGCGCCCCGGCCAGCACCTGGGGCACCGCCCGGCCGCAGGCCCCGGTGTCGCGGCCGCTCTGGCCCACCGGTGCGCCCGGGCTGCCGGGCTCGGAGACCGGGGGCAGGAACATCGCCAGCGCCCGGCCTTCCGTGCCGCGCCAGGTGTCGGCGCGCGCGCAGACCCACGAAGCCTGCCCGTTGTCCTCCGGCAGCCGCTGCGTCGCGTACCGCCAGATGTTGACGGACCGGGTGCCCAGACCGCTCATCGAGGCCAGGTGGCAGGCCGTCCGCGCCACGTTCGCCAGCCCCGTGGGACCGGTCGCCTCCATCGGCGCGCCCTGCCCGGCCGCCTGGTAGGTCAGATGCGCCGGTACGAGGTCGCCGAGGTCGGTGAGGAGGAACGGCCGGTCCGCGCCGAGCCCGTCGGCGGCCCGGAGCTGCAGGGCCGGCCAGGTGTCCCCGCACACCCCGGGACGGCTGTCCGCCCCCGGCATCCGCACCGGCTCGGTCACCCCGTCCGCCGCGCGGTCCAGCTTCGCCGCCGCGCGCCCGGGGTCCTTCAGGTCCCGTGAGCCGGCGTCGGTGACCCAGGGGGCGGTCAGGAACCGGGTGTTGCCGTCCGTCCGGCCGAGGACCACGGCCGCGGTGGTCACGCCCGCGCCGTCCACCCGGGCGAAGTCCAGGGCCGCCGTGCCCCCGCCCGTGCGCGGTTCGGCGTAGCGCACCAGCCGCAGGCCGTCGTACATCAGCACCACGGTGGCGCCGTCCACGTCCCCCGCGTACAGCAACTGCGGCTGCTGCGCGGGCAGTCCCTCGGCGGTGCCCTTGGTGGCCGACACGGCGACCCGGGCGGAGGGTTGCGCCCACACCGCCATCGCCCGGCCCAGCAGCGCCCGGTCGCCGGCGCGTCCGCCACGGGTCGGCCAGGCGGTGAAGTCGACCCGGGTGGCGCGGGTCCACGCGGTGTCCCCGACCCGCACCAGCTTCGCCGGGTCGAGCAGCCCCGCGGTCCCGTACGCGCCCGGAGACCCGCCCGCCGGGTACGGGTCCTGCCCGCCGCTCAGCACCGCGACCAGCGTCACGGTGACGGCGATCGCGCCCGCCGCGATCAGTCCCACCCGTGTGTGCTGCCGCCTGCGCAGCAGATCGGTCGGCCGGGCCTGCACCGTGCACGGGTCGAATCCGCTGCCGCCCAGCAGCAGGCCCTCCGGCACCGTCCTGGCGGCCTTCAGCGCGCCCCGCGGGTCGGGCACCCCGGCGGCCACCAGCAGCCTGCGGACCTCGCGGCCGTCCGGATGCCGCGGCCGTTCCAGCTCCAGCAGCGCGTAGGCCGCCCGGCCGGCCGCGTTCAGCCCGGCCAGGGCCCGGTCCAGCTCGGCCTCGTCCGTCCCGGTCGCCTTGGTGTGCAGCCGCAGCCCCCAGACGTACGGCGCCGGGCCGCCCACCAGCGCCCTGCGCAGCCGGCCGCGCCAGCCCCGCTCGCGCCCGAACGCCAGCGCGGCGTCCAGCACTTCCTGCCGCACCAGGGCGTACGCCGGGTCGGCGGCCCCCCGCGGCCCGGGTACGTCCGCCACCGCCGGATCCGGTTCGCACGGCGACCGCGGCAGCGCGCCCTGCGTCAGGGTGTGCGCGGTCAGCACCCTTCGGTGCCGGCCCAGTGACGGCGGCAGCGTCAGGTACGCCAGCCGGACCAGGTGGGGGTAGTTCTCGACGAGTGCGGCCTCCGCCTCCTCGACGTCCACGATGACGGGTGCGCCGTGCCGGGGACGGGTGGCGGTCGCGTGCTGGGCATTCACGTTCCGTAGAACGAGTGAATCCTGGGATGGTCACCCCGCCGACCGCGCCCCGCACCCGGCGCGGGAGCGGCCAAGTGCCCCAGCGGAGGGCGTTGTCGGTGGCCGGGGCCCTTCCCCGACGGCTGGCCCGCGGCCCGGTCCGCCACCCCGGTCCAGCGCGCCTACGCCGCCGCCCTGGCCGCCCACGACACCTTCTGGAACCCGCGCGGCGGCAACCGGGGCGCCCTCTTCGCCCGGCTGGGACTGCCCGACGACCGTGCCGTCTGGCAGGCGCTGAGCACGACGTCCGAATCCCGCCGGAGCCCGTGACCGGTTCCGGCGAGGCTGGCGGCATGGAAACCCACCGCATCGCGTACGAGGTCCGGGCCATCGCCCCGGCCGTGGTCGAGGAGTTGCGCGGCACCGACGACGCCGGTCTCGTCCCCCGCCCCGAGCCGGACCCGGAGGGCGGTGCCCCGCTCCGCTGCTGCCTGCGGCACAGCGCGCCGGGGGAGCGGATCGCACTGGCCGCCTACGCGCCGCTGCGGCGCTGGGCCGCGGCGACCGGGGCGGACCCCGGGCCGTACGCCGAGACCGGCCCGGTCTTCGTGCACGCGGCCGCCGAGGACTGCCCCGGCCCGCCGGACGCCCCCGGCTACCCCGCGCCGCTCCACGGCGACCGCCGGGTGTTCCGCTGCTACGACGCCCGGGGCCGCATCCTCGGCGGCCGCCTGGTGCAGCTCACCGCCGGCGAGGTCGCCGCGGGCGCCGCCGACGCCGTCCTGGCGGCCCGGTTCGCCGATCCGCGGGTCGCCCTGGTGCACGTACGGGCCGTGGAGTACGGCTGCTTCCTCTTCGAGGCCGTCCGTACGCCCTGAACGCGCCGAGGGCGCCCGTCGCATGGACGGGCGCCCTCGGGGAGCAGCGGTGCGTCAGACGAGGTCGGCCTTGTCCAGGGCCGAGCAGCAGGTGTCGACGATGAGGCGGGTGACGACGTAGGGGTCGACGTTGGCGTTGGGGCGCCGGTCCTCGAT
>NZ_JBEZXR010000020.1:0-118703 GCF_040638135.1 Streptomyces sp. NPDC026673 | reverse complement strand
GACCATCGGCTACGGGGGCACCTCGGCGAAGGGCAAGGGCCAGGTCAAGGTGGGGGTCGAGGTCTCCACCCCGGTCGGCTCGGTCAAGCGCAGCGCCCCGACGTATCCCGGTCGGCGTAACCGTCGTACAAGTGGGTCGTTAAAACGTGCGAAAGTGCAACACACGATCGCATGGGGGGACATCAGTGCCCGCAAGCCCCTACACCCGTGAACTCCTCGCCGAGGCGGCGGCGTCCTCGCGGACGCTCACCGAGGCGATGACGAGACTCGGGCTGGATCCGAAGAGCCCGACCAGGAGCTACCTGCGGGAGCGGATGAGACGTCTGAGCGTGGACACATCGCACTTCGAACGGGAAGGCGGTCGTTGGACACGTCACCTCCTCGCCGAAGCAGTCGCCGCATCGGCCAACATGTACGAGGTGCTGCGCCATCTGGGAGTGGAGCCTGTCGGAGGCCAGCACACGCACATCAGCCGCCGCGTCCGCGGATTCGGCATCGACACCTCGCATTTCGTCACGAGGCCACGTGGCACGGGTCGGCGGTCGCACGACGAGATCCTGGTCAGGCAGGAAGCGGACGCCGCCCGCCGTGTGCACAGTGACCGGCTCAAGCGCGCGATGCTGGCCAAGGGTGTGGCCGAGCGCTGCGCGCTCTGCGGAACCGAGCCCGTCTGGTGCGGCCGTCCACTGCCCTTGGAGGTCGACCACCTCGACGGGAACTGGCGGGACAACCGTCTGGCCAACCTCCGCCTGCTGTGTCCCAACTGCCATGCGACGACGGACACCTACCGGGGCCGGGGGAAACGGCGCCACCGGAGTGTGGCTCAGTGAGCGCCGGGACGCCGTACACCCGCGAGCTGCTCGAGGCGGCAGCGGCACGATGCCACTCCATGAAGGAGGTCGTGGCGTTCCTCGGCAGGAGCCCCTACGGAAAGCTGCACCGCTACCTGGAGAAGCGGTTCGGTGATTTCGGCATCGACATCTCCCATTTCCGCAGCCCCTCTTCCGGCAGAGGCCGCAAGCGCCCTCGCCCCACGCCCGAGGAACTCCACGCGGCAGTGGCGCATTCCGTCTCCGTGGCCGAGACCCTCCGCCGGCTCGGCAGGCCCGACAACACCCGCACCCGCGCACAACTGCGCGCTTGGCTGGCCGCGGACGGACTCGGCACCGACCACTTCCTCGGACAGGCGCACGGCAACAGGAACGGACCCAACGCCAGGAAGCCCGCGGCCGACATCCTCGTCGCCCGTACCGACGGCTACCGCACCAAAGCCGTACTGCTGCGGAGGGCCCTCGCGGAGATCGGCACGCCCTCCCGGTGCGCCCAGTGCGGCACCGGCGACAGCTGGCACGGCAGGCCCATGACGCTGGAAGTGGATCACATCAACGGCGACCGGCTGGACGACCGGGCGGAGAACCTGCGTCTGCTCTGCCCGAACTGCCATGCCGTCACCGACACATGGTGCCGAGGAGGCAGACGCACACCGAGCCGGTAAACCGTATGCGATCCCGCAGCCGCCACCCGTTACCATGGGTGGCGGCTAGCGGCGGTGGCGCAGTGGCGACGCAGCAGACTTAGGATCTGTGGCCCTTGATCGGGCTTGAGGGTTCGAATCCCTTCCGCCGCACCATTCGTGGCCTGCGAATCCAAGGATTGGATGCGCAGGCCACGACCTTAGGCACTCACCCCACCAGTTCCCGCACCACCGGGACCAGGGCCCGGAAGGCCTGGCCGCGGTGGCTGATGGCGTTCTTCTCCTCCGCCGTGAGTTCGGCGCACGTACGGGACTCCCCCAGCGGCTGGAGGATCGGGTCGTAGCCGAAGCCGTTGGTGCCGTGGGGCTCGAAGCGCAGTGTGCCGAGGAGGCGGCCCTCGACGACGCGTTCGGTGCCGTCGGGGAGGGCGAGGGCGGCGGCGCACATGAAGTGGGCGGCGCGGTGGGGGGTGTCGATGTCGGAGAGCTGGGCGAGGAGCAGTTCGAGGTTGGCGCGGTCGTCGCCGTGCTTGCCGGCCCAGCGGGCGGAGAAGATGCCGGGGGCGCCGCCGAGGACGTCGACGCAGAGGCCGGAGTCGTCGGCGACGGCGGGGAGGCCGGTGGCCTGGGCGAGGGCGTGGGCCTTGAGGAGGGCGTTCTCGGCGAAGGTGACGCCGGTCTCGCGGACGTCGGGAATCTCGGGGTAGGCGTCGGCGCCGACGAGCTCCACGCCGAGCCCGGCGTCGGCCAGGATGGCGTGGAGTTCGGCGACCTTGTGGGCGTTGCGGGTGGCGAGGACCAGGCGGGTGTGCGGCATGGTCCGATTATCCCGTCAGCCGGGGGTGCAGACCTTGGAGAGTTCGGAGGCGGCGTCGGCGACGGGGGTGATGTCGGGTACGTCGCCGTTCTCGGCGGCCTTCTGTGCGTTCTCGACGGCCTTCTGGAGGTCGTTGACCGCGGTGTTGACGTCGGCGTTGCCGGTCTTGTCGCCGAGGTCGGCGAGGTCGTCGGCGATCTGGTCGAGGGCGTTGGCGGCGTCCTGGGGGCTGTTGCCCGCGTTGTTCACCGCGTCCTGCAGGTTCTGGACGTCGGTGGCGACCTGCGCGGCGACGTTGGCGCAGTCGAGGGCCTTGTCGACGGCGTCGACGGCGCTGCAGCCGATGAGGGCGGTGGCGCCGAGGGCGGCTGCGGCGGCGAGGGCTGCGAGGCGGCGGGTGCGTGGGTGCATACCTTTAATCACGCACCGCGCCGTCTCCGAGTTCCGTTTCCCAGACGCGTTCTTTGTCAGCTCTTGGCGATCTGTTCGAGGTCGGCGAGGGCGGCGCGCTGCAGGGCGTGGAGTTCGGCGCAGCCGGCGACGGCGAGGTCGAGGAGGCTGTTGAGTTCCTTGCGGTCGAAGGGCTGGCCCTCGGCGGTGCCCTGGACCTCGACGAAGCGGCCGTCGCCGGTGCAGACGACGTTCATGTCGGTCTCGGCGCGGACGTCCTCCTCGTAGCGGAGGTCGAGCATGGGGACGCCGTCGATGATGCCGACGCTGACGGCGCTGACGGTGTCGGTGAGCGGCTGGGCCTTGGCGCGGACGAGTTTGCGGGCGTGCATCCAGTTGACGGCGTCGGCGAGGGCGACGTAGGCGCCGGTGATGGCGGCGGTGCGGGTGCCGCCGTCGGCCTGGAGGACGTCGCAGTCGAGGACGACGGTGTTCTCGCCGAGCGCCTTGTAGTCGATGACGGCGCGCAGGGAGCGGCCGATGAGGCGGGAGATCTCGTGGGTGCGTCCGCCGATCTTGCCGCGGACGGATTCGCGGTCGCCGCGGGTGTTGGTGGCGCGGGGGAGCATGGCGTATTCGGCGGTGACCCAGCCTTCGCCGCTGCCCTTGCGCCAGCGGGGTACGCCCTCGGTGACGGAGGCGGTGCAGAGGACCTTGGTGTCGCCGAAGGAGACCAGGACGGATCCTTCGGCGTGCTTGCTCCAGCCGCGCTGGATGGTGACGGGGCGGAGCTCTTCGGGGGTGCGGCCGTCGATACGAGACATGGCGTCGAGCCTAGTCGTACGGCTGCCGGGGGCCCGTGCCGGTGGGGGAACGGGCCCCTTGCGGGTGAGCGGCGGGTGAGCCGCGGGTGGGGCGTGCGCGGGGCGCGGGTGGCCGGCGGTCAGCGCCGGGTCACATCATGTCCTCGATGTCGGCGGCGATGGGGTCGGCGTCGGTGCCGATGACGACCTGGATCGCGGTGCCCATCTTGACGACGCCGTGTGCTCCGGCGGCCTTGAGCGCGGCCTCGTCGACGAGCGAGGCGTCCTTGACCTCGGTGCGGAGTCGGGTGATGCAGCCCTCGACTTCTTCGATGTTGTCGAGTCCGCCGAGCCCGGCGACGATCTTCTCTGCCTTGCTGGCCATCTGTACTCCTGGTTGGTCTCGGCCGTTCGGTCCGATTTCACACGGTAATGCAGTGTGGGACCGCTTTTGCGGGGATGCATGAGGGGCGCAGCCGTGCCGCAACTGGTCTACACCACATTACCTGCCGGGAGGTAGTCCCATGGGTTCGGACGCCGCCGCAGCCGCTCCGCGTCCGAGCCGGAAGTGGAGCGGCGTCCTGTTCCAGGGGCTGCAGAAGATGGGGCGCAGTCTGCAGCTGCCCATCGCGGTGCTGCCGGCGGCGGGCATCTTGAACCGGCTGGGCCAGGACGACGTCTTCGGCCCGAAGGGCCTCGGCTGGGACAACGTGGCGAGGGTCTTCGACGGCGCGGGCGGGGCGCTGCTGGACGGCTCGCTGGGGCTGCCGCTGCTGTTCGCGGTGGGTGTCGCGATCGGGATGGCGAAGAAGTCGGACGGCTCGACGGCGCTGGCGGCGGTGGCGGGTTTCCTCGTCTACTACGGGGTGCTGCACCAGTTCCCGCAGGACTGCCCGAAGGGGGCGGTCTTCGTGCAGGCGAGCATGATCAGCGGGGCGTGCGTCCCGCCGGGGACGCCGTCGCAGGCGGTTCCGGCGGCGTACCAGAATCCGGGGGTCTTCGGCGGCATCGTGATCGGGCTGCTGACCGCCTTCTTCTGGCAGCGGTACCACCGCACCAGGCTGGTGGACTGGCTCGGCTTCTTCAACGGCCGCCGGCTGGTGCCGATCATCATGGCGTTCGTCGCGATCGTCTTCGCGGTGCTGTCGGTGTGGGTCTGGCCGCCGATCGGCGGCGGTCTGACCTCCTTCAGCCAGTGGCTGACGGATCTGGGCTCGTACGGGTCGGGGATCTTCGGCGTGGCGAACCGGGCGCTGCTGACGGTGGGGCTGCACCAGTTCCTCAATGTCTTCGTGTGGTTCCAGTTCGGCAGTTTCACCACGCCGGACGGCACCGTGGTGCACGGCGACGTCACGCGTTTCCTGGCGGGTGACCCGACGGCGGGGCAGTTCACCTCGGGCTTCTTCCCGATCATGATGTTCGCGCTGCCCGCCGCCGCACTGGCGATCACGCACTGCGCCCGCCCGAGCCGTCGCAAGGAGGTCGGGGGGCTGATGCTGTCGGTGGCGCTGACCTCGTTCGTGACGGGCATCACCGAGCCGATCGAGTATTCGTTCATGTTCATCGCGCCGGCGCTGTACGCGGTGCACGCGGTGCTCACCGGGGTCTCGATGGCGGTGACGTGGGCGCTGGGCGTGCACGACGGCTTCTCGTTCTCGGCGGGGCTGATCGACTACGTCATCAATTGGCACCTGGCGACCAGGCCCTGGCTGATCGTCCCGATCGGGCTGGCCTTCGCGGCGGTGTACTACGCGCTCTTCCGCTTCGTGATCACCAGGTTCGATCTGGCGACGCCGGGGCGCGAGCCGGAGGAGGTCGCGGAGGAGATGGCGCGGGACAACACCAAGGCGTAACGGGGGCGCCACGCTCGGGAGTGTGGTCTAGACCACAGGCGGCGAAGCTTTCCTTGATGCGTTGCTTACATGTTAATACTGGTCTACACCACTCGGTGGTTTAGACCAGGAGGACCCCTCATGACAACCGCCACCGCATCGGCGGCCCCCGCAGCGAAGAAGCGGGGCTCCGGCCTTTTCCAGGGCCTGCAGAAGATCGGCCGCAGCCTGCAGCTGCCGATCGCCGTGCTGCCGGCGGCGGGCCTCATGGTCCGGCTGGGCCAGCCCGACGTCTTCGGCGCCGAGGGGCTCGGCTGGGACAAGGTCGCCCTGGTCTTCGACAAGGCGGGCGGTGCCCTCACCGGCGCGCTGCCGCTGCTCTTCTGCGTGGGCGTGGCCATCGGCTTCGCCAAGAAGGCGGACGGCTCGACGGCGCTGGCGGCCGTCGTCGGATTCCTGGTCTACAGCAAGGTGCTGGAAGCCTTCCCGGTCACCGAGGCCAAGGTCCAGAAGGGCGCGGACATAGCCGCGACCTACAACAATCCCGGCGTACTCGGCGGCATCATCATGGGCCTGCTGTCCGCCGTCCTGTGGCAGCGGTACCACCGCACCAAACTGGTGGACTGGCTCGGCTTCTTCAACGGCCGCCGCCTGGTGCCGATCATCATGGCGTTCGTCGGCATTGTCGTCGGCGTCTTCTTCGGCCTGGTCTGGGAGCCCATCGGCGAGGGCATCGGCAACTTCGGCGAGTGGATGACAGGCCTCGGCGCGACCGGCGCGGGTCTGTTCGGCCTGGTCAACCGCGCGCTGATCCCGATCGGCATGCACCAGTTCGTCAACACGGTGGCCTGGTTCCAGCTGGGTGACTTCACCGACGCCGCCGGCCAGGTCGCGCACGGCGACTACGGCAGGTTCCTCGCAGGCGACCCCAGCGCCGGCATGTATATGTCGGGCTTCTTCCCCATCATGATGTTCGCCCTCCCGGCGGCGGCCCTGGCGATCGCGCACTCCGCCCGCCCCGAGCGCCGCAAGGCCGTACTGGGCATGATGACCTCGCTCGCGCTGACCTCCTTCGTCACGGGTGTCACCGAGCCGATCGAGTTCTCGTTCATGTTCGTCGCCCCGCTGCTGTACGTGGTGCACGCGGTCCTGACTGCCGTGTCCCTGGCCGTCACCTGGGCGCTGGGCGTGCACGCGGGCTTCAACTTCTCGGCCGGCCTGATCGACTACGCCCTCTACTGGCGGCTCGACACGAAGCCCTGGCTGATCATCCCCATCGGCCTGGTGTTCGCCGCGATCTACTACGTGGTCTTCCGCTTCGCGATCACCAGGTTCAACCTCCCCACCCCGGGCCGCGAGCCCGACGAGGAGATCGAGGACCTCACCAAGGCGTAGCTCGACGCGAAGCCCCCGGAACCGCAGGGTTCCGGGGGCTTCGTGCCGTTCGGGGCGGGGCGGGGCGGTCAGATCTCGTAGACCGCGCCCGCCTTCGCCACCTCGACCGGGCCGTCGTAGACCTCGCGGGCGTGCTCGAGGTTGATGCGCGGGTCGGTCCACGGCGGGATGTGGGTGAGCAGGAGCCGGCCGGCCCCGGCGCGGTCCGCGTACTCGCCGGCCTCGCGGCCGTTCAGGTGCAGCCCGGGGATGTCCTCCTTGCCGTGCGTGAAGGAGGCCTCGCACAGGAAGAGGTCGGTGCCCTCGGTGAGCGTCAGCAGCGCGTCGCAGGGCCCGGTGTCACCCGAATAGGTGAGGGCGCGTCCGCCGTGCTCGACACGGAAGCCGTACGCCTCCACGGGGTGGCTGACGACGTCCGCGGTGATGCTGAAGGGGCCGAGCCGGAAGGTGCCGGGTTCGAGGGTGCGGAAGTCGAAGACCTCGCTCATGCACTTCTCGTCGGGCATGTCGCCGTACGCGCTGGCCAGCCGCCGCTCGGTGCCCGCGGGGCCGTAGACCGGGATGGCGTGGGCGGGGCCGCCCTCGTGGCGGTAGTAGCGCGCGACGAAGTACGCGCACATGTCGATGCAGTGGTCGGCGTGCAGATGGCTCAGCAGGATCGCGTCGAGGTCGTACAGACCGCAGTGGCGCTGCAGCTCGCCGAGGGCGCCGTTGCCCATGTCGAGAAGCAGCCGGAAGCCGTCGGCCTCGATGAGGTAGCTCGAGCAGGCCGATTCCGCGGACGGGAACGACCCCGAGCAGCCGACGACGGTGAGCTTCATGTGCAGAAACCTCCGTGGATTGTTCCGGGGGTCTTGCGTTGGCGCGCCACGACGCCCCCGCTCCGCAGGGGGAGGGGGGAGGGGCGGGAGCGACCCGCCATGTGCTCTTGAGCGTAAGGCGCACGGCGTGCGCGTGCTCCTCTGCGGAGCCCCGTTGTGGGCGGAATCACCAGTACGGCGCCCTCGTCGCCGGAACTCCGCCGGGACGGGGGCGCCGCGGGGGCGGTCAGGCCCAGAGCTGGCCGTGCAGGGCGGCGACGGCCGCCTCGGTGGACTCGGCGGTGTAGATGCCGGTCGACAGGTACTTCCAGCCGCCGTCGGCGACCACGAACACGATGTCGGCGCGTTCTCCGGCGCGTTCGGCCTTGCGGGCCACGCCGAGGGCGGCGTGCAGGGCGGCTCCGGTGGAGACGCCGGCGAAGATGCCCTCCTGCCGCAGCAGTTCGCGGGTGCGGCGGACGGCGTCCTCGGAGCCGACGGAGAAGCGGGTGGTGAGGACGGACTCGTCGTAGAGCTCGGGGATGAAGCCCTCGTCGAGGTTGCGCAGTCCGTAGACGAGGTCGTCGTAGCGGGGCTCGGCGGCGACGATCTGCACGCCGGGGACCTTCTCGCGCAGGTAGCGGCCGACGCCCATGAGGGTGCCGGTGGTGCCGAGGCCGGCGACGAAGTGGGTGACGGTGGGCAGGTCGGCGAGGATCTCGGGGCCGGTGCCGGCGTAGTGGGCGCCGGCGTTGTCCGGGTTGCCGTACTGGTACAGCATCACCCAGTCGGGGTGCTCGGCGGCCAGTTCCTTGGCGACGCGGACGGCGGTGTTGGAGCCGCCGGCGGACGGGGAGGGGATGATCTCGGCGCCCCACATCGCGAGCAGCTCGCGCCGCTCGGAGGAGGTGTTCTCGGGCATGACGCAGACCATGCGGTAGCCCTTGAGCCTGGCGGCCATGGCGAGCGAGATGCCGGTGTTGCCGGAGGTGGGCTCGAGGATCGTGCAGCCGGGGGTGAGCCGTCCGGCGCGTTCGGCCTGCTCGATCATGTGCAGGGCCGGGCGGTCCTTGACGGAGCCGGTGGGGTTGCGGTCCTCCAGTTTGGCCCAGACGGAGACCTCGGTGGAGGGGGACAGGCGCGGCAGCCGTACCAGCGGGGTGTTGCCGACGGCTGCCAGCGGGCTGTCGTACCGCATCAGCGCATGCCACCGGCGACGGCGGGGAGGATCGTCACGCTGTCGCCGTCGGTGAGCTTGGTGGAGATGCCGTCGAGGAAACGGACGTCCTCGTCGTTGAGGTAGACGTTGACGAAGCGCCGCAGTTCGCCCGCGTCGACGATGCGCTCGCGGATGCCGGTGTGGCGGGTGTCGAGGTCGGCGAGGAGTTCGTCGAGGGTGCTGCCGCTGCCTTCGACGGCCTTGGCGCCGTCGGTGTAGGTGCGGAGGATGGTCGGGATGCGGACCTCGATGGCCATGCGTCGGCTCCAGTGGGTGCGTGAGGACGGCGGGTAAGGCGGGGGGATGGCGCGGGCGGACGTGCTCAGGCGCACGGACATGCCGCGCTGGCGAGGCGGCACAGGTCGACGTGCAGCCGCGCCACGAGCAGTGTGCCCGGCGCCTTGTCGCTCACGTCGTGGGGAACCATGGGTTCATCGTATCGATTCCCCCGGGGACCCAGAGAAGGTCGTCCCATGATGCGGACCCGGGTGTCTCAGACGGTGGGGTCGACGATCTCGACGGGCTCTTCGGTGACCTCGCCGTCCACGATCCGGTACGAGCGGAACTGGAAGGGCCCGGCGTCGTCGGTGTCGGCGGTGGAGATCAGCACGTAGTGGGCGCCGGGCTCGTTGGCGTAGCCGATGTCGGTGCGCGACGGGTAGGCCTCGGTCGCGGTGTGCGAGTGGTAGATGACCACCGGCTCCTCGTCGCGGTCGTCGAGTTCCCGGTAAAGCTTGAGCAGGTCGGTGGAGTCGAACTCGTAGAACGTGGGCGAGCGGGCCGCGTTGAGCATCGGGATGTGCCGCTCGGGCCGGTCGGTGCCGGCGGGGCCGGCGATCACGCCGCAGGCCTCGTCGGGGTGGTCGGCGCGGGCGTGGGCGACGAGTGCGTCGTGCAGGGCACGGGTGAGGGTCAGCATGGTCGTCAGGATAGGCAGACGGCCCCCGGATCCCGTCCGGGGGCCGTCTGGTGGGACGCGCGGCTACTGCTGGGCGACGGCCAGGGGGGACTCGCCGCGGGCGCGCCGCTTGACGACGAGGTAGCCGATGCCGAGCAGCGCCGACCAGACGAGCCACACGAAGAGCCCGAGGCGGGTGTCGGCGTCGGTCGCCATGAGGACGACGACGAAGAGCAGCGCGACGATGGCGATCCAGTTGGTGACCGGGGCGCCGGGCATGCGGAAGTCGGAGGCGGGCAGCAGCCCGGCGCGGACCTTGGCGCGGTAGCGCAGGTGGGCGGCGAGGATCGTGATCCAGGTCCACAGGCCGGCGCAGGTGGCGACCGAGGTGATGTAGACGAAGGCCTTGTCCGGGGAGACGATGTTGACGATCACTCCGATGCCCATGACGAGGGTGGACATGACGAGCGCGGGCAGCGGCAGTTGCCGGTTGCTGAGGTTCGCCACGGCCTTGGGCGCCTCGCCGTTGACGGCCAGGCCGCGCAGCATGCGGCCGGTGGAGTAGATGCCGGAGTTGCAGGAGGACAGGGCCGCGGTGAGGACCACGAAGTTCATGATCCCGGCCGCGCCGGGGATGCCGACCTGGGCGAACACCTGGACGAAGGGGCTGACGCCCGGGGTGTACTTGGTCCAGGAGAAGACCGACAGCAGGATGATCAGCGTGCCGACGTAGAAGACGCCGATGCGGACCGGGAGGGTGTTGATCGCCTTGCGCAGGGTCTGCTTGGGGTTCTCGGCCTCGCCGGCGGTGGTGCCGACCAGTTCGACGCCGAGGTAGGCGAAAATCACGCCCTGCATGGCGAGCATGGCCTGCCAGGCGCCGCTGGGGGCGAAGCCGCCGTCGGCCCAGAGGTGGGTGACCGACGCGGTGTCGCCGGCGGAGGAGAAGCCGAAGGTCAGGATGCCGACGCCGATGACGATCATGGCGACGATCGCGGTGACCTTGATCGTGGAGAACCAGAACTCCAGCTCGCCGAAGATCTTGACCGAGACGAGGTTGGCGACGAAGAGCACCACGAGGGCGACCGCGGCGGTGGACCAGACCGGGATCGACGGCCACCAGAAGTTGATGTAGGCGCCCGCGACGGTGACCTCGGACATGCAGGCGGTGACCCACAGGGCCCAGTACGACCAGCCCGTGGCGAAGCCGGCGAACGGCCCGAAGAACTCGCGGGCGTAGTCGGCGAAGCTGCCGGAGGTGGGGCGGTAGGTGAGGAGCTCGCCGAGGGCCCGCATGATGAAGAAGATCACGATGCCGGCGGCTGCGTAGCAGGCGATGAGGCTGGGCCCGATGGCGGCGATGCCCTTGCTGGACCCGTAGAACAGGCCGGTGCCGATGGCGCCGCCGATGGCGATCATCTGGACCTGGCGGGCGCCGAGTCCGCGCTTGTAGCCCTCCTCCGGCGCGGTCCCCGTGGCGCCGCCGCCCGATTCGTACTGCTCGACCTGCGTCGAGGTCATGGTGCTGTGCCTTTCTCCATGCCCGTCCGGCCGTACTGGCCGGGGCCGGGCTCCGGTCCCCCCGGATGGTGGAGGTGCACGCCGGGATCAGCCGGCCACGCGACCGACCGCGACAGGGGTGGCGTCACGGCCGGTGGTCGAGGATTCGTATCACGGGGTGTGCGCCGGGCACGCAGCGCAAATGTGGCATACCGCACAGGAAGAAGTGGACAAAAGGTGCGCCGAACGGGAATGCGGTCGTGTGGGGTGACGTGATCGTTATCCCGAATTGAGCGTCCTCTGAGCGTCGCGTCGGCGACCGGACGCCTCCCGGATCAGGGCATGAGGGTCTCGACGAGGCTCTCCTGGAGTGCCCCGAGCCAGAGGTAGGCCATGACGAGCGGCTTGCGCGGATCGGAGTCCGGCAGGCGGTAGAGCTCGTTGTCCTCGTCCTCGGTGATCTCCAGCCGGGTCCCCATGGTCAGCCGCAGGTCGTTGAGGGTGCCGAGCCACCGGCGCGCCTGCTCCGCGTCGAGGGTGAGCACCGCTCCCCCGTCGCCGCCGGCGGTCAGGGCGTCGAGGCTGCGGACGACGGCGAGCGCGTCGCCGCGCTTGCGGGTGCGCAGGTCGTTCTCGGTGTAGCGGCGGAACTCCGAGGAGTCCGCCTTCTCCTCGTAGGCGTCGGGGAAGAGCCGGGCGAGCGCCGGGTCCTGCGGGGGCTCGGTGGGGCCCTCCGCGAACAGTTCGGCGAACGGGTCGGCCGGTTCGGCCCCGTCGGCGTCTGCGGGGCCGATCAGCTCAAGGAGCTGTACGGCCAGGCTGCGCAGGATGGAGATCTCGACCTCGTCGAGGGCGACGGCGGCGCCGCCTCCGGCAGCGGTCTCGAAGTACCCGGGCATGTCAGTATCAGCCGTCCCTCAGGGGCTCGGTGGTCTCGGTGGTCTGGGTGGTCTCGGCGATCCCGTCCCGCGGGCTCAGCGGTCCTGCGTCAGGGTGGCCCACAGCCCGTAGCCGTGCATCGCCTGCACGTCGCGCTCCATCTCCTCGCGCGAGCCGCTGGACACCGCGGCCCGGCCCTTGTGGTGCACGTCGAGCATGAGCTTGGTGGCCTTGTCCTTCGGGTAGCCGAAGTAGGCCTGGAAGACGTAGGTCACGTAGCTCATCAGATTGACCGGGTCGTTGTGGACGAGGGTCACCCAGGGAACGTCCGGGGACGGCACCTCGAAAGGGGCCTCGGTCGACTCGGTCCGTTCGATCTCTGCGGGGGCGACACTCACGAGACCCATGCTGTCACCACACCCTGCCGACAGCGAAACCGGCCTCCCGAGAAATCGTCACTCTGACGAGATTTGGGGGTAGCATCCTCGGCATGAGCACTGCAGACCTGGGGCTGCCCGTCACGGTCCCCTCCACCGCGCTGTTCACCGACCGGTACGAGCTGACGATGCTGCAGGCCGCGCTGCGCAGCGGCGCCGCCCACCGGCGTTCGGTGTTCGAGGTGTTCACCCGGCGGCTGCCCGAGGGGCGCAGGTACGGGGTGGTGGGCGGCACCGGACGGGTGCTGGACGCCGTGGAGAACTTCCGCTTCGACGACGCCGTCCTCGGCTTCCTGGAACGGGAGCGGGTCGTGGACGCGCCCACCCTGGAATGGCTGGCCGGCTACCGCTTCCGCGGCGACGTCCTGGGGTATCTCGAGGGCGAGGTGTACTTCCCCGGCTCGCCGATCCTGCGGGTGGAGGGCACCTTCGCCGAGGCGGTGGTGCTGGAGACGGTCGTGCTGTCGATCCTCAACCACGACTCGGCGATCGCCGCCGCCGCGTCCCGGATGGCCGTGGCCGCCGCCGGCCGGCCGCTGATGGAGATGGGCGCCCGCCGCACCCACGAGCTGGCGGCGGTGGCGGCCTCGCGTGCCGCCTACGTCGGAGGCTTCGCCTCCTCCAGCAACCTGGCCGCCGGGTTCCGCTACGGCCTGCCGACCATCGGCACCAGCGCGCACGCCTTCACCCTGCTCCACGACGACGAGCGGGACGCCTTCACCGCCCAGGTGGAGTCGCTCGGCCGGGGCACCACCTTGCTGGTCGACACCTTCGACGTGGCCACCGCCGTGCGGGCTGCCGTGGAGATCGCCGGGCCCGAGCTCGGGGCGGTGCGCATCGACTCCGGCGACCTGCTGCTGCTCGCGCACCGGGTGCGGCAGCAGCTCGACGACCTCGGGGCGAAGAACACCCGGATCGTGGTCACCTCGGACCTGGACGAGTACGCGATCGCCTCGCTGGCCGCGGCACCGGTCGACGCCTACGGGGTCGGCACCTCGCTGGTGACCGGCAGCGGGCATCCGACCTGCTCGATGGTGTACAAGCTGGTGGCCCGCGCGGCCTCCGACGACCCGGAGGCGCCGCTGGTGCCGGTCGCCAAGAAGTCGATGGGCGGCAAGACCAGCATCGGCGGGCGCAAGTGGGCGGCCCGCCGGCTGGACGCCGACGGGGTCGCCGAGGCCGAGGTGATCGGCACCGGCCCCGTCCCCGGACCGCTGGCGGACCGGCAGCTGCTGGTGCCGCTGGTGCTGGGCGGCGAGACCGTGCACCGGGAGCCGCTCGACGCCGCGCGCACCCGGCACATCGAGGCGCGCGCCGCGCTGCCGCTGTCCGCGACCCAGCTGTCGCGCGGCGAGCCGGTGCTGCCGACGGAGTACATCACGCACTGACCCGCCCTGCCGCGGCAGGGCCCCGGCTCATTACAGTCGAGAAGCGACAGCGAGGGGAAAGGACCGACCACCATGCACCGCGCACTGATCGTCGTGGACGTGCAGAACGACTTCTGCGAGGGCGGCAGCCTGGCGGTCGCCGGCGGCGCCGAGGTCGCCGCAGCCATCACCGACCTCATCGGGGACGCCACGGCCGGCTACCGGCACGTCGTGGCCACCCGCGACCACCACGTCTCCCCCGGAGACCACTTCTCCGAACGCCCCGACTACGTCCACACCTGGCCGGTGCACTGCGTGGCCGGCACCGAGGGCGTCGGTTTCCACCCCAACTTCGCGCCGGCGGTCGCCTCGGGCGCGGTCGAGGCGGTCTTCGACAAGGGCGCCTACTCGGGCGCCTACAGCGGCTTCGAGGGCGCCGACGAGAACGGCACCGGGCTGACCCGGTGGCTGCGCGAGCGCGGGGTGGCGGAGGTCGACGTCGTCGGGATCGCCACCGACCACTGCGTACGGGCGACCGCGCTGGACGCCGTGCGCGAGGGCTTCCGCACCCGGGTCCTGCTGGACCTGACGGCAGGGGTGATGGCGGAGACGACCGAGCGGGCGATACGGGAACTGCGCGCGGCCGGCGCCGAGGTGTCCGGGAAGCCGGTGGTCGGCGGCCGGGACTGACGGCCGCGGCCCGCGGTGGGGACCCGGCGGACGCTCAGCGGCGGACCGTCGGCCCCAGCAGCGCCGCGATGGACTGCCAGGCGGCGGCGGGCGGGGCGGGGATGCGGCGCCAGACCAGGCCGTCGGGATGGTGGAGGACGGCGTTGATCTCGTCGGCCGTGGGGGGCTCCATGTTGCCGACCAGACGGACGGTGCGGAACCCCAGGTTGCGCAGGCGGGTCAGCGCACGCTGGCGGTTGACCGCGACCACGAGCACCCTTATGTGCTCGTCCGGGGCCCCGCCGGGCCAGGGCAACCGCAGCGCCACGACGACGTCGCCGCTCGGGAGCCTGGTGAAACCGCCGCTGGCCATACGGACATGGTGAGCGGATCGGCCCCCGTCCACCAGGGGACGGGGGCCGATCAGGTCACTTCGGGTGGTGCGTGATCACTTCTTGGAGGGGCCGACCAGCACCGTGACGGTGCTGCCGTCCCTGGCCTCGTGAAGGATCGTGATGCGCGTGTTGGTCGGGGAGACCTTCACGCTGCCGGTGGGGTTCGCCGACGACCAGTAGGAGTTCTTGTCGTCGAAGACCGGGACCCCCGGCTGGCTCGCGACCTTGGTGGCGACACCGTTCTTGTGCAGGGTGATCGCGTCGGTGCGGGCCCGGGTGAACGTGGAGTCGTAGGACTGCACGCGGTTGCGCATGACCGTGCCGTCCGACCACTTCAGCGCCTTGGGGTGGGCGTCGATCGGGAGGATCTTGCCGGAACCGGCGTGCTCGCTGACGTTGTTGTCGTCCTGCGAGGTGTCCCACAGCCAGATCAGCAGGCCGTTCTGGTACGCGTAGTGCTCGACCCAGTTGTCCTTGGTGCTGGCCCAGCCGAAGTTGTAGGGGCCGACCTTCAGGGTCTTGTCGTACGAGACGTACTGCCGGTTCTCCGCGATGTAGTACTGCGCGTAGTCCTCGGAGAACGTGGAGCCCTTGGTCGAGAAGCCCTTCGCGGTCCAGCCGTTGTCACCGGACTCGGCGCCGTCGCTCAGCACGGTCGCGCCGTCGGCGGTCACGGTGATCGCGTCGGCGAGGAAGCCCTTCAGGGCCACGCCGCCGTCGGACTGGTAGCGGAAGCGGAGCTTGACCGACTGGCCCGCGTAGGCGTCCAGCGGGAGCACCATGTCCTGGTAGGACGTCGCGCTGCCGGTCAGGGCCGGCTTGTCGCTGGCGTCGCGCGGGAGCGGGGCGCCGCCGATGGTGCCGTCGAGCGCGGTCCAGGTGGAGCCGCCGTCGGTGGACACCTCGGTGTAGAGGTAGTCGTAGCTGCGCTCGATGTCGTACCAGGCCTTGAGGGACAGGCTCGCCGAGCTCTTCCCGGTCAGGTCGACGTCACGGGTGAGGGTGTTGCTCAGGTCGTTGCCCTTGCCGCTCCACCACTGCCTGGTGCCCTCGGCCGGGGTCGCCAGCTGGGTGGTCACGGTCTTCTTGGGGAGCGTGACGACCAGGCCCTGCTTCTTCGCGGTGTTGTACTCCGCGACACCGAGGGTGGTGGACGAGATCTTGCCGGCCTTGGCGGTGGCGTAGTTCAGCCAGCCGAGCTGCAGCTTGTCCCAGGCGGTCATGTCGCCGGGCAGGTCACCGATGGTGTCCTTGCCCTCACCGAGCCAGGAACCGGACGACATCAGCGTCCAGAAGCCCGTGGAGTTCTCGGCGGTGTTGGTGGTGTCGTAGTGGTCCGGCAGACCGAGGTCGTGGCCGTACTCGTGGGCGAAGACGCCGAGGCCGCCGTTCTCCGGCTGGACGGTGTAGTCGCCGACCCAGACGCCCGTGTCGCCGATCTGGGTGCCGCCGAGCAGGTTGCCCTCCGGGCCGGTGGCACCGATGTCGGTGCCGTAGGCGTACCACCGGTGGGCCCAGATCGCGTCCTCGCCCTGGGCGCCGCCGCCGGCGGACTCGTCCTCACCGGCGTGCACGATCTGGAAGTGGTCGATGTAGCCGTCGGACTCGTTGAAGTTGCCGTCGCCGTCGTAGTCGTAACGGTCCCACTGGTCGTACTCGGCCAGCTTCGCCTTGATCGTGGCGGCGGAGTCACCGGCGGCCTTGCGCGCGGCGACCCACTTGTTCACCGCGTCGGCGACGAGGTTCCAGGTGCAGGTGTCGCACTTGTTGCTGCCGTACCGGGCCTCGTTCCAGTCGACCTTGACCCAGTCGGCGACCTCGCCGGCGACGGAGTAGCGGCCGGAGGACTGCTTCTCGTAGTACTTCGCCATCGACTCCTTGCCGGAGGCCTTGGAGAAGTACAGGTCCTGGAAGTGCTGCTTGTTGTAGTCCGCCTGCCACGCCGTGCTGTTGTCCGTGCGGCGGTCGGGCTTGGCTATCTGGTTGTGCGCGGGGCCGGTCGTGCCGCCGTACTCGGGGTCGACCTTGGTGCCGAACTCGGCCAGGATCACGAAGATCTTGTCGGTCTTCTCGCGCGCGAGCTCGACGTACTTGTTCTTGCCGAGCTTCACCACGTCCGAGGCACCGCGGTCCTCGACCTTGGACTTGCCGGAGATGACCTGCTCGATCGCCTGCTGGCGCTGCGCGGACTGACGCTCGCTCAGCGGGCCCTTCAGATCATGCTCGACGCGCTCCGCCTTCGCCGGGTCATGGCGCACGACACGGGCCTGAGAGTCGGCCTGGGCTGCCGCGACGGGAAAAGCGGTGGCGCCTATTGCGGCGATCGCCACGGCCAGAGCGGCGGATCTGATGGTCCGTCGTTGGCTTATCACGATGTATTGACCTCCCTAGGGTGAAGCCATTGCACCGGAGTGACGCGTGAAAAGACAGATCTTGACTTGACCATGACCGACAAGTACGGTGAGCGACCGCGCCGTTGCAGATAGCGGACACATCGGGCGGTACAAGCCCAGTTCGGCACAAGGCAATTGGCCGGGGGAAGAACGCGATGCGACCCCGTGCGCCCCCCGTGCTTCCGTACCGTGGGTTAGGTCACGCTTACCAGGCGTTCCGCACGGGCATCCCGCAACGTAGGGTCGGTGGTTGGCGTGCCACGTCCGAACCGCCCGGAAGACCGCCCTGGCCGACGCTCCGCCACCATCGACGTATACGAGGACGGATCAGCCATGCCACGTCCCACTCCCGCCCAGCTGACCTACGGTTCCGCGACCGTGGTGCTCTCCACCCTCGCGATGCTGCTGCTCTCCGAGGCGCGATCGGGCATCGCGGTGGCGGTCATCGCCTTCGCGGGACTGGTGCTCGGCGTCCTGGTCGCCGTGACGGCGGCGATCCCGGCCGGCGCCCGCCGCACCAAGCGCGAATTCCCCGTCGAGCGGCACCCGGTCCCCCGGCCCCGCGTCCGCGGCACCGCCGAAACCCGGTTGGGCGAGCACTCGCTGAGGCGCTGAGGCGCCGGGCACCGCACACCCGCGATACGCCGAAGGCCCCGGAGCGCAGGCTCCGGGGCCTTGGTGTTCGATGCGCGCGTCAGACCTTGACGACGACGGTCTTGGCCGCCTTGTCGTGCCAGCACTGGCGGTACGGCTTGTCCCACAGGTGCCAGAGGGCGTTGAGCAGCGGCACAACGAAGCCCACGCAGGGGATCACGTTGCCGACGACGCTCGCACCCGCGTACGTACCGGCGCGGGCCCAGGCCGCGTTGCCGGGGACGGCGCCGTCGGCGAGCCGCGCCACGCGGATTTTCATGACCTTCTTGCCGATGGTCTGGCCGCTGGACTTCAGCATCAGCGCTTCGTAGAGGAAGCTGGCGATGCCGACGAGGAGCGACACCACGGCGACCTTGCCCAGGTCGTCGGGGTCGGTGAACGACGCGCCGAAGGCCGCGAACAGGACGAACGCGAGGACGAGGAAGATCGCCCCGTCGATGAGCCGGGCGACGAAGCGCTGGCCGCTGCCGGCCAGCGGGGGCATGCCCGCCAGGGCCGGGTCCATGGGCATCTGGCCGTAGCCGGGCCCCTGCTGCGGATAGGCGTAGGGCTGCTGCTGCTGCGGGAACGGCTGCTGCTCGTAAGGGTTCTGGCCCTGGGGGTGCGGCTGCTGTCCGTACGGATTCTGTCCGTACGGGTCCTGGCCCCCCGAGCCGCCCTGCGGGTAACCGTAGCCGGGCGGTTGATTCGAACTCATGGAGTGAGTAAATCAGCCGGGCCTGACAACGCATAGACGCAGTTGGTCACGGCACTGCGACGATCAGCCCACAGCGTGCCTTACTCCACCGAAACCACCACGGTTTGCCCCGCTTTGTCGTGCAGGCACTGACGGAACGGCTTGTCCCACGTGCACCAGAGCACTTCGATGATCCAGAAGATCTCGCCGCAGCAAGGGATGATCGGCACCAGCGAGTAGACCGACTCCCGCTTGAGCGCCGCCGCGTTCGACGGATTGGCACCGTCGGCCAGCATGCCGACCCGCACCTTGAGCAGCTTCTTGCCGAGGCTCTGCCCGTACCGGGGGAGCATGAACACCTGGTAGGCCAGGTAGATCACGGCGTAGATCACGCCTTGGGCGAACGACTCGCCGATGGTGGCGTCCACTCCCCAGATCGCCGTGGTGACGCCGAAGACCGGGATGCCGATGATCAGGCCGTCGACGATGCGCGCGACCAGCCTGCGCCCCCGGTTCGCCAGCGGGGGCATCCCCGCGAGGGGATCGGGCTCGGCCGCGCCGCCGTAGGGGTCGCCGCCCGCGTAGGGCCCGCCGCCGTAACCCGGAGGGGGCGGCTGGTCGTAGGGCGAGCCACCGCCGGGCGGGGGCTGGTACGGGGGCGGCTGGTACGGCTGCTGCCCGGGCGGAGGCTGCCCAGGCGGGGGCTGCGCAGGCTCGGACGGCTCCCGGGGCGGCTTGGCGAACGGGTCCTCGGGCTGATCGGTGCTCATGCCCCGAGTGAAACCCGGACGATTCGGCCGCGCCTCCGGCGGGGGCCGTTCGGGTGTCAGCGCTCGCGGGCCACGAAGGTACGTGCCGCCTTGTCGTGCCAGCACTGCCGCCAGGGCCGGTCGAAGAGACACCAGAGCAGCCCGAGGAAGCCGATGACGAGCACGTCCAGCACCGTGTGGGTGAGCCAGCGGCGCAGCGCCTGCCCGAAGCCCGGCTCGTACTGGCTCTCGATGTCCAGCACGCGCAGGCCCAGCAGTTTCTTGCCCAGCGTGCGGCCCCACTTGGCGGTGGGCAGTACCTCGTAGAGCAGTCCGGTGACGAGCGCGACGGCGGCGATGATGCCGAGTTGCACGCCCGTCGTGCCGTCGATCAGCCAGACCGTGACCTCCTCGCCGCTCAGCCGCGCGGCGTCCACCTTGTCGCGCAGGTGCTCGTACGCCGCCGTCCCCAGCGGCACCGCGGCGGCCGCGACGACCGCGCCGACCACCACGGAGTCGATCAGCCGGGCCACCAGGCGCTTCCCCGGCGACGCCGGCCGCGCCTGCTCCTGCGCGGAGGCGAACGGGTCGTTCGCCACCGGCCGCCACGGCGCCGGGGCGGCCGGTTCCCCGCCCTGCGCCGGGACCTGGCGCGCGAGATCGTGCACCTGCTGCGCCCAGGGGACGGGAGCGGGCTGCCGGTCGGGCGCGGCGCTCTCGGTGGGCGCGGACGCCGCCGCGGTCCGGGCCGGCGCGGGCGCCGGGGCGGGGGCGGCGCTCCGCGCGGGGCCGGGGGTGGGGCCGGCGGTCTGCGTCGGCGTGGGAACCGGGGCCTGGGCCTGGGCCGGTGCGGGTGCCTGGGCCCGGACGGGCACCGCGGGCTGCTCCCCGCGTTCGGGGGCGCCCCATGACACCCGGGGCGAGGGGTCCTGCCGGGCCGGGTCGGCGGCCCAGGCCCGCTCCGGCCGGGACTCCTGCTGCGGCTGCGGCTGCTGCTGCACCTGCCGCCCGGTGAGCGTCTCGGGCCCGCGTTCGGCCCGCGGCGCCCGCGGGTCCTCGTCCAGGAACATCGGCCCGGACTCGTCGAGCGCGGGGGTCCACGGCGTCGCCGCCGCCTGCGGCAGCTCGGGGGCCGCGGGCGCGGGCGGCGGCGCCAGCGCGGGACCGGCCGCGGCCACGGCCGCACCGGAGGGCGGCGCGAGGTCCTCCCCGGACTGCGGGGCGGGGCGGCTCGTACCGGGCACCCACGAGGACCCGTTCCAGTACCGGATGTAGCCCGGGATGGACGGGTCCGGGTAATACCCGGGACCGGGCAGGCTCCCGTCGCTGCTACCGGAGGTCATCCGTGACAACTCCCCTCACGACCGACACGCTCGACCAGCCCGCCGTCTCCGGCGTGCAAGGAGGACACTAACGAAGAACGCGGGGAGCGGACGAAAGAAACGATCCATGGGCGAGGATCGGCATTACGGGGCAAATCCCGGCGACCGAACCGATACGCTTCCGAACTGACACCGCCTCGGACGGACGGGGACGTGCGCGCCGCGGAGCCGTGGGCGCGGCGGGGGCGGGGAACGGGAGAGCCGTCGCACGACCGGACGCACCCCAGGCGGGGCGGACGGCGACGTTCCGTGTGTACCCCATCCATTCCGTGAGTGCCGGGCGTTCGGGAAAAATCCTCCCGATCGCCGAAACCCGCGTAATGGTGAAGACCGTATGCGCTCTCTCCCGGTGCGGGCCCCGCGCAGCACCCGCCGCGCAGCACCGCCAGGGGCCTTCGCGCCGAGGAAAGGACGACCAGATGCAGACCGTGGTGGAACGCGAGCTGGAGATGCACCTGGTGCTGTCGCCCGAGCGCAGCGTCGCCGTCCCGGCCAAACTGGCCTACCGGTCGGAGGACCCCTTCGCCGTGCACATCACCTTCCACATCGGCTCGGACTCCCCCGTCAGCTGGACCTTCGCCCGGGAGCTGCTGGTCGAGGGGGTGTTCCGGCCGAGCGGGCACGGGGACGTGCGGATCTGGCCGACGAAGACGGACGGGCGCAGCGTGATCTGCATGGCCCTCAGCTCGCCGGACGGCACCGCGCTGCTGGAGGCGTCCTCGCATCCGGTGGCGGCCTGGCTGGAGCGCAGCCTGCGGGCGGTCCCGCCGGGGACCGAGCTGGACCATCTCGCCATGGACGAGCGGCTGGACGAGCTGCTGGCGCCGGCCGCCGGCGAGCCCGCGCGGGACGACCGCCGTCCGCGCGACCCGTGGCCGGGGGCCGACGAGTCGCCGGACGCGTGAGGCGCCGCCGGCGCCGGCCCTCGGGCGGCCGGTGCGGGCGGCACGGCCGGTGCCGGCGGGCTCAGAAGACCTTGCCCGGGTTGAGGATGCCGAGCGGGTCGAAGACGGCCTTGACGCCGCGCTGCATCTCCACGCCCACCGGGCCGAGTTCGCGCGCCAGCCACTCCTTCTTCAGGACTCCCACGCCGTGCTCCCCGGTGATCGTGCCGCCCAGTTCCAGGCCGAGCGCCATGATCTCGTCGAACGACTCGCGGGCCCGTCCCGACTCCTCGGGATCGGCGGCGTCGAAGCACACCACGGGGTGGGTGTTGCCGTCCCCGGCGTGTGCGCACACCCCGATCGTCAGATCGTGCTTGCGGGCGATCGCCGCGACCCCGTCGAGCATCGCCGCGAGCCTGCCGCGCGGCACGCACACGTCGTCGATCATCGTGGCCGTGGAGACCCGCTCCAGCGCGGGCAGTGCCATCCGGCGGGCCTGGAGCAGCATCTCGGACTCCGCCGCGTCCTCGGCGGGCACCACCTGTGTGGCCCCGGCGGCGGTGCACAGCTCCCCCAGCGCGGCCAGGTCGGCGGCCGGTTCACGGGTGTCGAAGGCGGCCAGCAGCAGGGCCTCGGTCGACTCGGGCAGCCCCATGCTGGTCATGTCGTTGACGGCTCGCACCGTCGTGCCGTCCATCAGCTCCAGCAGTGAGGGCACATGGCCGCCGGCCATGATGTCGCAGACGGCCGCGCAGGCCGCCTCGGCGGAGGGGAACTCGGCCACCAGGGCCAATTGGGCGGGCGGCGCGGGCTTGAGGGCCAGCACGGCCCGTACGACGACGCCGAGGCTGCCCTCGGAGCCGACGAACAGCCGGGTCAGGTCGTAGCCGGCGACGCCCTTGGCGGTGCGCCGTCCGGTGCGCAGCAGCCGCCCGTCGGCGAGGACGACCTCCAGGCCGAGCACGTACTCGGCGGTGACCCCGTACTTCACGCAGCACAGGCCGCCGGAGCCGGTGCCGATGTTGCCGCCGATGGTGCACTGCTCCCAACTGGAGGGGTCCGGCGGGTAGTACAGGCCGCGTTCGGCGACGGCCCGGGACAGCGCGGCGTTGACGACGCCCGGTTCGACGACGGCGACGCGGTCGACGGGGTCGATCTCCAGGATGCGGTCCATCCTGGTGAGGGAGAGCACGATGCAGCCGTCGGAGGCGTTGGCGGCGCCCGACAGGCCGGTGCGGGCTCCCTGGGGCACGACCGGCACCCGCAGCGCGGTGGCGGTCCGCATGACGTGCTGGACCTGCTCCACGGTGCGCGGCAGGACGACCACCGCGGGCGCCCCGGACGGGCAGAAGCTGGCCATGTCGTTCGCGTACGAGGCCGTGACATCGGGGTCGGCGAGGATCGCCTCGTCGGGGAGTCCGGCGCGCAGCCGGTCGATGAGATCGCCCATGCGTCCAGCTTCGCACCGCGCGGCCGCCCGGGGAAGATCACGTCACCGCGCGGATCGCGGGTGTCGCCGGGCCTCCGGGTGTCCGCCGACGGCGAACCGGCACCGGACCACGCCCTCCCCCGCGGGGGCACGGTCCGGCGCCGGAGTCTGCGGCGAGGGGCGGTCGCGGGCCGCCGTGGTGCTCGCGGCGCGATCGCCTCGATGAGGCCTTTGTCATGCCCTTTGCCGGTCTCCATCGAACCGTGCCGTTCGATCAATTCGACGAAGACGGCCGGGTGATCCTGGACAGGCTTGGTGAAGATCCGCGGCGGGCGACCGTCTCGTCACGATCTGCCCGGATCTCCAACGACCCTGCCGCGGTGCCCGGTTCGCGGCTCGCAGCCGCGAGGGGCCGCCCCGGCGTCGGCGGCGGCGCGCTCCGCGGAGGCCGCCGCGCGGGATCGCGTCGGCGCCCCCTCGGCCCTGGCCCGAGGGGGCGCCGACGCGGGAGGGAGCGGCTACAGGTTGCCGCGGCGCTCCTGCTCGCGCTCGATCGCCTCGAAGAGCGCCTTGAAGTTGCCCTTGCCGAAGCCCATCGAGCCGTGCCGCTCGATCATCTCGAAGAAGACCGTCGGACGGTCCTGGACGGGCTTGGTGAAGATCTGCAGCAGGTAGCCGTCCTCGTCCCGGTCCGCCAGGATCTTCAGCTCCCGCAGCGTGTCGATCGGCACACGGGTGTCGCCGACCCACTCGCCCAGGGTGTCGTAGTAGGAGTCGGGGGTGTCCAGGAACTCGACGCCCGCGGCGCGCATGGCGCGGACCGAGGCGACGATGTCGTTGGTGGCGAGGGCGATGTGCTGGACGCCCGGGCCGCCGTAGAACTCCAGGTACTCGTCGATCTGGGACTTCTTCTTGGCGATCGCGGGCTCGTTGATGGGGAACTTGACCTTCAGCGTGCCGTCCGCGACGACCTTCGACATCAGGGCCGAGTACTCGGTGGCGATGTCGTCGCCGACGAACTCCTTCATGTTGGTGAAGCCCATGACGCGGTTGTAGAAGGTCACCCAGTCGTTCATCCTGCCGAGCTCGACGTTGCCGACGCAGTGGTCGATCGCCTGGAAGTAGCGCTTGGCCGGCGGCTCGACGATCGGGTCGGCGGCGACGTAACCGGGCAGGTACGGGCCCTTGTAGGCGCCGCGCTCGACCAGGGTGTGGCGGGTCTGGCCGTAGGTGGCGATGGCGGCCAGGACGACCGTGCCGTACTCGTCGCCGACCTCGTGCGGCTCCTCCAGGCCGGTGGCGCCGTGCGCGAGGGCGTAGTCGTAGGCGGCGCGGACGTCGGGCACCTCCAGCGCCAGGTCCACCACGCCGTCGCCGTGGGCGGCGACGTGCTCCTCGAGGAAACGGCCGTGGTCGGTGACGGCCTTGACCACCGAGGTGAAGACGAAGCGGGCGCCCCCGGACTCCAGCACGTAGGACGCGGTCTCGCGGCTGCCGTTCTCCGGTCCGGAGTAGGCGACGCGCTTCATGCCGAACGCCGTCGAGTAGTAGTGGGCCGCCTGCTTGGCGTTGCCCACCGCGAAGACGACCGCGTCCATTCCCTTGACCGGGAACGGGTCGGCGTCGCCGGGGGTGGGGGAAGTGTGATCCAGGGTCTCAGTCATGGCAGCAGCCTCGCCCCGCACCTCAAGGTGCGCAATAGTTTCCCGAACGACTGGACAGCTTGTACAGCGCATCGCCCATATCGGGCGGCATTCTGTGCAGGGTGACCACCGCCACAGGAGAGACGGGGCCCCATGGGGATCGACCGGCTGGACGGACGGCTGATCAAGCTGCTCGCCGACGAACCGCGGATCGGCGTGCTGGAGGCCTCGCGCCGCCTGGGAGTGGCGCGCGGGACCGTGCAGGCACGACTGGACCGGCTTCAGGCCAATGGGGTGATCCGCGGGTTCGGACCGCAGGTGGACCCGGCCGCGCTGGGCTACCCCGTGACGGCGTTCGCGACGCTGGAGATCAAGCAGGGGCAAGGCCCGGACGTGCGGGCGCATTTGGCGACCGTTCCGGAGGTGCTGGAGCTGCACACCACGACCGGGCACGGGGACATGCTCTGCCGGCTGGTGGCCCGCTCGAACGCCGATCTCCAACGTGTGATCGACCGGGTTGTGGGCTTTGATGGCATTGTGCGGGCCTCCACGGCGATCGTCATGGAGAACCCGGTCCCGCTGCGGATCATCCCGCTGGTCGAGCAGGCGGCACAGGACGCGGACACCTAGGCGAGGGACGGCAGGGGTGATGCCGGATGAGCTTCTGGGAGTACCTCGCCAGCCGTCGCGAGCAGCTGATGATCGACACCTACCAGCAGGCCAGCCTGGTCTTCCAGTGCACGGTGCTGGCGACCGCCATCGGAGTCGCGATCGGGGTGCTCGCCTACCGGCGCGACTGGGCCGCGGCCCTGGCCGTCACCTCCACCGCCACGATCCTCACCATCCCCTCCCTGGCCCTGATCGGCCTGCTCATCCCATGGCTGGGGCTCGGCGTCCCCCCGACCGTGACGGCGCTGACGCTGTACGGGCTGCTGCCGGTGGTCCGCAACGCGATCGTGGGACTGCGCGGGGTCGACCCGGCGCTGGTCGACGCGGCCCGCGGCATCGGCATGTCGCGGGCGGCTGCGCTGGCGCGGGTCGAACTGCCGCTGGCGTGGCCGCCGATCCTGACCGGCATCCGGGTCGCGACGCAGATGCTGATGGGCATCGCCGCGATCGCCGCGTACGCCTCCGGTCCGGGGCTCGGCAACGAGATCTTCCGCGGGATCGCCTCCCTGGGCGGCGCCAACGCGCTCAACCAGGTGCTGGCCGGGACGATCGGCATCGTCGTCCTCGCGCTGCTCTTCGACGCCTGTTACGTACTGCTCGGACGGCTCACCATTCCGCGGGGCATCCGTGGCTGAGGCATCGGGCGCGGCCATCGAGCTGGAGCAGCTGACCAAGTGCTACCCGGGCAGCGTGGAGCCGGCGGTGGACGGCGTGAGCATGGAGATCGGGGCCGGCGAGACGGTGATCTTCGTCGGCCCCTCCGGGTGCGGGAAGTCCACCACGCTGAAGATGATCAACCGGCTGATCGAGCCGACCTCGGGCCGCATCCGCATCGGCGGCGAGGACGTCACCCACATGGACCCGGTGCGGCTGCGCCGCAGGATCGGCTACGCGATCCAGTCCTCCGGGCTGTTCCCGCACATGACGGTGGCGGAGAACGTCGCCCTCGTCCCCCGGATGGCGGGCTGGCCCAGGGCACGGGTCCGGGACCGCGTCGAGGAGATGCTGGACCTGGTCGGGCTCGACCCGCGTGAGTTCCGGGGCCGCTATCCGCGTCAGCTGTCGGGCGGTCAGCAGCAGCGGGTCGGGGTGGCCCGGGCGCTGGCGGCCGATCCCCCGGTGCTGCTGATGGACGAGCCCTTCGGCGCCGTCGACCCGATCACCCGTGACCACCTCCAGGACGAGCTGATCAGGCTGCAGCGCGAACTGCACAAGACGATCGTGTTCGTCACCCACGACTTCGACGAGGCCATCAAGCTCGGCGACCGCATCGCGGTGCTGCGGGAGCGCTCGCACATCGCCCAGTTCGACACCCCCGAGGCGATCCTGACCAATCCGGCCGACGACTTCGTCTCCGGGTTCGTCGGCGCCGGGGCCGCGCTGAAGCGGCTCAACCTGACCCGGGTGCGGGACGTGGGCGTCGCCGACTTCCCGACGGTACGCCTCGACGACCCGCTGCAGGCGATCTTCGACCGGCTGCGCGGGGCGACCGCCACCGGCGAACTGCTGCTGCTCGACCACAAGGGCCGCCCCTACAAGTGGCTGCGGCGCGGCGACCTGATGCGCTCCAGGGGCTCGCTCGCCCGCGCGGGGACGCTGGTCGGATCCACCGTGACCAGGGACGCGACCCTGCGCGACGCCCTGGAGGCGGTGCTCACCGACAGCAGCGGACGGGTCGCGGTGACCGGCCGCCGCGGGGAGTTCACCGGCGTGGTGGACATGGAGACGCTGCTCAACTCCGTCCACGAACTGCTGGAGGAGGACCGCCTCGCGGCCCTGGAGCACCGCCATGAGCTGGAGGAGCTGCGCGCCCCGCAGACCCGGGCCGAACAGGAGGCCTCCGACCACGAGCCGGGGGCCCGGGCGTGACGCCCGCCGCCGGCGGTCCGCCCGGCGGACCGGGAGGCCCCGCCACGGCTCCCGGGGCCGGGCGCGGCACGGCGGGCCCGGACGATCCGGCGGCCGGCGAGGGCCCCGGCGACGAACCGGCCCCGCCCGCCGCCGGACCGCCGCGACGGCTGACCTGGCCGAAGCTGCTGGTCACACCCGTCGCGCTCGCTCTCGTCCTGCTCGCCACACATCTGTGGATCACCGGCATCACGCTCGACTCGATCGCCGAGAACGCGCTGGTCGGCGACACCGTCCGGGTGCGGCTGTGGCAGCACGTCAGGCTGACCGCGATCTCCACCTTCTGGGTGCTCGTCATCGCCGTCCCGCTCGGTGTCGCGTTGACCCGGCGGCGGCTGCGGCCGGCCGCGCCGGTGGTCACGGCGATCGCCAACATCGGGCAGGCGACGCCCGCCATCGGAATGCTCGCGCTGCTGGTGATCTGGCTGGGCATCGGACCGCGCACGGCGCTGATCGGCATGGTGGTGTACGCGGTGCTGCCGGTGCTGTCCAACACCATGGCGGGGCTGCGGGCCATCGACCCCACCCTGATCGAGGCCTCGCGGGGCATCGGGATGTCGGCGGCCGGAACGCTGTCCCGGATCGAGCTGCCGCTGGCCGTACCGCTGATCCTGGCGGGCGTGCGGACCGCGCTGGTGCTCAACGTGGGCACCGCCACGCTCGCCACCTTCGTCGGCGGCGGCGGTCTCGGCGACATCATCACCACCGGGATCGTCACCCAGCGCATGCCGGTGCTGGTGCTCGGTTCGGTGCTGACCGTCGTACTGGCGCTGCTGGTGGACTGGCTGGCGTCGCTGGCCGAGCAACTGCTGCGCCCGCACGGCCTGGAGACGGGATGACCCGCCGCCGCGCGCTCGCCGCGGGCCTCCTGCTGCTCCTCGCCTGCGCCCCGGGCTGCGGGCTCAAGAGCGGCAGCCCCCTCGTCGACGACGTGCGCCCCGGAACCCTGGGGAAGGGCCTGCCGCTCAAGGGCGCCTCGCTCACGGTCACGTCCAAGAGCTTCAGCGAGCAGATCATCCTGGGCTCGATGATCGGCCTGATCTTCAAGGCGGCGGGCGCCGAGGTGCTGGACCGCACGAACATCCAGGGCTCCATCGGGGCCCGGGAGGCGATCAAGTCCGGTGCCGCGGACGCCATGTACGAGTACACGGGCACCGCCTGGATCACCTATCTGGGCAACGACGAGCCCATCACCGACCCGGTGGAGCAGTGGCGGGCCGTCCGCGACGCCGATCTGCGCAACGGCATCACCTGGCTGCGGCCGTCCACCCTGGACAACACCTACGCGCTCGCCGTCAGCCGGGAGAAGAACCGCCCCTACGGGCTGCGGACCCTGTCCGACGTCGCCGCCCTGTCGAGGAGGGACCCCGCGGCCGTCACCCTCTGCGTGGAGAACGAGTTCGCCTCGCGGGACGACGGCCTGCCCGGCATGGAGAAGGCGTACGGGATGGACCTGCCCTCCTCCGCCATCCGCAAGATGGACACCGGGATCATCTACACCCAGATCGCCAAGCCGGGTTCCTGCCTGCTCGGCGAGGTCTACACGACCGACGGCCGGATCGCCTCCCTCGATCTGCAGGTCATGGAGGACGACAAGCACTTCTTCCCCAACTACGACGCCGCGCCCGTCGTCAACAGCGAGGTGCTGGAACGCTGGCCGGCCATCCGCGGCCTGCTCGACCCGCTGTCGGCGAAGCTGACCACCGACGTCGGCCGGGAGCTCAACGCGAAGGTCGACGTGGAGGGCGAGGACCCGCACGAGGTCGCCAAGGAGTGGCTGGTCGAGGAGGGCTTCGTCACGGCGGGCTGAGCGGCGTCGCGCGATAGGTGCAAAGAAAGCATTGCAAAGAAGTCTTTGCACGCTCTACGGTGAACCCGTGCCCGACGAACCCGCCACCGGCGCGCCCGGCCCCGGCGTCATCAGCCTCGACCCGCGGACCCTGCGCGGCCTCGCCCACCCCCTGCGCATCCGCCTGCTCGCCGCGCTGCGCGAGTACGGGCCGGCCACCGCCTCGGGCCTGGCGGCCCGGCTCGGCGAGTCCAGCGGCGCTACCAGCTACCACCTGCGGCAGCTGGCGGCGTACGGGTTCGTGGAGGAGGACCCGGGGCGCGGCACCGCCCGCGAGCGCTGGTGGAAGGCCGCGCACAGCGGCACCCGCTTCAACGCCGCGGGTTTCCTGGCCCACGCCGACCCCGATGTGCGCGCCGCCATCGGCCTGCTCGGCCGGGAGGTCGCCGCGACCCACGCCGCGGAGCTTCAGGCCTGGCTCGACTCTCTGGACGGCTGGTCGCCGCAATGGCGCGAGGCCTTCGACCTCAGCGACTTCGCCCTGCGGCTCACGCCCGGGCGGGCCCGCGCCCTGCGGGCCGAGCTGCACGCCGTGGTGGAGAGCTACCGCGACGCGGACACCGGACAACCCGACGAAGGCGACGACGCCGCACTCGTCCGGGTCCATCTGCACGCCTTTCCGCGCGCCGCGGACTGACCGCACCGACCACCACGGGGGAACGCACATGGACACCGGAACCGGCATATCCGACGGCACCCGGCGGGCCGCGGGGCCCGGCCGGGCCGGCGACCCCAGGCCACTGCGCCTGGTCCTGGCCGCCAACGTCGTCTCCATCAGCGGCAATTCGCTCACCGTGCTCGCCGTCCCCTGGTTCGTGCTGCAGACCACCGGCAGCGCCGCCCGCGCGGGCCTGGCGGCCTTCTGCGCGACACTGCCGGTCGTGGTCTCCGCGCTCGTCGGCGGGCCGGTCATCGACCGCTTCGGGCGGCGCAGGTCGTCGGTGCTCTCGGACACGGTGTGCGCGGTCGCCGTCGCGGCCGTCCCGCTGCTCCACTTCGCGGGCGTGCTGCGCTTCTGGCAGCTGTGCGCCCTCATGGCCGTCTGCGGGCTCTTCCACGCCCCCGGCGAGACCGCGCGCGAGGTGCTGCTGCCCGTACTGGCCGAGCGCGCCGGAACCCCGCTGGGACGCGCCGCGGGCTACTTCGACGGCGCCTCACGCGGGGCCCGGATGCTGGGCGCCTCGCTCGGCGGGGTGCTCATCGCCGTCCTGGGCGCGGAGACGGTCCTCCTGGTGGACGCCGCCACCTTCGGCGTCTCCGCGGCCCTGATCGCCTTCGGCGTCCGCGGGCTGGCGGGTGCCGAACCGGCGAAGGACGCGGCGCCGGTCTCCCTGCGCACCTACCGGGCCGAACTGCGCGAGGGCTACGCCTTCCTGATCCGCAGCCGGCTGCTGCTCGCCATCACCCTGATGGTCATGGTCACCAACGGCCTGGACGCGGGCTGGAGTTCGGTGTTGCTGCCCGTGCACGCCGAAAGAGAGCTCGGGGGCGCCGTCCAGCTCGGCCTGCTGTCCGGCCTCTTCGGGGCGGGTGCCCTCGCCGGGGCGCTGCTGTACGGCGCGGTGGGCCACCGTATGCCGCGGTGGCCGGTCTACACGCTGTGCTTCCTGCTCTGCGGGGCGCCCCGGTTCGTGGTCGCCGCGTGGCTGCCCGGGTGGGGAGCCCTGGCCGTCACCATGGTGGCGGGCGGTATCGCGGCGGGGGCCCTCAACCCGATCCTGTCGACGGTGACCTTCGAGAACGTCCCGGACGAGCTGCGCACCCGCGTGCTGGGCACCCTGGGGGCCGGGGTGCTGCTCACCACCCCGATGGGCGGGCTGGCCGCGGGCTACCTGGTGGACGGCGTCGGACTGGCCGGCGCGCTGCTCCTGACGGGCGGGGCGTACCTGCTGGCGACGCTGTGCCCGCTGGTCTTCCCCTCCTGGCGGCGCATGGACGCGGAGCGGCCGGCCTAGCAGCTGGGGACCTTGCCCCCGCGGTCGAGGGCGTCCAGGGCGTCGATCGCGCCGTCGAGCGTGGTGACCGGCACCAGGCGCAGCCCCTTGGGGAGTTCGGCCTTGGCGTCGGAGCACTCGGCCTTGGGGACGAGGAAGACGGTCGCGCCGTCGCGCCGGGCGGCCTGCTCCTTGAGCGGGACGCCGCCCACCGGGCCGACCTTGCCGCCGGCGGTGATCGTCCCCGTACCGGCGATCCTGCGGCCGCCGGTGAGGTCGCCGCCCCGGCCGTTGCCGTCGATCTTGTCGATGATGCCCAGGCTGAACATCAGGCCCGCGCTGGGCCCGCCGACGTCCGCCAGGTGGAGCGTCACCTCGACGTCCGAGGAGGACAGGCCCAGCTGCCGCAGGGCCGCGGCGGTGGCGTCCTGCTGCGACTCGGTCATCTCCGCCCGGTTGTGCTTCTCGATCTCCTTGACGGTGCCGCCGGTCGGGTAGACCGCGTCGCGCGGCATGACGGCCTCGTCGGTGGCGAACCACGCCTTGAGGACGTCGCCGAAGCGGACGACGGCGTCGGGGTTGGTCGCCGCGATGGTCGTCATCCGCAGCTGGCCCGAGGTGTCGCGGGTCTCGGTACCGGTGATCGTGATCACCTGCTTGCCCTGGTCCTTGCCGAGGACGTCGGCCGTCAGTCCGGGCACGACGATCGAGATCGGCAGAGGCGCGAACAGGGCCACCGCCAGCAGCGCGGCCACGAGGGCGGCGCAGACGACGAGGGTCCGGTTCCGGGCGGAGGCGAAAGGCATGGGGTGAATGTAGTTCACGGTGGCGCGGGGGACGTGCCGGGCCCCGGGGCCGCCCCCGCCGGGACGGGACCGGACCGCCGTCTAACGCAGGGCGTCGGCGACCTCCATCGCGGCCTCGACGACCCGGGGACCCACCCGTTCGGGTATCGCGTCGGCGAGCATCACCACGCCGACGCTGCCCTCGATGCCGGGCACGCCCACCAGCGGGGCCGCGGCACCGCTCGCCCCGGCCTCCAGCTCGCCGTGGGTGAGGACGTAGCCGGGGCCCTCGGCGCACCGCGGATCCGGCTCGTACGGCTGCACGCTGCGTCCGGCGAGGATCGCCCGGCCGGCGGCGCCGCGGTCCAGGGAGTGCCGGAAACCGGTGCGGTAGGCGACGTGGTAGTCGGTCCAGCTGGGTTCGACGACGGCCACGGCGAGTGCCTCGCTGCCGTCGACCAACGTCAGGTGGGCGGTGGCGCCGATGTCCTCGGCGAGGGAGCGCAGGGCGGGGAGCGCGGCCTCGCGCAGCAGCGGATGCACCTGGTGCGCCAGGCGCAGGACACCAAGACCGACCCGGGCGCGGCCGCCGAGATCGCGGCGGACCAGGGAGTGCTGCTCCAGCGTGGCCAGGAGGCGGTAGACCACCGTGCGGTTGACGCCCAGCTTCGCCGCCAGTTCGGTGACGGTCAGTCCGTGGTCGGTGTCGGCCAACAGCTTCAGGACCCGCAGGCCCCGATCGAGCGTCTGAGAGGTCTCCGCGGTCACGACGCCCCCTTCTCGTGTGAGTGGCGGCTCATCTCTCACGGCGGGAGCACTGCCGGTCCCGCGGCAGAGCGCGGAGAGGCCACCGGTCTGGCGGTACCGGCTGGCGCCCCGAGGCTGCTCTGCCACGGCGCGTTGCGTGACCGGAACGGTAGCGATGCGTACCGCTCAGCGGAAGACTTCGTCCACAATCCGGTCACGCGAATGAGGTAGCGGGCCCGACGGGCGCAAATCTTCCGCCGAACAACCACTCACGCCGCAAGATTCACACTCGCGCTGACGAACCGTCACACCCGCTCCCGAGCACCCCGGATGACGGCTCCGCCGCCGCTCAGCGCATCCGGGTGGCCCACTCCTGGATCTTCTTGATGCGCTCGTTGAGCTGCCCCGCCGTCGCCTCCGCGCTCGGCGGACCGCCGCACACCCGGCGCAACTCGTTGTGGATGACGCCGTGCGGCTTCCCGCTCTGGTGGTTGTACGCGGCGACCATCGTGTTGAGCTTCTTGCGCAGCTCCAGCAGCTCCTTGTGCGTCACGATCGGGCGCCGCTCGGCGGGCAGTTCCAGCAGGTCCGCCTCGTCGTCCGGCCTCTTCCTGCTGTGCGCGATCTGCCGGGCCTGACGCCTCTGCAGCAGCAACTGCACCTGGTCGGGCTCGAGAAGGCCCGGAATGCCCAGGTAGTCCTGCTCCTCCTCGCTGCCCGGATGCGCCTGCATGCCGAACTCGGCCCCGTCGTAGAGCACACGGTCGAAGACGGCGTCGGACTCCAGCGCCTCGAAGGGCAGCATGTCCTGCTCCCCGGTGTCCTCGTCCTGCTGCTTCTCGGCCTCCGCGAGCTCCTTCTCGGACTCCGCGTACGGGTCCTCCTCGCCCTCCTTCTTGGGCTTGTCGAGGGCGTGGTCGCGCTCCACCTCCATCTCGTTGGCGAAGCCCAGCAGCATGGGGATGGTCGGGAGGAAGACCGAGGCCGTCTCACCGCGGCGGCGGGACCGCACGAAGCGGCCGACCGCCTGCGCGAAGAACAGCGGAGTGGAGATGGTGGTCGCGTAGACCCCGACGGCCAGCCGCGGTACGTCCACGCCCTCCGACACCATGCGGACCGCGACCATCCAGCGGTCGTCGCTCCCGCTGAACTCCTCGATGCGGGAGGAGGCGCCGGTGTCGTCCGACAGCACGACCGTCGCCTTGTGCCCGGTGATCTCCCGGATCAGCTTGGCGTACGAGCGGGCCGAGTCCTGGTCGGTGGCGATGACGAGGGCGCCGGCGTCCGGGATGGACTTGCGGACCTCCGTCAGCCGCTTGTCCGCGGCGCGCAGCACGTTCGGGATCCACTCACCGGTCGGCGCGAGCGCGGTCCGCCAGGCCTGGCCGATCGCGTCCCTGGTCATCGGCTCGCCGAGCCGCGCGGAGATCTCGTCGCCGGCCTTCGTCCGCCACCGCATGTTGCCGCTGTAGGAGAGGAAGATCACAGGCCGCACGACGCCGTCGGCGAGGGCGTTGCCGTAGCCGTACGTGTAGTCGGCGGAGGACCGGCGGATGCCGTCGTTGCCCTCCTCGTACGTCACGAAGGGAATGGGGTTGGTGTCCGACCGGAACGGCGTCCCGGTCAGCGCCAGGCGCCGCGTCGCCGGCTCGAACGCCTCCAGGCACGCCTCACCCCAGGACCGGCTGTCGCCCGCGTGGTGGATCTCGTCCAGGATCACCAGCGTCTTGCGCTGCTCGCAGCGGTTGCGGTGCAGCATCGGGCGCACACCGACACCCGCGTAGGTCACCGCGACCCCGTGGTACTCCTTGCCGACCGGGCCCGCGCTGTACTCCGGGTCCAGCTTGATGCCTATCCGGGCCGCGGCCTCCGCCCACTGCTTCTTCAGGTGCTCGGTGGGGGCCACGACGGTGATCTGCTGCACGAGGTGGTTGTGGAGCAGGTACGAGGCCAGCGTGAGCGCGAACGTCGTCTTGCCGGCACCCGGGGTCGCGACGGCCAGGAAGTCGCGCGGCTGCGCGGCGATGTAGCGGTCGAGCGCGCCCTGCTGCCAGGCCCGCAGCTTGCCGGCGGTGCCCCAGGGGGCGCGGCCGGGGAAGGCGGGCGACAGGTGGTGCGGGGTGCTTGCGGTGTGCGGGGCGGTGGTAGTCACGGTCTCCGGCGGCGGGTCGGGTACGACAACCGTCACAGCCTACTGGCGCGGGACGGGGGGTCCGGGGAGGGACGGGCCGGGTTCACGGCTTGTGCGACGGGGGTCACACGGGGGTTCGCCTGCGGGTGCGTTGTGGTTGATGCGGGGGGTTTCCCCGCCCGCCCTCCCGAGCACCCGGCGCGGTCGGTGCGGGCCGCGCACCGTGTGCCTGGGGTCGGTGCCGCGCCGGCGCACTCCCCCAGCCTCCGGCCGGGGGTACCCCCACCAACGCTCGCGGTTTACGCCAACGTCATTCGGCGCCGGGTCCGCCGCTCGTCTCCCCCAGCCTTCGGCCGGGGGGACCCCCACGGGAGCACCCCGCCACACCCCCTCCGGTCGTGTGGGCGCACGACGGCCGGTGGGGGGGGTCAGCAAGGCACTCGCGGCGACCCCGAACCGCTTCCTCACCCCTGCGTCCCCCAGCTACCGCTGAGGGCTGCCCCGTGGGGCGCCTGACCCGGTGGGCTTCGGTTGGGCACTGACGGCGACACCGGACCGGCTCCTCACCGCCTGCATCCCCCAGTTATCGCTGGGCGGTGCCCCCGGGGTGCCTGACCCAGTGGGGGTGAGGTGGGTGCTTGCGGCACCCCCGGACCGCCTACTTACCCCCCTCCGGGGATCAGGCGCGCTACGAGAGGGAGGGGGCGGGGTCGGAGGGGTGGGCGTTCTGGACACTGGGCGTATTTGTGTGCGGCACCCGGGGCAAGGAGAGCAGGTGCCCGCCACGCACGTAAATATGCGTCCAGAATGGCCAGCCCCGGAGGCCCCGCACCCGGCCCACCCACACACGCGCGAGGCGGTGCCTGACCGCGCCGGGCAATCGGGAGGGCGGGCGGGGAAACCCCCAACAGCAACCACAACGCACCCGCACACGACAACCGGGCACCAGCAAACCGCACCCCGCGCGCTACGGGCCGCACCCTGCGGCCAACGCGGCCAGCGCAGCGCCAATCGCCCCCGGGTCGGAAACCACGCCGGAGGCGACCCCCACGACCAGCTCATACGCCGCGTCCTGGTCCGCCGACCGCAGGTCGACCCCGTTGAGGGCGAGGAACACCACCGCCGCAAGCCACGCGGTCCGCTTGTTCCCGTCGACCAGGGGGTGGTTCGCCGCGATCGCGTGCAGCAGCGCCCCCGCGCCGGCGAAGACGTCGTCCCCGTACGCCTCGACGCCGAACATCCGCGCCCGCGGCCGGTGCACCGCCGACGCGAGCAGCCCGGGATCGCGCACCGCGGGCGGCTCGCCACCGCACGCGAGGCGGGCGAGATCGGCGACCTCGGCGAATGTGAGATGGCGCACGGTCACGTCACTCCCCCAGCCTGCGCAGCAGATCCGCGTGGTCGGCGGCGTACGTCTCGCCGACGGCCCGGACGCGCGCGGCCTCGGCCGCCTCGTACGCCCGCACCGCCGTGCGCACGAACTCCGCGACCGGCACGCCGTGCGCGTCGGCGAGGTCGCTCAGGGACTCCCACTCGGTGTCGGTGAAGACGACGGTCAGCTCTTTCACACCGGGACGGTAACCCCCCGGCGCACGCTCCTCACCCGGTTTTCGGGCGGAGCCGGGCCGCGGCGCCCACGCCCGCGAGGGAGATGGCGGCCATGGGGAGGAGGACGGCCGCGAAGGCTCCGGTCGCCCCGCCGAGGGCGGCGAAGACGGTGCCCGCGGCGGCGACCAGGACGACGCTGGACAGGGCGTCGGAGACCTGGAGCGCGGCGGAGTTGGCGCCGGCCTCGGAGGGGGGCGAGAGCTTGAAGAGGATGACGCTCAGGGAGGAGATGACCAGGCCCGCGCCGAGGCCGCCCACGGCCCAGGCGGCGGCCGCGCTCCAGGCGGGGGCGGCGTCGAGGAGCGGCAGGGCGGCGCCGGCGATCGCGGCGGCCATCAGGAACATGCCGAGGACGACGAGGCGTTCGCGGTGGGGCTCGAGGCGGGGCCGGCCCTGGATCCAGGAGCCGATGCCCCAGGTGATGCCGCCGCTGGCCAGGGAGAGCCCGGCGAGGGTCGGCGACATGTGGCGCTGCGTGACGAGCATCAGCGGGACGAAGCTCTCCGCGCCGAGGAACGTGCCGGAGGCCACGCCGCGCAGCAGCACCACGGAGGGCAGGCCGCGGGCCGCGCGGAAGGTGCCCCGGGGCAGCAGCCGCAGCGCGGCCGGGACGACGAGCGCGGCACCGGCCGCCGCGAAGACCAGGGACAGCGGCCGCAGGTCCTGCCCGGCGTACTGGAGCAGCCCGGCGCCGGCCGAGACGGCGAGCGCCAGGCGCAGCCGGCGGCCGTCGGGGGCCCTGCGGTCGTCCGGGGGGCGCTGGAGGGACGTACGGCGCAGCGCGGGCATGCCCATCAGCAGCGGGAGTACGACGAGCACGGGGATGGCGAGGAAGACCCAGCGCCAGCCGAACTGCTCGGTGACCGTGCCGGCCACGAGCGGCCCGACGACCGAGGGCAGCACCCAGGACGCGGCGAAGGCCGCCATCACCGCGGGGCGCAGCCGCTCCGGGTAGGCGAGGCCGACGACGACGTACAGGGCGACGATGACGAGCCCGCCGCCGATGCCCTGCACGGCGCGGCCCAGCACGAACGGCCACATGGACTGCGCGGTGCCGGAGACGACCAGGCCGGCCGCGAAGGCGGCGATGCCGCTGACGAGCGGTGCCAGCGGACCGCTGCGGTCGCTCCACTGACCGCTGACGACCATCGCGAACAGGGAGGTGGTGAAGTAGCCGGAGAAGGCGAAGGCGTACAGCGGCAGCCCGTCCAGCTCGCGCGCGGCGACCGGCATGGCGGTGCCGACGGCGGTGGCCTCGAAGGCGATGAGCAGGACGACGGAGACCATCGCGAGGGTCAGCGCGCGATAACGGCTGCCCAGCACGGTGTCGGTGTCCGATCCGGCGAGCGCCATGCCTGAATTGCCGGATACCGGCTCGATGTCTGCGGTGGTCACCACGACAGGGTAAGGGGTCAATCGATGCCTTGCCCCTGGCACCCTGGTCGGCCTTTCGGCCTAGGACCGGGAGAGAGCGGGCCCTGGCCGGGAAGGCGTAGGCCATGCCGCACTACACGTCGTACGACGGAACCGAGATCGCCTACCGGGACCAGGGCGAGGGGCCGGTGCTGCTCGCCCTCGCCGGCGGGCCGGGACGGGACGCCGCCTACCTGGGGGACCTGGGCGGCCTGGACCGCGGCCGGCGCCTGGTCGTCCCGGACAGCCGGGGCACCGGCGGCAGCCCGCCGGCCGCGGACCCGCTCGCCTACTCCTTCCCGCGCCTGGCCCAGGACCTGGAGGCGCTCCGCGGGCACCTGGGCCTGGAGCGCTTCGCGCTGCTCGCGCACGACGCCGCCGCCGCGACCGCGCAGGCGTACGCCGCCGCCTACCCGGAACGCCTCACCCACCTCGTGCTGGTCACCCCCGGCTCCCGGCTGCAGGGCGAACTGCCCGACGACGCCCGCGAGATCTTCGAGAGCCGCGTCGGCGAACCCTGGTGGCCGCAGGCGGTCGCCGCCCTCGCGGAACTCGAGAGCGCCGACGACCTCGACCGGGTCAGGACGCTGCTGCTCGAGGTCGCGCCGATGGCGTACGGCCGCTGGGACGAGCCCCAGCGCGCCCACGCCGCCGCGGAGGGCGGCCAGTTGCACCCGGTACCGCGCGCCGGCTTCTGGCAGGGCCTCGACGAGCCCGCCCGGCTGGCCGTGCTGGCCCGGCTGCGCGAGGTGACCTGCCCGGTCCTGGTCCTCACCGGCGACCGCGACGCGGTCACCGGCATGCGCGCGGGCGAGGTCGTCGCGGCCTCCTTCCCGCACGCCGTCCTGCGCCCGCTGCACGCCGTCGGGCACTTCCCCTGGGTCGACGAACCCGATCTGTTCCGTCCGGTGGTGGAGGAGTTCCTCTCCTCCCCCGATGGTTCGTGAACGGCGTATGGCAGTCCTGTTGCGGGCCCCCGGGAAGCGTTGACCCGCTCCCGGGGGCCGCGTCTATGGTCGGGGTACGTCAACGACGCAAGGCCGTGTGCCCGAGTGGTTCAGGGGCTCGACTGCAAATCGAGTTACGTGGGTTCGATTCCCGCCACGGCCTCCACCCCTTGACCGGGAAGAAGAATGGGGCGCCCCTCGGAAGAGGTGCGCCCCATCTGCCGGTCCGTCTCAAGTTCCCGTCTCGGTTGACCGGCACGAGCACGCCGGCGGCGCCGTCGTCGCCGTCATCCGGCCCGTCCGTTTCCGGCTTCCGGATCAGACCGCCGACCTGTTTCGCCACCTCGGTCCGCACCGCGTCGACCATGTGCTGACAGCGGGCGGCCGTGGCGGTTGTCGACCATCCCACGAGGCCCATGACAGCGCGCTCGGGTACCCCGAGAATGAGCGGGACCGTGGCGGCCGTGTGGCGGGCGTCGGGCACCTGACGACGCCGTCTGCCCTGCTGCTCAACCGCCGTGCCGCCCCGCACTCGCCGCCGCCCGAAATGTCGCTCAGCTAACGGAGACGGGAAACGCGATGCGCGAGTCGGCCGCGGAGCCCATGCCTCCCGACCGTGTGACGCACGCCACGGGAACCCGCCCCGCCGGTTGGACAAATCTTGACGTGGACTACTCATTGCACACCCGGATACGGGCAGGTGACCCCGAGGCGTTCCGCGAGCTCTTCCGTGACCACGCCCGACTGGTCCACCGGCACGCGGTGCGCGTGACCGGGGACTGGGCCGTCGCCGAGGACGTCGTCTCGCTGACCTTCCTGGAGGCGTGGCGGCTGCGGGCCAAGCTGCGGGACGAGGGCGACAGCCCGCGCCCCTGGCTGATGGGCATCGCCGTGAACGTACTGCGCAACACCACCCGCGCTGCGCGCCGCCACCAGCGGGCCCTGCAACGGCTGCCGGCCAAGGAAACGGTCCCGGACTTCGCCGACGAACTCGTCGGCCGCATAGCCGATGCCGACGAGCTGGCCGCCGCCCAGCGGGCGCTGAAGAAGCTGCGCCAGAGCGAGCGCGAGGTCTTCACGCTGTGTGTGTGGTCCGGGCTCGGCTACGCGGAGGCGGCGGCCGTGCTCGGCGTCCCGGTCGGCACCGTGCGCTCGCGCCTGTCCCGCGCCCGCAGACGGCTGAGCAAGCTGGCCGAGGAAGAACTGAGAAGGCGCAGGGAACCCCTGCCGCGCAACGGACAAGTACAGGCCGGCCGCACTTCTGCGGCCCGGTCACACGAGTCGTACGAGGAGAGGTCCGAATGATCCGCAAGAAGTCGCGGCGTGAGGAGTCGCTGGACCACGCGGAGCTGGCCCGTTTGCTGCCGGCGCCCGGAGACCCGCACCTGTCGCTCGACCGTCACCTGCTTCTCGAGGAGCACCTGATGAACGAGATCGAGTCCACCGCGCCCGCCCCTGCGCCGTCCCGCCGCCCGGCACGCCGTGTCCTGCTGATCGGTGTCCCGGTCACCGCCGCCGCCCTGGCCGGCGCATTCGCCTTCACCGCGCTGACCAATTCCGGGGGCGGCGACCCGGCCGCGGCAACCCCGCCCTCCGCTGCGGCAGCCCCGCCCCCGGTCGAAGCGCCGGTCGTCCGCATCGAGCCCGGCAACACCGCCCAACTCGCCTCCACCGTCGAGCACATCGCCGCAGCCGCCTCGGCCCGCAAGACGCCCGTCCCCGGCCCGGGCCAGTACATCTACATCAAGAGCAAGGTCTCCTACCTCGCCGTTTCGCACACCGACACAGACGACTCCAAGGCCTGGGTCCAGCCCCTGCACATCCGTGAGGTCTGGAATTCCCCCGACGGCAAGCAGGGCTGGCTAGACGAGCCCGGCTACCAGCCCAAGGGCGGCACCACCCTCGACAGCAACGTCAAGCCCAGCTTGGGCGCCCCCTCCTACGACTACCTCAAGACGCTGCCCACCGACCCGGACGCCTTGCTGGAGAAGATCTACAAGGAGACCAAGGGCCAGGGGAACTCCCCGGACCAGCAGGCATTCACCACGGTCGGCGACCTGCTCGGTGAGCAGATCGCACCAGCGAAGCTGAACGCGGCGCTCTACCGGGCCGCGGCCAAGATCCCCGGGGTCGTCGTGGTGGAGCACGCCAAGGACGCCGCGGGACGCGAGGGCATCGCCCTGGCCCACGTCGACCAGCGGAGCGGCGACCGCACCGAGTGGATCTTCGACCCCAAGACGTACGCCTATCTCGGCAGCCGCGCTGTCCAGGTCAAGCAGGCCGACGGCATCAAGCCCGGCACGGTCGTCAACTGGACCGCCGTGCTGGAGCGGGCCGTCGTCGACGCCCAGAAGCAGCGCCCCGCCGCGCAAGGCACCCGTGCGTGAGAACGCAATCGCCCCGCTGGGCAGTGCACATGGCGCCACGCGATCACATCGAGCAGCACTCCCGTCGTCGCGGGTGGCGGTCTCGCGGTCGTGGCTGGTCGGCACCGGCACGGTACCCATCGCGCGCAGGCGCCGCACGGCCGGCCGGAGCTGACTGCAGGCGGCAGGCGGCAGGCGGCAGGCGGCAGGCGGCAGGCGGCAGGCGGCAGGCGGCAGGCGGCAGGCGGCAGGCGGCATAACGCTACGGGTGAAGCAGGCCGGTCGCCGAGTCGTGGGCGGCCTGCTCGTGCTCCGAACCGCTCGGTGAACGGCCACCACCGGCGCCCCGGGTAAGTGGAGTCGGGCACACCGGCGTGGTGTCACGGGGACGGCGCCGGACGCGAACGGCCGCCATCCGTGCCGGGTCGGCCCTGCACCGCGGGCCCGGCCCGGCCGCGTGCGTGCGTGCGTGCGTGCGTGCGTGCGAAAGACCATCGCCACGCCCCCGTTGCCCCGGATAGGGTGGCGGCGACGCGTCCTGGGGCGCGGGGTGTGCCGGGAAGTCTGGTCGGCGTCGCAGGGGCCGTGTGCCCGTTTCCGCCGACGCCCGGAGGTCCCGCTGTCGTGAACGGTGCCCCGCCCTCGCCTTCCCCTTCCGCAGCGTCCTCCCCTCATTCCTCGAGGGACGGCCTGCGGGAACGACGGATCGGCCTCGGCCTCGCCGCTCTCGCGGCGCTCCTGACCTCGATCGGGGCGGCGCTGTACGTGCTGCCGGGCCCCGGTTTCCCGTTGGTGGTCCTGGGCGTCGCCCTGCTGACCGCCGGAATCGCCTCGGCCGGCGCGCACCGTCGCGGCCGGCCGCGTCCGAACACCACTGGAGGTCCCACCCGATGACGAACTGGCACGGGATCGGGCTCGCGGTCTTCTCCCTGACCCTGCTCCCCGCGGGCCTCGCCCTGGTCGCCGGCCGGGTGCCGGCCCGGCTGCGCCCCCGGCTCGCCCCGATGCGCCCGCGCGGCTCGGCCCTGCTCGCCCTGTACGCCGTCGCGCCCCTCAACGCGATCCCCCGGCTCACGGGAGCCTCCGAGGCGGTCACCCTGGCCTGCACCGTCGCCGGAGGCGTCCTGGCCGTGACCGGATGCGTCCTCGTGGGCGTCTTCGCCCAGCGCGCCAAGGCGGCCGCGCCGTGACCCGCGGGCCGCTTCGGCGGCGACCCGCCTGGTCGCTCGTCGTGTGGTGGTTGCCCCTGGCCCTGCTTCTGTGGCTCGTCGGCAAGGCCGTCGACCAGCCCGCGTCCCTCCTGCGGTGCACGGCGTCCGCCGCGCTGTTCGCCGCCGTCGGGGAGCTCGGCGACCGGCTGCGCCGGCGCCTGCAGCGGAACGCCTGAAAGGCCGTTCGCCCTCGCCGCCGCCGGGAAGGCCGCGGCCTGCGGCGAGGGGCCCGCACGGACCGGGCCCTTCGCCGCGTGGGGCGGTGCGTCACGTCTGCGGCCGGGCCACCGCGTGCTGGGGGCGGATGGGCAGGCGGCTGACCGGGCGGCCGGTGGCCGCGCGGACCGCGGAGGCGACGGCGGCCGGGGAGACGACGACGGGGATCGCGCTGGCGGCCTTCGCCCCGAAGGGGGCGAGCACATCGCGTTCCTCGACGAGCCGGACCACGCGGATCGCGGGCGCGTCGAGCGCGGTGGGCAGCGAATAGCCCGTCAGGTTGGGCCGCTTGATGACGCCTCGGGGTGCGCGCAGATCCTCCATGAGGGCCATGCCGACCCCCTGGGTGACCCCGGCCTCGATACGGGCCCGCAGCTGGGCGGGGTTGAGGATCCGGCCGACGTCCTGGGCGACGGCCATCTCCACGACCCGGATCGCGCCGAGTTCGATGTCGACGTCGACCACGGCGCGCACCGCGCAGAAGGCGAGGCCGACGAAGGCGTCGCCCTGCCCGGTCTCGTCGAGCTGCTCGGTGGGATGCGGGCGGCACTGGGCGGTGGCCCACAGCTCCTTGCCGGCCAGCTCCTCCTCGACGGTGGTGGACAGCACCCCGTCGTACGAGGTGATCTTGCCCTCGGCGATGGAGAGCAGCTCCGCCGACATCCCGAACTTCCCGGCGAGCGGCTGCAGCAGCTGGGTGCGGACCATCTTGGCCGCGCGCTCGACCGCGCCGCCGGAGACCCAGGTGTGGCGGCCGCGGGCGGCGGCGCCGGCCGGGGGCTGGTCGGTGTCCGAGGGCAGGACGCGGACGTCCTCGACGCCCAGCACCTCCTGCACGATCTGCCGGGCGAGGGTGGCGAAACCCTGGCCGGTGTCGACGGCTGCGCAGATGACGGTCGCGGCGCCGTCGTGGACGCGCACGGTGGCAGTGGAGACCTCGTCGGTGCCCTCGGCGCCGAGCATGTGCACCATGCCGAGCGCGTAGCCGACGCCGCGGCGCACCGCGCCCGGCTCGCCGGCGCCCTCCAGGCCGCCCGGGAGCAGCCACTCGGACTCGTCGTCGTCGACGGGCAGCGGGGGCAGGTCGGCGTCGCGCACGGCCTTCAGCAGTTCGCCGACGGGCGCCGGGCAGGTCACCGTCTGGCCGGTGGGCAGCAGGTCGCCGGTGGCCATCACGTTGCGCATGCGGATCTCGGCCGGGTCCAGGCCGAGTTTGGCGGCGAGCTTGTCCATCTGGCCCTCGTAGGCCGCGCAGACCTGCATCGCGCCCTCGCCCCGGACGTGGCCGGAGGGCGGGTTGTTGGTGCGTACCGCCCAGCCCTCGACGAAGACGTGCGGGACGACGTAGGGACCGGCGGCGAAGGAGACGGCCGCGGCGAGGGCGTCGGAGGAGGTGTCGGCGTAGGCGCCCGCGTCCAGCAGCACCTGGGCCTCGACCTTGACCAGCCGGCCCTCGGCGTCCGCGTGGTGGCGGTAGCGCAGCAGCGTGGGGTGGCGGTGGCTGTGGCTGAGGAAGGACTCCTCGCGGGTGGCCACGAACTTCACCGGGCAGCCGGTCTTCAGCGCGAGCAGCCCGAGCGGGATCTGCACGCCGGAGTCCTCGCGGTCGCCCATCGCGCCGGGCACCCCGGTGACGACGACCTTGACCCGGTCCTGCTCCAGCCCGAAGCAGGCGGCGGCCAGATCGCGGTCGGTGTGCGGGTCGGTGGAGGCGACGTACAGCTCCACGCCGCCGTCGGGACGCGGCACGGCGAGTCCGGCCTCCGCGCCGACCGGGGCCGGGTCCTGGCGGCCCACCCGGTACAGGCCCTCGACGACAACCTCGCCGACCGCGTCGGGGTCGCCGAACTGCAGCGGGATGTGCCGGATCAGGTTGCCGTCGGGGTGCAGCGGGGGCGCCGAGAAGGCCCGTTCCGGGTCGATGACCGGTTCCAGGACCTCGTACTCGACCTGGATGGCGGCGGCGGCGAGCCGGGCGGTGTCGGGGTGGTCGGCGGCCACGGCGGCGATGGCCTCGCCATGGTGCCGGACGGTGTCCTTGGCGAAGACCGGACGGTCGGCCACGCGCCGGCCGTGCGTGGCGTCGCCGGGGACGTCCTCGTGGGTCACCACGGCGCGCACGCCGGGGAGCGCGGCGGCCTCGGAGGTGTCGACGGACAGGATGCGGGCGTGCGGGTGCGGGGAGCGCAGCACGGCGGCCCACAGCAGGCCCTCGGCCCACAGGTCGGCGGCGTACGGGTACGTCCCCTGGGCCTTGGCCATCGCCTCGGCGGCGGGCAGGGAGGCGCCGATGCCGTGCGGGGTGGACTGCTGCTCGGCGGCGCCCGTCGCGACCGTCGTGGGGGTGCCCACGGCCGGAGTGGCCGTCGCGGCGTCGGGGCCCGTCATCGCGCGTACCTTTCGCTGCCGCGAGGGGGAAGGTGGTGCCGGGTCAAGCGGTTCGGGGTGTTCACGCCGGGCCTCCGGAGGAGGGGCGCGGGTGCGGCACGCGGGCGCCGTCGGCGAGGTCCCCGGCGGCGTCGTCCGCGGCGTCCGCGGCGGTCTCCTCGCGCTCGGCCACCACCTGGCGCACGGCCTCCAGGACTCCCTGGTAGCCGGAGCAGCGGCAGAGGTTGCCGCTGATCGCCTGCCGGGTCTCCAGCTCGGTCGGGTTGTGGTTGCCCTCGAGCAGGTCGTGCACGGTCATCGCCATGCCGGGGATGCAGAAACCGCACTGCACGGCCCCGCACTGGGCGAGCGCCCGTTGGACGTCCGAGGGCCCGCCCTCGGCGGACAGCCCCTCGGCCGTACGGATGTCGCTGCCCGCGGCGGTCGCGGCGGGCACCAGGCAGGAGGCCACGAGACGGCCGTCGACCTTCACCGAGCACGCGCCGCACTCGCCCTGCTCGCAGCCGTCCTTGGCGCCGGCGAGGCCGAGGCGCTCGCGCAGTACGTAGAGCAGCGACTCGCCGAGCCAGGCGTCGGTGACGGGGCGGTCGGTGCCGTTGACGTTCAGGACGTACGAGGCCACCGGGTGCTCGCTGTGCGCGCCCTCGCCGGGCTCGGCGGCCTCGCCGGCCGGCGCGTCCGGGCTCTGCGGATCCTCGGCGGCGAAGTCCGCGGCGGCGTCCCCGGGTTCGCCGGACTCGCCGAGGCCCCCGGGGTCCTCGCCGTGGGCCGCCTCGGGCCGCGGCTCCTCCGGCGCGTCCTCGGCCGCCGGCACGGCGGCGGGGGCGGGGGCGGGCGGGAAGCGGTACTCGCCGGATTCCTCGGCGGCGCCGTCCGGGGCGAGGGGCAGCGTCCACTGGCCGGTGGCGTCCGCGGGGAGCGCCCAGCCGCCGTCCGCGGCGACTCCGGCGTGCGGCGCGGAGGGTGCCTGCGGGGCGGCGGGGGCGGTCCAGGGTGCCGGGTCGGGGGCGGGCAGGAAGGCGCCCACCGAGTACTCGCCGGAGTCGTCGGCGGTCGGGTCCTCGCGCACGACCGGGATCGCCCAGGTCGTGGCCGCGTCCTCGCCGGCGGCCGGGACGGCGGACGTCTCGGCGGAGGCGACCGTGATCGGCACCTCGGGCGGCTCGGGCGCGTAGCCGTGGCCCGGGGCGGCGAGCGGGTCGGCCCCGGGCTCGGTCATGGAGAGCTGCGCCGCGAAGGAGACGTGCATGGTCTGGTCGGCGTCGTACTCGCCGTGGGGCAGGGGCTCCCACACCCCGTGCCCCGGGGTGAATCCCCCGCCGTGCGGCTGGGGGGACCCCGCCTGCGGCTGGTCGGTCATGCGCCCGTCCGGTGTCCTGTCGTCGTACACGTCGTCACTCATGCCAGTGCCCTCCCCAGCGCCCGGCGGGCCAGTGCGGCCACCGTACGCCGCAGCTGGACGGCGGCGGGCGGCAGCTCGGGGGCCGGGGCGCCGTCCGGGCCGGGCAGCGGGTCGGGGATGCAGGCGGCGGCGACGTACTCGCCGAAGGCCGTGAGGGCCTCCGGCGCCAGCGTCCGCTCGCCGTCCCAGTCGATCAGCCCGGCGACCCAGCGTTCGGCCTCGAGCGGCCGCAGCGGCACCGGTGCGACGGCTCCCACCGCGCAGCGTACGCCCCGGCGGGCCGGGTCGAGGACGACGGCGACGGAGGCGATCGCGCGGCCCGGGCCGGTGCGGCCGGTGGCCTTCAGGAACGTCTGCGGGGCGTGCAGCAGCGGCACCCGGACGTACGCCAGGATCTCGCCCGGCCGCAGCGGGTCCATGCCGGTGAGCAGGTGGCTGACGGGCAGCTCGCGGTTGCCGTCCGGGCCCGCGACGACGACGGAGGCCTCCAGGGCGGCCAGCACGGGCAGCGAGTCGCCGGTGGGGGCGGCGCCGGCGATGTTGCCGCCGAGGGTGCCCGCGTTGCGGATCTGCGGGGGCCCCGCGGCGCGTGCGGCGGCCGCCAGGGCGGGGATGAGCGCGGCGAAGTCCGGGCGGCCCATGCGGGCGTGGGTGAGTCCGGCGCCGAGCAGTGCGGCGCCGTCCGCGTACTGCCAGCCGCGGATCTCGCTGATCCGGCCGAGGCCGACGAGTCCGGCGGGGCGCAGCAGCCCGGAGTTCACGGCGGCCATGAGGTCGGTTCCTCCGGCCACGGGCACGGCGGTGGGCGTGGCGGCCAAGGCCGCCACGGCCTCGTCGAGCGAGGTCGGCAACGCCACATTGCGCGCTGCCTGCCGTGCGTACGTGCTCACGCAGCTGCCCCTTCCCCGGCTGTCCGCGGTGCGGTAGCCGTACGGTACGTGCTGACAGCCCGGACGTGGCAACTCTGGCACATCTTCCGGGGTGATCAACGCGAGGGTCGCAAAGGAGAACCCGCCTTCCGGATGGAAGTCCGTCCGGTTTGCGGCTTTCTCCAGCTTGCGATGGGAATGGCCTCCTTCACGCGCCTTGCCGTGATTGGCCACACCACCCTGCCATCTCCCGCGTCGACCGGCCCCGGGTTGTGGCACGCCTCACACGATCGGGGGCGGCCCCTCGATCGGGCGTCCGATGACGCCGGGACGCCGCTGCCACGGCAGCGGCCCGCCGGGCGGCCGGTATTCGACTCCCAGTGCGTCAAGTCGCCCGTAGTGGGTGGCCATTCGGGCGGCGAAGCCCTCGTGGTCGCGGCCGGCGGGCGCGGGCAGCCGGCTCCACACCGTCTCGGCGAAGGCGGCGAGCCGCGGGAAGGCCATGTAGTCCACCGCGCGCACCGAATCCATCGTCTCCGTCCAGATGTTGGCCTGCGCGCCGATGACGTGGGCGGCCTCCGCGGCGGTGAGGCTGTCCGGGACCGGCTCGAAGCGGTAGACGTCCTCCAGGGTGCGGGCGTGCGCGATCGGCACGGGCTCGTCCTCGCTCTCCGACTGCCGCCAGTCCAGGTAGACCTGGCTCTCCGGGCACATCACGACGTCGTGCCCCGCCCGGGCCGCCGCGATGCCGCCCGCGTAGCCGCGCCAGGAGGAGACCGCCGCGCCCTCGGCCAGTCCGCCCTCCAGGATCTCGTCCCAGCCGATCAGCCGCCGGCCGCGCTCGCCCAGCCAGCCGTCGAAGTGCCGGACGAACCAGCTCTGCAACGCGTCCTCGTCACGCAGCCCCAGCTCCTTGATGCGGGCCTGGACGGCGGCCGAGGCCCGCCATTGGTCCTTGGGGCACTCGTCGCCGCCGATGTGCACGAACCGGGAGGGGAAGATCTCCAGGACCTCGGCGAGGACGTTCTCGTAGAAGCGCACGGTCGCCTCGGTGGGCGCCAGCACGTTCGGGTTGATGCCCCAACCGGTCAGCACCGGCAGGGCGGTGGTGTCCACGACGTCCGTGTTGCCCAGCTCCGGGTACGCGGCGATGGCGGCCTGCGAGTGGCCGGGGACGTCGATCTCGGGGACGACGGTGACGTGCCGCTCGGCGGCGTACGCCACGATCTCGCGGAGGTCGTCCTGGGTGTAGTAACCCCCGTGCGGGCGCTCGTCCCACAGCGGCGACTCCCGCAGCCCGACCTTCGTGCGGGTGCGCCACGCGCCGACCTCGGTGAGGCGCGGGTAGCGGCGGATCTCCACCCGCCAGCCCTGGTCGTCGGTGAGGTGCAGGTGGAGCACGTTGAGTTTGTGGGCCGCCAGCAGGTCGACGTAGCGCAGCACGACGTCCTTGGGCATGAAGTGCCGCGCCACGTCCAGCAGTACGCCGCGCCACGCGAAACGCGGGGCGTCCTCGACGGAGCAGTGCGGCAGGCGCCAGGTGCCCCCCGGCAGCGGCGCGCGGCGGAAGGCGCCGGCCCCGAGCAACTGCCGTACGGTCTGGGCGCCCCAGAACAGCCCCGCCGCTCCCCCGCCGGCGATGCGCACCCCGTCCCCGGCCGACACCGTCAGGCGGTACCCCTCCGCGCCGAGGCGCTCGGTCACGGCCGGGTCGAGGGACAGCGTGATCGTGCCGGGCGTGCCCGCGGGCGGCGGGAGCAGCGGGAGCCCGGTGGCGGCGCCGACGGTGGCGCGCAGCCAGTGCGCGGTCCCCTCCGTGCCGGGGCCGGCCTCCAGGGTGGTGCCGGGGCCCAGGTCCACGTGACCGCCGTCGGCGTGCCGGTGCGCCTCGACGGGCGCCGGGATGAGGTCCATGGCGCCCATCCTGCCGCGCCCGCGCCGACTGGAATAGACCAATCGCCGATTTCCGGCCCGCGCCGGCCGGACGCGGAGCGCCCTCAGCCGCGGGCCCGGCGGGCCCGGTTCAGCGCGAGGAAGGGGATCAGCATGCCGACGGCGAACCACAGGACGTGGGCCGCGGTCACCGCGGACCACAGCGCCGTGGAGGTCGCCTGCGCCACGGAGAGGGCCACGGCGGTGCCGATGAGGGCCACGAGAGCGGTCAGCTGGAGGACGGCGTGCCGGCTGGGCAGGAAATCGCGCTGAAGGAAGGCGTCGCCGTACCACCAGCGCACCGCGCGGGCGGCCGCGAGCAGCACCACGACGGCGCCCGCCGCGACGCCCAGGACGGCCGGGAGCGGCCAGGGGGTGCCGTCGGCGGCGGAGGCGGCCGCCAGGCCGGTGGCGGCGAACGGGAGCACGGGCAGGAAGGCCCCCGCGGTGAGGGCCGCGGCCCGGGCGCGGGCCGGGTCCCCGTTCAACTCGGCCCGGGCCAGGGCGCGTACCGTCTGCAGCCGGCCCCGGCCGCTGCTGCCGGAACGGCGGGCCTGGACCAGCCACAGTCCGCCGGCCAGTGCCGCGAGCACGGCGATCCCGCCGGTCAGCACCCAGAGGTCGGCGAACAGCACGAGCGGGACCACCAGCAGGGCGGGCACGAGCCGCGGCCAGCGGCGCCGCCCGGCCACGTCGGCGGGCGACGCCCCGAGCTCCACGGCCCGGGCCGCGACCGCCCGGCGTTCGGCGCGGGCGGCGGGCCGGGCGGACAGGTCCAGCGCCCTGGCGAGGGCGACCTGGGCCTCCGCCTCGCGGGGCGCGATCAGGACCGCCCGCCGGGCGGCCGCCACGGCCTCGGCACGGCGGGAGAGCATCCGGCAGGCGTCGGCAACCAGCACCTGGGCGCGCCACTCGCGGGGGTCGGCGGCGGCGACCCGCAGCCCGAGCCCGAGGGCGGCATGGGCGTCGCCGAGTATCAGCAGGACGAGCCCGGCCAGCAGGGGCGCGTCCGGATCGCCGGGCTCGGCGTGCGCCAGCGCCCAGTCGACGGCCTCCCGGGCCCGGTCGGCCCGCCGCTCGTACGCGAAGACCCGGGCCCGCACCAGATAGCCGAAGCTCCCGTTGCGGGCCACGAAGGCGTCGTCGACGAGCGAGTGCGCCATCGCGAAGCGCCCCCGCTCGCACAGCCCGAAGACCCGCTCCGCCGTGACGGCGTCGTCCTGTGCCATGTCCCCTCAAACGCGCGAAGTACGGCCGCGGTGCCACGGCCGTACCTGCCCGGTATGAAGGCGGCTACTTCTTGCCGCTCTTGTCCTTGTCCCCGCCGCCGACGGGCATGGATTCGAAGATCTCCTTGCACATCGGGCACACCGGGTACTTCTTCGGGTCCCGGCCGGGCACCCAGACCTTGCCGCACAGCGCGACCACCGGCGATCCGGAGAGCGCGCTCTCCATGATCTTGTCCTTCTGAACGTAGTGCGCGAAGCGCTCGTGGTCGCCATCGCCGTTCGACACCTGCGGGGTCGGCTCGACGAGGGTGCCGGTGCCAGCCCCGCGCTCGGGCTCGAGAGTGCTCATGGCACGCAAGCCTAATTCAGAGACGGATCGTCCGGATACGTCGCGACCATCGCGAGTTCGCTGCGCTGCCTGCGCAGCACGGAGCGCCACAGCTGCTCGGGATCCGGGGAGAACACGTCCCCCGGCTCGGACTCCACCACGTACCAGGCGCCCTCGCCGAGCTCGTCCTCCAGTTGGCCGGGCCCCCATCCGGCGTACCCGGCGAAGATCCGCAGCGATCCGAGCTCGGCCGCCAGGAGCTCCGGCGGCGCCTCCAGGTCCACCAGGCCGATCGCGCCGTACACCCGGCGCCAGCCGAGCGGCTCGTCGTCCTCCCCGTCCCGGGGCTCCCCGGGCACCACGGCCAGGCCCAGCGCGGAGTCCAGCGAGACGGGGCCGCCCTGGAAGACCACCTGGGGCGCGCCGGCCAGACCGGCCCAGGGCTCCAGGACATCGCCCACCCCGACGGGTGTGGGGCGGTTGAGGACGACGCCGAGCGTCCCCTCCTCGTCGTGGTCGAGGAGGAGCACCACCGCCCGGTCGAAGTTCGGGTCCGCGAGCGCGGGCGTCGCGACGAGCAGTCTGCCGGTGAGCGATGACACTTCGGTCATGGTCAACATAATCCCGCATTCCGCCGCCTCGCGGGGTGGCAACGGCGCCCTTTTCCGCCCCCGGGCCCGTACGGCGGCACCCGCGACGGCCACCCTCCGGGACCGAGCGACCGCGCAGGGTGCTGTAGCGAAGCCATTACATGAGTGGGACCTCACAGCCCTCTCGCGGTCCCCGGAAGGCCGATTACCATTTCCCCTTGGTGCCTGCGGGGACCCCGCTTCTTTTCTGCCCGTCTCCAGGAACGCGAGAGCAATGACCGGCCTTAACGATGTACTGCTCGTCCACGGCGGCACCCCGCTCGAGGGTGAGATCCATGTCCGCGGGGCGAAGAACCTCGTACCCAAGGCGATGGTGGCCGCCCTGCTCGGCAGTGAACCCAGCCGGCTGCGCAACGTGCCCGACATCCGCGACGTGCGCGTGGTGCGGGGCCTGCTGCAGCTGCACGGGGTGACGGTGCAGGCCGGCGACGAGCCCGGGGAACTGGTGCTCGACCCGTCCAAGGTGGAGAGCGCGAACGTCGCCGACATCGACGCGCACGCGGGCTCCTCCCGCATCCCGATCCTGTTCTGCGGCCCGCTGCTGCACCGCCTCGGCCACGCCTTCATCCCGGGCCTCGGCGGCTGCGACATCGGCGGCCGGCCGATCGACTTCCACTTCGACGTGCTGCGCAAGTTCGGCGCGGTCATCGAGAAGCGCCCCGAGGGCCAGTACCTGGAGGCCCCGCAGCGGCTGCGCGGCTGCAAGATCGAACTCCCGTACCCGTCGGTCGGCGCGACCGAGCAGGTGCTGCTGACGGCCGTCCTGGCCGAGGGCGTCACCGAGCTGAGCAACGCCGCGATCGAGCCGGAGATCGAGGACCTCATCTGCGTCCTGCAGAAAATGGGCGCCATCATCACGATGGGCACCAACCGCACCATCCACATCACCGGCGTGGACAAGCTCGGCGGCTACAACCACCGCGCCCTCCCGGACCGCCTGGAGGCCGCCTCCTGGGCCTGCGCGGCGCTGGCCACCGAGGGCAACATCTACGTCCGCGGCGCCAGCCAGCGCGAGATGATGACCTTCCTCAACGTCTTCCGCAAGGTCGGCGGCGCCTTCGAGGTCGACGACCACGGCATCCGCTTCTGGCACCCCGGCGGCCCGCTCAACGCGATCGCCCTGGAGACGGACGTCCACCCCGGCTTCCAGACCGACTGGCAGCAGCCGCTGGTCGTGGCCCTCACGCAGGCCTCGGGCCTGTCCATCGTCCACGAGACGGTCTACGAGTCCCGGCTGGGCTTCACCTCGGCGCTGAACCAGATGGGCGCCCACATCCAGCTCTACCGCGAGTGCCTGGGCGGCACGCCCTGCCGCTTCGGCCAGCGCAACTTCCTGCACTCCGCGGTCGTCAGCGGCCCCACCAGGCTGCAGGGCGCCGACCTGGTCATCCCCGACCTGCGCGGCGGTTTCTCGTACCTGATCGCGGCCCTGGCCGCGCAGGGCACCTCGCGGGTGCACGGCATCGACCTGATCAACCGCGGCTACGAGAACTTCATGGGCAAGCTGGAGAAGCTCGGCGCCAAGGTGGAGCTGCCCTCCGGGGAGTGACACCGGCGCCCGCCACCGCGGGCACACGGAAGGGCGGCCTCCCCGAGGGGAGGCCGCCCTTCATGTGTTCGCGGTGTTCGCGGAATTACTTGCCCTTGGCGGCTTCCTTGAGCTTCGAGCCCGCGGAGACCTTCACGCTGTAGCCGGCCGGGATCTGGATCGGGTCACCGGTCTGCGGGTTGCGCGCGGTGCGCGCGGCGCGGTGGCTGCGCTCGAAGGTGAGGAAGCCGGGGATGGTGACCTTCTCGTCGCCCTTGGCGACGATCTCGCCGACGACCTCGGCGAAGGCGGCCAGAACGGCGTCGGCGTCCTTGCGGGTCACCTCGGCGCGCTCGGACAGCGCGGCCACCAGCTCACTGCGGTTCATCTAAGTACTCCTTGCATGGAAACCCCAACGTCGACCGTCGAGGAAGACGCATTGTGAAGACGCTTCTCGCGCTTCTGCGGTGCGGCCCTCACCGCCCAGGTACGCATCCTGCCCCTATTTCTGGGGGAAACGCCAATCCGGCACCCGGGAGAGTCACACAAAAAGCGGGTCGCGTACGGCTCGATGACGCTCCGTCGTCAGGAGGTCGCGGTAAGGCCCTGCGACTTGGCGGCCTCCCGGACGGCACCGGCGACGGCGCCCGCGACCTTGTCGTTGAAGACGCTCGGGATGATGTAGTTCGGGTTGACCTCGTCCTCGGTGACGACGTCCGCGAGGGCGGTGGCCGCGGCGAGCATCATCTCGGTGTTCACCGTGCGGCTCTGGGCGTCCAGCAGGCCTCGGAAGACGCCCGGGAAGACCAGCACGTTGTTGATCTGGTTCGGGAAGTCGCTGCGGCCCGTGGCGACCACCGCGGCGGTCTCCCGGGCGACCGCCGGGTCCACCTCGGGGTCGGGGTTGGCCAGGGCGAAGACGATCGCCCCGTCGGCCATGGCGGCGACGTCGTCGCCGTCCAGGACGTTGGGGGCGGAGACGCCGATGAAGACGTCCGCGCCGTGCACGGCCTCCTTCAGGGTCCCCGTGATCTCCTCGGGATTGGTGTTGTCGGCGATCCAGCGCAGCGCCGACTCGGGGTCCGCCTCGACCAGGTCCTCGCGGCCGCTGTGCACGACGCCGTGGATGTCGGCGACGACCGCGTGCTTGACACCGGCGGCGAGCAGCAGCTTGAGGATGGCCGTACCGGCGGCACCCGCGCCCGACATGACGACCCGTACGTCGCCCATCTGCTTGCCGACCACGCGCAGCGCGTTGGTCAGCGCGGCGAGCACCACGATCGCGGTGCCGTGCTGGTCGTCGTGGAAGACGGGGATGTCCAGCGCCTCGCGCAGCCGGGCCTCGATCTCGAAGCAGCGGGGCGCCGAGATGTCCTCCAGGTTGATGCCCGCGAAGCCGGGGGCGATGGCCTTGACGATCTCCACGATCGCGTCGGTGTCCTGGGTGTCCAGGCAGATCGGCCAGGCGTCGATGCCCGCGAAGCGCTTGAACAGAGCGGCCTTGCCCTCCATGACCGGCAGCGCGGCCTTGGGGCCGATGTTGCCGAGGCCCAGCACGGCCGAGCCGTCGGTGACGACCGCGACGCTGTTGCGCTTGATGGTCAGCCGGCGGGCGTCCTCGGGGTTCTCGGCGATCGCCATGCAGACCCGGGCCACGCCGGGCGTGTAGACCATGGAGAGGTCGTCACGGTTGCGGATGGGGTGCTTGGACGCCATCTCGATCTTGCCGCCGAGGTGCATCAGGAACGTACGGTCGGAGACCTTGCCGATCGCGACGCCCTCGATCTGCGCCAGCTTGGCGACGATCTCGTCCGCGTGCGCGGTCGACGTCGCGGCGATGGTCACGTCGATGCGGAGCTTCTCGTGACCGGAAGCGGTCACGTCCAGTCCGTGGACGGCCCCGCCGGAGGCTTCGACGGCCGTGGTGAGCTGGCTGACCGCCGATCCGCTCGCGGGCACCTCCAGCCGCACCGTGATTGAGTACGAGACGCTCGGCGCCGTTGCCATGGCCGCTGTTCCTCCGCTGTCGCTGGTTGTGCGCCCTCGATGCTGCCATACTGGCGGGTACGCGTAAACCGGGGGGCCCTACAACAGAATGTTGAGTGGCGAGCAAGAACAACGGAAGCTTGTGTGCTTAATGTTCCCCGGGCCGCCACCGAAACGGCGGACGCGTACGGAATGACAATCGCGGATCGTTTGTTAGCCTGGGTGAGGCACCGGCTCGATCCAAGCCCCCGGGCCCAACCTTAGGCGCTTCGAGCGCCCACTTGCCGCGAGGCGAGCATGGCGGGTCGGTGTCACTTACGTCCGGCGGGGCGCCCTTCTCGGAAGGGCGCCCCGCCGTCGTCTTGGAGCGGGTCAGTCCCGCAGCAGGTCCGGCACGCCCGCGGCGTCCGGCAGATCGCGCTCCCTGGAGAGCACCGTCAGCCGCTGGGTGGCCCGGGTCAGCGCCACGTACAGCACCCGCAGCCCCGCGGGCGACTCGTCCGCGATCTCCGCCGGCGAGACGACCAGTGTCGCGTCGTACTCCAGGCCCTTGGCCTCCAGGCTGCCGAGCGCCACGACGCGCTCCCCCAGCCCCGCCAGCCAGCGCCTGGCCTCCTCCCGACGGCCCATGGCCACGACCACGCCCACCGTGCCCTCGACCTCGCCCAGCAGGCGCTCCGCCTCCGCACGCACCGCCTCGCCCGGATGCCCGTCGGCGGCCACCACGAACTGCGGCACGATGCCCGTGGAACGCACCGCGCGCGGCGACTCGCTGCCCGGCATGGCCAGCGCGAGCACCTTCGCCGCCAGGTCGGCGATCTCCGCCGGGTTGCGGTAGTTCACGGTGAGCGTGAAGCGGCGGCGCGGACGGGTGCCCAGGGCCTCGTCCCGGGCCAGGGCCGCCTCGTCCGGATCCGTCCACGAACTCTGCGCGGGGTCGCCCACGACCGTCCAGGTGGCCGCGCGGCCCCGGCGGCCGACCATCCGCCACTGCATCGGCGTCAGGTCCTGCGCCTCGTCGACGATCACGTGCGCGTACTCCGTGCGCTCCGCGTCCAGCCGCTCCTGGCGGCTGCGCCGCCCGCCGGCCATCCGGTCGGCGAAGGTGGTGACCTCGTCCAGGCCGGTCAGCTGGTCCAGCGGGTCCGCCTCGCGGGTGCGCACCTTCGGCGGCGGGCCGAGCAGCGCCTCCAGCTCGTCGAGCATGGCGACGTCGTGCACGGACAGCGCCCCGTTGCCCTCGGCGTCCAGCCGGCGCAGCGAGCGGGCCACCCGGCGGACCTCCGGCGGGGTCAGGACGCGCCGCGCCCAGCGCCCGAGCCGCTTCTCGTCGGAGAGTCCCGCCAGCACCCCGCGCGGGGTCAGCACCGGCCACCACGCGGCCAGGAAGTCGATGAACTCCTGCTCGGTGGAGATGTCCTCGTCGAAGCCCTGGCGCTCCTCCGCTGCCAGCTCGGGATCGTCGTAACGGCGTCCGGCCTTGCGCCACAGCGCGTCCAGCAGCAGCCGGCGGGCCCGGGGCCGCAGCAGGTTCACCGGCGCCGTGCCGCCCAGCACGGCGTGCCGGATCGACGACAACTCCTCGGCCTCCAGCTCCAGCCGCCGGCCGAAGGCCACCACCCGCAGCCGGTCAGGGCACCGCCCCGCCCCGGCCCCGTGCTCCAGCACGCCGCGGGCCGACCTGCGCAGCACCTTCAGCATCCGCAGCGAGCCCTTGATCCGGGCGACGGCCGGATCGTCGTACGTGGTCGCCTCGGCACCGTCCACGAGCGAGCCGACGGCCCGGATCGCGACCTGCCCCTCCTCGCCCAGCGAGGGCAGCACGCCCTCGGTGTACGCCACCAGCAGCGGCGTCGGGCTGACCACCAGGATGCCGCCCGCGTAGCGGCGCCGGTCCTGGTAGAGCAGGTAGGCGGCCCGGTGCAGGGCCACGGCGGTCTTGCCCGTGCCGGGGCCTCCGGTCACCTCCGTCACGGACGCGGCGGGCGCCCGGATCACCACGTCCTGCTCGGCCTGGATGCTGGAGACGATGTCCCGCATCGTGTGGCTGCGCGCCTGGCCCAGCGCCGCCATCAGCGCGCCGTCCCCGACGACGGGCAGCCCCGTCGTCAGTTCCGGGCGCAGCAGGTCGTCCTCGACGCCCAGCACCTTGCGGCCCTTGGAGCGGATGACACGCCGCCGCACGACCCGGCCCGGCGCGACCGGCGTCGCCCGGTAGAACGGCGCGGCCGCCGGGGCCCGCCAGTCGATCACCAGCGGCGCGTAGTCCGCGTCCAGCACGCCGAGCCGGCCGATATGCAGGGTCTCGGCGATGTCCGCCGTGTTGTCGGGACGGACCGCTTCGTCGGCCGGCTCCACGGAGGTGTACGCACCGTCCGGGCCCTTCTTGCCGTCCTTGCCGGGCAGCAGGTCGATCCGGCCGAAGAGGAAGTCCTCGAACTCCGCGTTCAGCCGGTTCAGGTGCAGCCCCGCCCGGAACACCTGCGCGTCGCGTTCCGCGAGCGCGCCCGGCGTGCCGACCTGACCGCGCTTGACCGCGTCGTCCATCAGGAATTCCGCCTCGTGGATCTTCTCCTCGAGCCGGTCGTACACCCGGTCCAGATGCGTCTGCTCGACCGCGATCTCCGTGTCCCGGACCGCTGCCACGCAGGACCCCCTTCTTCTTCCCGTTCGTCACGCGCCGCGCGCGCCGCCCCGGCGAACGGGGCAGCCTGCAACCGTACGCCAACAGGGCGTTCCACGCCCACTCGGCGAGTGCCTCCGGGCACGGTCCGGGGGCGCTCTGCGGTGGGGGAGGTGGGGGTGGGGTTGTGGCGGCGGTGGGCTGTTGGGCTTTCCCGCCGTCTCGCTCCCTTCGGTCGCAAAGCGGCGGGCTGCGGATGGGAGGGTGCGGGCTCGGGGCTTCGCGGCGGTGTGCGGGTGGGTGCGTGGTTGGGGTTCAGGCGCCGGAGCGGGATGCCTTTCCGGTGCTGTGGGTCTCGTTGCCGTCCGCGGGTAGAAATGACCGCTTCCACGCCTACTGTTGGGGTGGTGGGCGCACCCGCCGTAACCGGCGTCTGCGGGTGATTCGGGGTGTTGTTGAGGGGGGCGGGACATCGGGCTCGCTTTCACCGACACAGTCGGCGGAAGAGGGCCCGATCTTTGAGCCGGGAGAGATCGGGCCCGCTTTCACCGACATAGACAGCGAAACAGAGCCCGAACTTTGAGCCGGGGGACATCGGGCCCGCTTTCGCCGAATATGTCGGCGAAACAGAGCCCGATCTCTCGGAAAGCCACCCGCCGAGCGCTGTGCTGTCGGGGAATTGCCCGCAGACGCAGGTCACGGCGGGCGCGCCACCCACGGACGGTGGGCGTGGAAGCGGTCATCTATACCCGCGGACGGCAACGAGGCCCGCGCCCCACGAACAACCGGCCCCGCTCCGGCGCCTGAACCCCAGCCGCAAACCCACCCGCACACCGCCGCCAAGCCCCGCGCCCCCACGCTCCCATCCGCAGCCCGCATCTTTGCGACCGAAGGGAGCGAGACGGCGGGAAAGCCGAACATCACCCCACCGAGGGGCCGTACTTGCCCTCCGCAGCCGGGTCCAGCGCGAGGCGGTAACCCCGCTTGACCACCGTCTGGATGAGCTTCGGCGCCCCCAGTGCCGCACGCAACCGCGCCATCGCCGTCTCGACCGCGTGCTCGTCGCGCCCCGCACCCGGCAGGACCCGGAGCAGGTCGGCGCGGGAGACGACCCACCCGGGGCGCCGCGCGAGGGCGCGGAGCAGCGCCATCCCGGCCGGGGGCACGGCGCGCAACTCCCCGTCGACAACGACCGCGTGGCCGCGGATCTCCACGCGCCGTCCGGCGACGGGGAGCGGACGCACCCGCCCCGGGAGCTCGGCGGCGAGCAGCTGGACCAGCGGGCCGAGGCGGAAGCGCTCGGGCTGGGCGGTGGGCACCTCGTGGGCCTCCAGGGGCAGCGCCGTGACGGGGCCCACGCAGGCCGGGAGGATGTCGTGGCGCAGGGCGTCGAGGAGCTCGCCCCGCAGACCGCGCCGTTCGGCCCGGTCCAGCAGGGAGGCCGCCGCCGGGGCACTGGTGAAGGTCACCGCGTCCAGGCCCCGCGCGACGGCCGTGTCGATGAGCCGGTCGACGGGGCCGATGTCCTCCGGCGGCATCCAGCGGTAGACCGGGACGCCCACGACCTCGGCCCCCGCCACGCGCAGTGCCTCGCAGAAGCCGGGCAGCGGCTCCCCGTGCAACTGGACGACGATGCGGCGGCCGTCGACACCCTCGTCCAGCAGCCGGTCGAGGACCTCCGCCATGGACTCGGACGCCGGCGACCAGGACTCCCTGAGCCCGGCGGCGCGGATGGCCCCGCGGACCTTGGGGCCGCGGGCGAGCAGCTCGACGTGCCGCAGCCGTTCCAGCAGGGGCTCGCCGAGCCCCCAGCCGTCGGCCGCCTCGATCCAGCCGCGGAAGCCGATCGCCGTGGTGGCGACGACGACGTCGGGGCCGCGGTCGAGCAGCCGCTTGGTCGCGGCGAGCAGCTCGGTGTCGTCCGGCAGCGGGACGATCCGCAGCGCGGGCGCCCGCATCACGGTGGCCCCGCGCCGTTCTAGAAGGGCGCACAGTTCGTCGGCGCGGCGGGCCGCGGTGACGCCGACCGTGAAGCCCGCCAAGGGGAGGACGTCTGCGTGTCGCACTTGCATGGCTCTTGCCTCGCTCCGCCGGAGGTACACGTGCAACGGAGGCCCGGGACCGTCCCGGGTCCCGGAGTCGTGCGCCCCGTTCCGCGCATGGTTCCAAGCCCCGGTGACGGTCTCGGTTCACCGGCATTTCCCCGTTGTTACGCGGTTCGCCGGGACTACACCTCGGCGTAGGAGAGCCGCTGCTCCGATGCGGCCCGGTCACCGGGCCCGGCCGCCGGGGCGGGGGCCGGTGCGGGCCTGCGCAGGTATACGGCCCAGGTGACCACGAAGCAGACCGCGTAGACGGCGAGGAAGGAGACGAAGGCGGGGGTGCCGGTGCCCCGGGTGAGGAAGGACTGCCGGAACGCGAGGTTGATGCCGAGGCCGCCGAACGCGCCGACCGCGCCGATCAGGCCCATGGCGGCGCCGGACAGCCGGCGCCCGTAGGCGGCGGCGGCCTCGCCGGTCAGGCCCTTGGCCGCGGCCTTGGCGGCGTAGATGCCCGGGATCATCTTGTACGTGGAGCCGTTGCCGAGGCCGGTCAGGAGGAACAGCGCGACGAAGGCGGCGGAGAACAGGCCCAGCGACTTCTGCGCCGAGGCGACGACGATGACCGCGGTGGCGGCGGCCATCGCCAGGAAGTTCCACAGGGTGATCCGCGCGCCGCCGAAGCGGTCCGCGAGCCGTCCGCCGACCGGGCGGATCAGCGAGCCGAGCAGCGGGCCGACGAAGGTGATGGACGCGGCCTGCAGCGGGGTGCGGGCGAACTGGTTCTGCAGGACGAGCCCGAAGGCGAAGCTGTAGCCGATGAAGGAACCGAAGGTGCCGATGTAGAGGAAGGACATGATCCAGGTGTGGCCGTCCTTCACCGCCTCGACGGCCGCCCCGGTGTCGTTCCTGACGGGCGCCAGGTTGTCCATGTACAGGGCGGCGAGCGTCGCCGCGACCACGATCAGCGGGATGTACACGGCCAGCAGCAGTCGCGGGTGGCCCGCCCCCGCCGTGCCGATGACCAGCAGGCCGACCAGTTGGACGACGGGCACGCCGATGTTGCCGCCGCCCGCGTTGAGGCCGAGTGCCCAGCCCTTCTTCCGGAGCGGGAAGAAGGAGTTGATGTTGGTCATGGAGGACGCGAAGTTGCCGCCGCCGACCCCGGTGAGCGCCGCGACGGCCAGGAAGGTCCCGTAGGACGTGCCGGGCTCCATGACGAACGCGGCGGCGATCGTCGGCAGCAGCAGCGCCAGCGCGCTGACGACGGTCCAGTTGCGGCCGCCGAAGCGCGCGACGGCGAAGGTGTACGGGACGCGGACCACGGCGCCGACCGCGGTGGCCATGGCGACGAGGAAGAACTTCCCGGCCGGGTCGATGCCGTACTCCGGGCCCATGAAGAGCACCATGACCGACCAGAGCGTCCAGATCGAGAAGCCGATGTGCTCGGACAGGACGGAGAAGAACAGGTTCCGGTTGGCGACGCGCCGGCCGCCGTTCTCCCAGAACTCCTCGTTCTCGGGGTCCCACCGCTCGATCCAGCGGCCCCCCTTGCGTGCTGTGGTGCTCGCGGCAGTCATGACGCCTCCAGGCCCTGATGTCGCTCGTCGGGTGATGCCCCACGACAGTAGGAACGGCGCGTTTCCGCCCGATGGCCTGAGGTGACCGGCACGCAACCTTGCTCTCACCCCGCGCGCGGGCCCCCTGTGAGCGCCGGGGGCGCCATCAGGCGGGCGTCGGGCTCGGGCAGCCACGCGCCCTCCGGCCGGGTGAGCCAGTCCTCCCGTACGGCGAGCCGGTGCGCCGCCGAGCGCAGGGCGTCCAGTCCCGGGTGCCGCAGTCCGCGCCGCCACACCATGGAGACCGGGGCCAGCGGCACCGGGCCGGTGATCGGGCGCAGGACGAAGCCCGGGAGGTCGATGAACTCGGTGCTGGCCAGCACGGGCCAGCGGTGCTTGCGCACCAGCCGCACGAACTCCTCCGGGCCCTCGATGGCCGGGAAGGGCGCGGCCACGGCGATGCCCCGGCCCCGGAAGAGGCGCTCGGCCAGGTCCGTCCACTCGGCGGTGTCCGGGTTCCCGGCCGCGGCGTACAGCGCCTCGCCCGCGAGTTCCGCGAGCGGCACCTCGGCGAGCGGGGCCAGCCGGTGCCCGGCGGGAAGCAGCACCGCCATCCGCTCGTACCGCACGGGCCGGTGCTCCAGCCGGTCGAGGACGGCGGGGGCCAGACCGGCCGCCCGGCCGAAGGAGACGTCCAGACGGCCGGCGAGGATCCCGGCGGCGGCGCCGGTGAGCCCGCTGTGGAAGCGCGCGGTCAGTTCGAGCTCGGGCGCGGCGGCGCGGGCGGCGGCCAGCACGCGGTGGCCGGTGCCCACCGGCGCGCCGATGTCGACCAGCAGCGGACGGCCGGCGGGCGCGAAGGCGGCGGAGAGTTCGTCGTGGGCGGCGAGCACCCGGCGGGCGTACGGCAGCAGCCGCTCCCCTTCGGCCGTCAGTCGCACCGAACGGGTCGTCCGTACGAACAGCTCGGCCCGCAGCTCGCGTTCCAGGCGCCGCACGTCCCGGCTGAGCGCCTGCTGGGCGACGTGCAGGCGGGCGGCGGCCTGGGTGAAGTGCAGCTCCTCCGCGACGGCGGTGAAGGCCCGCAGCAGGCGTGGGTCGAGGTCGTGCGGCATCCGCCCATTGAACACGTCCGCGATTCACAACGGGAACGCGTCAATGGTCTCCGATCAGGTGTTGGACCCGGCCCGGGGCGGGCCGCGAGGGTGATCGCATGACCGCGTACGCCTTCGCCGCCCCCTACCGGCGGCTCTTCGCCCTGCCCGGCACCCGGGCCTTCACCACCGGGAACCTCCTGGCCCGGCTCCCGATGGGGATGTTCGGCGTCAGCGCGGTCGTCATGATCGCGGCCGGCTACGGCTCGTACGCGATGGCCGGGGCGGTCACCGCCACCGGTTTGGCCGCGACGGCCGTGGTCGCCCCCTGGATCGCGCGCCTCACCGACCGGCACGGCCAGGCCCGGGTGGCCGTGCCGGCCGCCGCGCTGGCCGCGCTGGGCTCGCTGGCGCTGGTGGTGTGCGTCCGTCTGCACGCCCCGGCCTGGACCCTGTTCGCCGCGTACGCCGCCACCGCGACGACGCCGAACACCGGCGGCATGGCGCGGGCGCGCTGGGCCCATCTGTACCGGGACGACGACCGTGCCCGGCATGTCGCCAACTCCTTCGAGCAGGCGGCGGACGAGGTCTGCTTCGTGCTCGGCCCGGTCCTCGCGGCCTTCCTGTGCACCTCGCTGTTCCCCGAGGCGGGCACGCTGACGGGGGCGCTGCTGCTCTTCGGCGGCATCCTTGTCTTCGCCGCGCAGCGCGGCACGGAGCCGCCGCCGGTGCCGCGCGCCGCGACCGGCCCGGGGGCGGGCAGGGGGCACGCCGCCGTACCGGCGGTGCTGCTGACGTTCCTGGCGACCGGGGCCGTCTTCGGCGCCCTGGAGGTCACCACGATCGCCTTCGCCGACGCCCAGGGGCATCGCGGCGCCGCCGGGGCGGTACTCGGCCTCCAGGCGGCGGGTTCCTGCGCGGCGGGCCTGCTGTACGGGCTGCGCCGGCCGCGCGGCACCGCCGGGGGACGCTTCGCCGCGAGCGTCGCCCTGATGGCCGCCCTCATGCTCGGCCCGCTGCCCGCGGCGGCCCTCGGCGGTCTGTGGCCGCTCGCCGCCGCGCTGCTGGTCGCCGGTATGGCCACCGCGCCCACGATGATCAACGGCATGGCCCTGATCCAGCGGCAGGTGCCGCCCGGCCGCCTGAACGAGGGGATGACGCTCGCCGTCACCGCGCTCCTGGGCGGCATCGCCACGGGTTCCTTCGCCGCGGGCTCGGTGGTCGAGACCTGGGGGCCGGCGCCCGGCTACGCGATACCGGCCGCCGCCTCGGCGGCCGCCGCGCTGATCGCGGCCGTGTCCCTGCGGACGGCCGGGGCGGCCGGCCCGGGTCGGGCCGCGAACGACAAAAGGCGACGCCCGCCGCGCGGTGCGCGGTAGGCGTCGCCTTCCATGGGGCAGTGGAGATGGCGGGAATCGAACCCGCGTCCTGTGGTGCGGAATCAGGGCTTCTCCGAGCGCAGTCCGCTGTGCTTTTCTCGGCCCCGGCAGTCACGCGGACAAGCCGCCGACGGGCCCAGCCACTGTTTGATTTCCCACCGAGCCCCGTGGCCGGGCTCAGTGGTTTAGTCCCCTAGCTGATGCCAGGATCCGGGTCGGGAACAGCCCCGGGCTGACACTCCGCGGAGTCTTCGCTAGCTGCTAATTAGGCAGCGAGAGCGAAGGCGGAGGAATCGCGCTTGGAAGTGGCGATTATTGTTTTCGGCATATGGTTTACGAGATCATTGCCGCTTTCTCGGCTCGCTTCCCCTGCTTCGACATCCCCAGTCGAAACCGATCATCCCCATGTTGATTTTTCAAACTGCTCACCGGGCCGTCACGGCCCGGTGGTGCTGACGCCATCGTACGTGACCGACGTGCACGGAGGCCAGCGCATTTCCCGGGGGGTCAGTCGCCCCGCTGGCGGCGGCGCGCCGCCGAGATGGCGCGATCGGTCTCGCGGCGGTCCTGCTTCTCGCGCAGGGTCTGCCGCTTGTCGTAGTCCTTCTTGCCCTTGGCCAGCGCGATCTCGACCTTCGCGCGGCCGTCCTTGAAGTACAGGGCGAGCGGCACGATGGTGTGGCCGGTCTCCTGCGACTTCTGGAAGAGCTTCTCGATCTCCTCGCGGTGCAGCAGCAGCTTGCGCTTCCGCCGCGCCGAGTGGTTCGTCCACGTCCCCTGGGTGTACTCGGGGATGTGCACGTTGTGCAGCCACGCCTCGCCCCCGTCGAGCTGGCCGAAGCCGTCGACCAGGGAGGCGCGTCCCTGGCGCAGCGACTTCACCTCGGTGCCGGTGAGCACCAGGCCCGCCTCGTAGGTGTCGAGGATGTGGTAGTCGTGCCGCGCCTTCTTGTTCTGCGCGATCAGCTTGCGACCCGTTTCCTTTGCCATAGCGCCGCCATTCTCGCACCTCGGCGGTGTCGGGGGTACCGGTTTGCGCCCCGGTCAGCGGGCCGGCGTGCCGAGGCCGTCCAGCACCTCGAGGGCCTCGGCCTCGGCGTCCGCGCCGCCGGTGACCGCGAGGTCGGGTTCGATCCCCCGGCCGTCGACCCGGCGGCCCGCGGGCAGCCGGTAGTGGCCGACGGTCAGCTCGGCGACCGAGCCGTCCGAGAGCCGGCTGGGCATCTGCACGGAGCCCTTGCCGAAGGTGCGGGAACCCACCACGACGGCGCGGCCGCGGTCCTGGAGGGCGCCGGCCAGCAGCTCGGCCGCGCTCATCGTGCCGCCGTCGACGAGGACGACGAGCGGGGTCTCGGTGTCGCCGGCGTCGTCGGCGTAGAGCGCCCGCTGCCTGCCGTGCACGTCGTACGTGGCGACCAGGCCGCCGTCCAGGAGCGCGGAGGCCACACCGACGGCCTCCGTCACCAGACCCCCGGAATTGCCGCGCAGGTCCAGGAGTATGCCCCCGCCCGCCGTCCGGGCCTGGGCGGCCAGGACGTCGCGGACCTGCCGGGCGACGCCCTTGGTGAAGGCGTCGATCTTGACGTCGGTGACGCCGCCGGGGAGGTGCCGCACGCGTACGGACTCCGTCGGCAGCAGGGCGCGCCGCGGGGAGGCGTCCCAGGAACGCGCGCCGCGCCGCAGACCGAGGCGGACGGCGGAGCCCGACGTGCCGGAGCCGCGCAGCCGGGAGACGACCTCGGTGACGGGACGGCCGGTGACGTCCGTGCCGTCGATGCCCAACAGCCGGTCCCCGGCGCGGATGCCGGCGCCGGCGGCGGGACTGCCGGACTGGACGCGGTCGATCTCGATCCGGCCGTTCTCGGTGCGCCGCACCCACAGGCCGACCCCCACGTACCGGCCGTCGAGGGACTGCTGGAAGCCCTCGTACTCCTGGGCCGTGTAGAAGGAGGACCAGCGGTCGCCGCTGCGGCTGACCAGGGCCTCCGCGGCCTGCGGGCCGACCTTGCCCTCGGCGATCGCCTCGGCGATCTCGTCGGTGTCGGCGACCGTGCCGGCCGGGATGCGGGAGGCGGACGGCCTGCCGCGGTCCCCGCCGAGGACGTCCCCGAAGGAGCCGGTCGCCGCGCCGGTGGCCAGGACCGCGCCGAAGACCAGCGTCAACGCCGCGGCGCGGCGCAGGCGACGGGCGCTCCCGGGCGGACAGTGGCTCAGCACGACGGGCAGTCTAGGCGAGAAGCGGGCGCTGTACGGAAAGTTGGCCGTACAGCGCCCTTGGCGCGAATCAGACCTTGAGGTATTTGCGCAGCGCGATGAGGGCGGCCAGCGCGGGCATCAGCATGCCCACCACCAGCACCAGCGGCAGCACCTGGGCCACCTCGCCCCAGCCCAGGAAGTTGATCAGCGGCACCTTGGTCTGCAGCGACAGGCCGTGGTCGATGAGGAAGTAACGGCCCACGAGGAGCATCAGACAGGCCAGGCCGCCGCCGACCAGACCGGCGAACGCGGCCTCCATGATGAACGGCATCTGGATGTAGAAGCTGGACGCGCCGACCAGCCGCATGATCCCGGTCTCGCGGCGGCGGCTGAACGCGGACACGCGCACCGTGTTGACGATCAGCATCATCGCCACCGTGAGCATGAACGCGAGGACCACCAGCGCCGCCAGCGTCATGCCGTTGAGCAGCCCGAAGAGGTTGTCCAGCAGGGCCTTCTGGTCCTGCACCTCCTGGACGCCGGGACGGCCCTGGAAGGCGCTCGCGACCACCTGGAACTTCGTCGGGTCCTTGAGCTTGACCCGGAACGACTCCTGCATCTGGTCCGGGGTCAGCGAGTCGGCCAGCGGCGAGTCGGAGAACTGCTCCTTGTAGTGCTTGTACGCGTCCTCCGCGGACTCGTGGAACGCCTTCTCGACCAGCGGCAGATCATTGAGCTGCTTCTCGATGTCCCGCTTCTGCTCCTCGGTGACGGCGCCCTTGGTGCAGTTGGGGTCGGTCTTGGCGTCGTTCTTGTTGCAGAGGAAGATCGACACCTGGACCTTGTCGTACCAGTAGCCCTTCATCGAGTCGACCTGCTCACGGGCGAGCCACGAACCGCCGGCGAGCGCGAGCGAGAGGGCCACGGAGACGATGACCGCGAAGGTCATGGTGAGATTGCGCCGGAGGCCGACGCCGATCTCCGAAAGCACGAACTGGGCGCGCATGTTGTCCTTTCAGAAGGCTGCGGTGTGCAGAACGAGGTCCCGGCTCAGTGCTGGTAGCCGTAGACGCCGCGGGACTGGTCGCGGACCAGTCGCCCCTTCTCGAGCTCGATGACGCGCTTGCGCATCTGGTCGACGATGTTCTGGTCGTGGGTGGCCATCACCACGGTGGTGCCGGTCCGGTTGATCCGGTCCAGCAGGCGCATGATGCCCACGGAGGTCTGCGGGTCGAGGTTTCCGGTCGGCTCGTCCGCGATCAGCAGCATCGGGCGGTTGACGAACGCCCGGGCGATCGCCACGCGCTGCTGCTCACCACCGGACAACTCGCCCGGCATGCGGTCCTCCTTGCCGCCGAGGCCGACGAGGTCCAGCACCTCGGGGACCGTCTTGCGGATGGTGCCGCGCGGCTTGCCGATCACCTCGAGGGCGAACGCCACGTTCTCCGCGACCGTCTTGTTGGGCAGCAGGCGGAAGTCCTGGAAGACCGTGCCCAACTGCCGGCGCATCTGCGGCACCTTCCAGTTGGACAGCCGCGCGAGATCCTTGCCGAGCACGTGCACCACACCGGTGTCCGTTCGCTCCTCGCGCAGGATCAGCCGCAGGAAGGTCGACTTTCCGGAGCCCGAGGAGCCCACCAGGAAGACGAACTCACCCTTCTCGATTTCCAGCGACACGTCCCGAAGTGCAGGACGGTTCTGCCGGGGGTAGGTCTTGGTGACGTTGTCGAATCGGATCACGGTCGCACTCCGCATACAGGGGATCGGAGGCGACCATACGCGAATGGCCGCTGCCCGCGCAGTCCGCGGTCCGGGATGACGGGTTTATTCACCGACCACGTGGGGACAAAGCAGGCATTGGCCACATGGGTCACTCTTCGGAGTCACGGGAATCGCGCGGGACGCGCCGACCGTCCCGGAAACTGGCACAGTGGTCGGGGGGCTCGGGAACGTACCGTCCCTGTCGCGCGTTGTTCATGGAGCGGCCGCCCGGCCGCCTGGGAGGAGGCGACCGCATGACAGTCGACCGACTGGTGTGCGCCAACTGCGCCGGCCCCGTCAGCGAGGGCCGCTGCGCGGTCTGCCGCGCCCACCGCGCCCGCATGCAGCAGGAGAACCCGTTCGCGGCGATCTCCCCGGCGGCGCTGATCGCCCTGCTCGTCGCACTGCTCGCGGTGGTGTGGGTGGTCCACGAGGCCGCCGTGTAGCGGTACGCACACATACGGACAGCCAGGGGGCCCGGAGCGCGGAAGCGCTCCGGGCCCCCTGCGCGTCCGGGGCCCCTACGCGGCCCTGCGAGCACCCCGGACGCGCGGGGGCCCACCGCGCACGGGGAACATGCGCGGCGGGCCCCGGGGGCGTCCTCACGTCCGGGCGTGGGCCCGGAACCTCAGACGGCGGTGTTGCGGCCGGCGCCGACCAGGCGCGGCATCAGGCGGAAGCCCACACCGCCCGCGATCATCGTCGCGGCGCCGATCAGCAGGAAGAGGGTCTCGCCGGCACCGGTCTCGGCCAGCTCCTCCTTGGTGTCACCCTGGGTGACGACCTCGCTGCTGCCGGCGTTGTCGGTGTCGGTGTTGTCGGCGCAGGTCACGCTGTCACCGTCGAGGGTGCAGGTGGGGCCTTCGTCGGAACCGCCGGTCCCGCCGCCGTTGCCGCTCCCGCCGTTGCCGGAGCCGCCGCTGTTGCCGTTGCCACCCGTGCTCGGGTCGCCGGTCGTGGGGTCACCCGTCGTCGGGTCGCCGGTCGTCGGGTCGCCCGTGGTGGGGTCGCCGGTCGTCGGGTCGCCCGTCGTGGGGTCGCCCGTCGTCGGGTCACCGGTCGTCGGGTCGCCCGTCGTCGGGTCGCCCGTGGTGGGGTCACCGGTCGTCGGGTCACCGGTCGTCGGGTCGCCCGTGGTGGGGTCACCGGTCGTGGGGTCACCGGTCGTCGGGTCACCCGTCGTCGGGTCACCGGTCGTGGGGTCACCCGTGGTGGTCTCGCCGGAGGCGCCCTCCGTGACGCCGAGGGTGGAGCCCTCGGTGTCCTCGTCGCCGAGGTTGACGCTGACGCCCACCTCGGCGGAGCCCGCATCCAGACCGATGTCCAGGCCGACGGCCTGAGCGGCGCCGGCGGCGGTCAGCGAGGCGCCGGCCGCGATCACCGCGGCGGCGGCTATGCGAGCCACTCGCAGCCGCGTGCTCTTCTTGCTCATCTGGCAACTACCCCCAGTAGCTTCTCGTCAATGGAGCAGCGTCACAGGGGGAGCGTCCTGCGGGGCGGTTGAGATTCAAGGTCGTGGCTGGGCCACCGACCGCGCTCGCCCCCGTTCGCTCACGCCCCAGTCATACGCATGCCGCGCATCACCATTCCCAGATTTCACAGTGCAGTCAAGGCCGTTCCAGGCGCAATGCCGGAATTGGCGGCCTATGCCGCCCACTTGCTTATGCGGCTGTGACCCGAAACGCACAACTGCCACCCATCGGGTGGCAGTTGTGAGGATTTCGAGAAGGCGGCGGGGCCGTCAGACGCGCGCGCCCTGCTCCTGCTGCTTGCGCCAGCGGATGCCGGCCTCGAGGAAGCCGTCGATGTCACCGTCGAGAACGCCCTGCGGGTTGCCGACCTCGTGGTCGGTCCGCAGGTCCTTCACCATCTGGTACGGGTGGAGCACGTAGGAGCGCATCTGGTTGCCCCAGGAGTTGCCGCCGTCGCCCTTGAGGGCGTCCATCTTGGCCTGCTCCTCCTGGCGGCGCCGCTCCAGCAGCTTGGCCTGCAGCACGTTCATGGCGCTGGCCTTGTTCTGGATCTGGGAGCGCTCGTTCTGGCAGGAGACCACGATGCCGGTCGGGATGTGGGTGATCCGGACCGCGGAGTCGGTGGTGTTGACGCCCTGGCCGCCGGGGCCGGAGGCGCGGTACACGTCGATCCGCAGCTCGGTCTCGTCGATCTCGACGTGGTCGCTCTGCTCCACGACCGGCAGCACCTCGACGCCCGCGAAGGAGGTCTGGCGCCGGCCCTGGTTGTCGAACGGGGAGATGCGGACGAGGCGGTGCGTGCCCTGCTCGACCGAGAGGGTGCCGTAGGCGTACGGCGCCTTCACCACGAAGGTCGTGGACTTGATGCCGGCCTCTTCCGCGTACGAGGTCTCGTAGACCTCCGTCGGGTAGCCGTGCCGCTCGGACCACCGCAGGTACATGCGCTGCAGCTGCTCCGCGAAGTCGGCGGCGTCGACACCGCCCGCCTCCGCGCGGATGTTGACCAGCGCCTCGCGCGCGTCGTACTCGCCGGACAGGAGGGTGCGGACCTCCATCTCGTCGAGCGCCTTGCGCACCGACTCCAGCTCGCTCTCCGCCTCGGCGCGGGTGTCCGCGTCGTCCTCGGCCTCGGCGAGCTCGAAGAGCACCCCGAGGTCGTCGATGCGGCCCCGCAGCGTCTCGGCCTTGCGGACCTCGGCCTGCAGGTGCGACAGCTTGCTGGTGATCTTCTGCGCCGCCTCGGGGTCGTCCCACAGCGACGGCGCCGCCGCCTGCTCCTCGAGCACGGCAATGTCGGCCCTCAGCTTGTCGAGGTCCAGAACGGCCTCGATCGAGGCCATGGTCGACGAGAGGGACTTGAGCTCTTCGGATACATCCAGGACTGCCACGTCCCCCAGGGTACCGGCACGCCGCGCATTGCCGCTCCGGTGAGCCGGGGCGGACCGGCCGCGGGCCGGGCGCCCGCGGCGCGCTCAGGCGCGGACGGGGGCCGACGCGTGGGCGAGGGTGCCGTCGGCGCGGCGCAGGTACAGGGTCAGGGTGTCGTCCGCCGTGGCCAGGCCGGGGTGCGAGGGGGTGCTGGCGGACAGCGGCACGGGCGTCCACTCGCCGCCGTTCGAGACCGCGGCGGCCAGGGCTCCGTCGCCGGCGGGGGCCAGGACGAAGAGCCTGCCGTCGGAGACGGCGGGCTCGGGGCGGCCCGTGGCGTCGAGGCCGGTGACGATCTCCGAGGGGCGCCAGGCCCCGTTCACATACGGCAGGCGGAGCACGGCGCCGTCGGCCTTGCGGACGGCGAAGGCGTCGAGGGTGCCGCGCCCGGCCGAGACCAGGCCGGGGGCGGCGGTGACGCGGCCCGCGGTGGGGACCAGCGCCCAGGCGTTCCAGCGGCCGTCGACCCAGGAGGAGGTGACCAGGTCCCCGCCGGAGCAGCCGACCAGGTCGATCCGGCCCGGGGCGGAGGAAGCGGCGGCGGGCGTCGTGGTGAACGTCGCGGGCTGGTCGACCTGGTACCAGTCGCCCCAGGCGCCGCCGCTGAGGGTGCGGCGGTAGACCTTGTGGTCGGTGCCGAGGGCGAAGACGTCCAGCTGCCCGGCGCGCGGGGAGACCACCGAGGGGTCGTCGGCGACGCTTATCCCGGTCAGCCGGTGCCAGGCGCCGGAGACCAGGTACCAGATGTTCTTGTCGCTGCCCCGGGTGAAGACGTACGTCGTCCCCGAGAGGGAGATCGCGCGGGGGCCGCCGGCCGGCCGGACTCCGCGGTCCGGGAAGTGGGGCAGCGCGGTGTAGCCGGACCAGCGCAGTCCGGCCTCCTCGGCGGTGCCCGCCGGGGTGCTGACGTCGCCCTGCGGGGTGCTGACGTCACCCTGCGGGGAGGCCGCGCCGCCGGCGGGCGCGGTGGGCGTGGTCGACGCCTGCCCGGACGGCTTGTCCTCGCGGCTGGTGGAACCGCCGTCGTCGTCGGAGCCCGAGGCCGCGATGGCCCAGCCGCCGAGCCCGACGACGAGCGCGGCGGCGGCCGCGGCGCCGATCTTGACGCGGCGGCGCTGGAGCGCGTCGGGGACGGCGCGGTGCCGGTGCCGGGCGCGCTGCCCGGGCACCGTGTCGGGTCCCGTGCCGGCCAGCTCTTCCGCGGTGGGCAGCTTGAGGCTCGTGTGCGTGTCGCGGGTGGAGTCCGGTGCCGAGCCGCGGACCAGGGGCACGGCACCGCGCGGGCGGCCGGCCGGCGGGTCGTACGGTTCGGCGCCGGTGTCCTCGGCCTGGTCGTACACGTCGTCGCCGTGGTGGTCGCCGGGTGTGTCCACCTCCAGCGGCGGCAGCCCGGCCAGCGCGGGCAGCAGCTCGCGCAGCCGCGCGCCGACCTCCGCGGCGGTCAGCCGGGAGGCGGGTGCCTTGGCGAGGCACTGGGAGAGCAACTGCCACAGCTCGTCGGGCAGATCGGGCAGCGGCGCCACGGACTCGGTGACGTGCCGGCGCAGCACCGCGCCCGGGTGGCCGCCGCCGAAGGGCGTGAAGCCGGCGAGCAGCTCGTACAGGACGGTGGCCAGAGCGTAGATGTCGACGGAGGCGCGCGGCGGCAGCCCCTCGATGATCTCGGGGGCCAGGTAGTCGGGGGTGCCGATGATGCGGGTGGCCCGGGTGCGGCGCGGTGAGTCGACCAGCCTGGCGATGCCGAAGTCGGTGAGGAGCGCCGGGGGCGCCCCGCCGGGGCCGGGCGGGGCGGCGGAGTCCAGAAGGACGTTCTCCGGCTTGACGTCGCGGTGGACGACGCCCGCGGCGTGGGCCGCGGCCAGGCCGTCGGCGACGTCCGCGGTGATGGCGACGGCGGCCTCGGGGGCCAGCCTGCGCTCGCGCTCCAGGCGGGAGCGCAGGTCCGTGCCGCGGACGAGGTCCATGACGAGCGCGAGGTCGCTGCCGTCGACCACCAGGTCGCGGATCCCGACGATGTGCGGATGGTGGAGCGCCAGCAGGGCGGTGCGCTCCTGGACGAAGCGGCCGACGAGGTCCTGGTCGGAGGCGAGGTCCTCGCGCAGCAGCTTGATGGCGACCGGGCCCTCGGGGCCCTCGCCCAGCCACACCGTGCCGGCGGAACCCCGCCCCAGCACCTGGTGCGCGGTGTACCGGCTGCCGATCTTCCGTCCCAAGGCTGCTTCGACTCCTCCGACGTGCCGTCGTGTTGGCGACAAAGCTACGCGGATGCGAGCCGCTTGGGGGAACCTGTCGGGGGTGAGTGCGGCTTCTCCGGGAGAAATCACCCTCCGGAAGTCGACAAATCACCAACACCGGCCTGATCGGGGGGTGAAGGCGGGCCGACCGGCGTTGACGGGAGCGGGCGGGCCGAGGCGCCGCCGGAGGAGGCGTGACGGCATCCGCCGCGGCGGCCGCGCCACCGACACCGGCGGGGACCGTCGGCCCGGAGGCCGGCGCTCCCGGCCGGGACCGACGCGGCCGCCCCGGCCGACGCACCGTCAAACGCCGGGGACGGACCGCGCGCAGGGCACCGGCCGCCCCGCGGGGCGGCGCCCCTCGCGTATCCCTACGGGGTGCCGCCGGTGCTTCCCGAGCCGCCCGAGGAGCCGCCGAGGCCCGAGACCCAGTCCCAGAAGTTCTGCACGCCGTCGCTGACGGTGCCCCACAGGCTCTTGCCCGTGTCCAGCCACTCCGGGACCGGGGTGAGGTACCAGACCAGCACCACGATCACGATCAGCACGATGATCATCGTGAAGCAGCCCTTGAGGCACCCGAGTCCCGGGATCTTCATCGGGTTGGCACTGCGCGGCCGCGGCTCGCGGCGCGGGGCCGGCTCGGGCGCGGGCGGGCGCTGGGGCTCGTACCGCTGGTGCTGCGGCTGCTCGTACCGCGGCGCGGGCTGCTGCGGTCGCGGCGCGTACTGCTGGGGCTGGGGCTGCGGCTGGGGCTGCTGCGCGTACCGCTGCGGTTCCGGCTGCGGGGCGTAGGCCGGCTGCGCCGGCTGCCGGTACGTGGGCTGCTGCGGCCGCTGCTGGTACGCCTGCGGGGGCTGCTGCGGAGGCTGCTGCTGCGCTCCGGGCTGACGGCGCGGCCTGCGGCGCAGCGGGTCCTGGTCCGGGTCCAGGTACTGGACCTCGGTCTGCTCGGCGCGCGCACGGGCGCGGTTGAGCTGCGACTCCCACGGGTGCGGGCCCTGGGGCGCGCCGGAGTCCGGCGCGCCGTCCGGGACCGGCGGCATCACGCGGGTGCCGTCGCCGGAGGCGGCGGGGGCGGAACCGCCGGGGATCACCCGGGTGGCGTCGGCGGCGCCCCCCGCCGCGGAGGCGGGCAGAACGCTGGTGGCGGCATTGGGGTCGTACGCGTCGTACGCGCCCAGGGGCGAGCGGTTGGGCAGCACCTGGGTGGGGTCGGCGGTGCCGGGCGGCACGAGCGGGGTGTCCGGGACGGTGGCGGGGGCCGGGTCCGGCGCGAGCAGCGCGGCGACGCCGAGCGCCGCCTCGGACTGCGCCGGGGAGGAGTGCACCCCCACGCCCGCCGCGACGACGCGCAGGGCGCGCGCCAGGTTCTCCGCGCTCGGCCGCTCGCCGGGCTCCTTGCGCAGGCAGCGCTCTATGACCGTCCACAGCGGCTCGGGCACCGTGGTGGGGCGGCGGGGCTCCTCGCTCAGGTGCTGGTGCAGCACTTCGAGCGCGCTCTCGCCCCGGAAGGGCGGGCGGCCGGTGACCAGCTCGTAGAGCAGGATGCCGGCGCCGTAGATGTCGACCGCCGAGGTCTGCGGGCGGCCCTGGGCCGACTCCGGGGCGACGTAGGCGGGTGTGCCGACGAACTCGTGCGTCCGCGTGACGCCGGGCGAGTCCGCCAGCCGGGCGATGCCGAAGTCGGTCAGCATCGGGTGCATCTGCTGGGTGCCGTCCGGGCCCGCGACGGTGGCGAGCAGGACGTTGGCGGGCTTGAGGTCGCGGTGGACCACGCCGTCGGCGTGGCTGGCGGCGAGCGCGTCGGCCACGGCGGCGGTCAGCAGGGCGCCGCCGACCGGCGAGAACGGGCCGTTCTCACGCAGGTAGCGGTAGAGGTCGGGGCCCTCGACCAGGTCCATCACCAGGGCCAGCAGCTCGCCCTCCACCACCAGGTCGCGGACCCGGACGATGTGCGGGTGGCGCAGGCGCAGCAGGACCGCGCGCTCCCGGAGGAAGCGCATGACGATGTCGGGGTCGCCGGCCAGCTCCTCCTTGAGGACCTTGATGGCCACGGTCTCGCCGGTGTCCCGCACATGGGATCGCCACACGGTGCCCGTGGCTCCGCGCCCGAGCGGCTCCACCAGTTCGTATTTGCTGCCTACCGGCCGCACGTTCGCGCTCCCTGGATCTTGGCCTGGTCCGTGGCCTGTTCCGCCCACTGTAGTGCCGCCGCGTGGGAGCGGGGCCGGTTCCGACAGGGGGCGGGTGTGGGGTTAGGACGCGGGGTACGGTCGTTTGGTTGCTTTTTCCGCCCAATGCCGACCATTCAAGATCGCAAAGGTGGGCACCGGCGGCGAGCTGTCGGCGGCGAGTGGGAGGATGCGTCTCGCGGACCGCGATTCGCCGGGCCGGCTGCGCAAGCCGGGCAACGGAAGCCTGCCGGTTCGCTCTTGTACGTGTCGACGTACCGGGCACGGCGGGGTGGGGGTCGGGGGGCCCGTGCCGCGCCGGATCCGGGCAGAAGGGACCGTGGACGGAGATGCAGATCCGGCTGACCGTTCTCGGGCCGCGCGGCGGGCGTGCCGCGCGCTCCTGCGACGTGCTCGTCACCGCGCCCGCGGGCACCCCCCTGAGTGCCGTGGCGGGCGCGCTCGCGTCCGGCTCCGGCGGCTCGGGGCAGCCCGCGCGGGCCGGGAAGTCCACACCCCCGCTGTACGCGGGCGCCGAGCGGCTGGACCCGGCCACCGCCGTCCTCGGGGTGCCGCCGCTGCTCGACGGCGCGGTCCTGTCGCTGCACGCCCCCGCCGACGGGCACGACGCGGGCCGCCCCACGGCCGCCGCGCGGCTGCACGTCGTCGGCGGGCCCGACGCGGGCGGCGTCCACCTGCTGCAGGGCGGCCGCATCCGGGTCGGCCGATCGGTGGACGCGGACGTCCCGCTGGACGACCCCGACGTCTCCCGGCTGCACTGCGTCATCACGGTGGACGAGGGGGGCCGGGTCACCGTCGCCGACCTCGGCTCCACCAACGGCACCGCCCTCGAGGGCCGCCCGGTGGGCGAGCGCGCGGTGCCCTTCCCCGCGGGCGCGCTGCTGCGGATCGGCGAGACGACCCTCCGCCTGGAACCGGCGCCCCCCGGCTCCGCCGTCCCGCCGCCCCCCGCCTCGATCCCCGCCATCCCCGACGCCGAGGGCCACCTCCATGTGACCCTCCCCCCGACCTCCTGGCCGGACAGCGGCCCCGTGGCGACCTGGCGTCCCGCGCGTCCGGCCGACGGCGCCCCGGAGCGGCCCGCCGCCCGGGTCGCCGTGCCCGGCGACGGGCCCACCACCACCGGCACCGGGGCGGGGGGCGCCGGTGTGGGCTCACCGGCGGCAGCCGCTCCCGGGGACGGCCCGGCGACGGGCGCGCCGGGCACCCCGGCCCGGCGGGACACCCCGCAGCGCGGCCTGTCCGAGCAGACCCGCACGGTCGCGCTGCCGCAGGGCAAGCGCGGCGGCGGGCGGGCCGCCGAGGCCGGCGGCCGGATGGCCGGGGCGATAGGGAGCTGGGCCCGCCGCCTCGCGGCCGGGCGCCCCGCCCCGGGTGACGGTGGTCCGGAGCACGGCGCGGGCGCCTACGACCCGGCCGACGCCGCCGCGCTGCGCGACCGCTGGCCCGATCCCGCGGCCGTCCTGCTGACCGCCCTGGGGCCGGGCCCGCGGCTGTGGGAGCGCGCCCCCGGCCATCCCGACCTGCTCACCGTGCGGCTCGGCACCGCCGACCTGACCGCCGAGGACGGCTACCGGACGCTGCCCGCCGTGCCGTTCACCGTCGACCTGCGCGACCCGCACACCCATGTGCTGGGCCTCGCCGGACCGCGCCCCCGGCTGTCCGGGCTGGCCAGGGCGGTGATCGCCCAGCTGTGCGCCCTGCACCCGCCCGGCGTCCTGGAGGTCGCCCTGATCAGCGCCGACCGCGCCCGTCCCGCCGAGCAGCGGGCCGAGGAGTGGCAGTGGCTGCACTGGCTGCCGCATCTGCGTCCCGCGCACGGGCAGGACTGCCGGCTGCTCACCGCCACGGACCGGGAGCAGGCGGAAGCCCGCGTCGCCGAGGTGGTCCGGCGCATCGAGGAGGGCCCGCTCGGCGCGGGCTGGGCGACGGCCACCCCGGAAGAGGTGGCCGAGGCCGCGGCGCGCCGCGAGGGTCCGTACACGCTGCTGGTGGTGGACGGGGACCCGGGCTCGGCCTATCTGCGCGAGGCCGCCGACCGGATCGCGGCCGCCGGGCCGTCGGTCGGTGTGCACCTGCTGTGCCTGGCCGATCGCCCGGAGCGGCTGGCCGCGCGGTGCGGCGCCGTCGCGGTGCTGGAGGGCGACGTCGCCACGACGCTGCGCATGGAGCCGCACGGCCCGGAGCGGATGACCATGGAGGCGGTCTCCGCCGCCTGGGCCGAGCGCTTCGCGCGGGCCCTCGCCCCGCTGCGCGAGGGGGAGGCCGGCGCGCCCCGCCGTACGCGCTCCGCGCTGCCGCGCACGGCCCGGCTCCTCGACGAGCTGGACCTGGCGCTCGCCACCCCGGCGAAGATCGCCACCCGCTGGGCCGAGCCCGGGCCGTCCGGCGGCGCCGCCGCGGCCGTCCTGGGCGCCGGCCCCGAGGGCAGGGTCCTGGTCGACCTGGTCGCCGAGGGACCTCATCTGCTGGTCGGCGGCGCCCCCGGTTCCGGCAAGACGGAGCTGCTGCGCTCCGTGGCCGCCGCGCTGGCCGCCGCCGAACGGCCGGACCGGCTGGCCCTCGTCCTCGTCGACGGCGCGGGAGCGGAGCGCGGCGACGGCCTGCGCGCCTGCACCGACCTGCCGCACGTCTCCACCTATCTGTCCGCCTCCGAACCGCTGCGGATGCGCGAGTTCGCGCAGGCGCTGGCGGCGGAGCTGAAGCGGCGTGACGAGGTGCTGGACGGAGTGGACTTCGGGCACTGGCACGAGCGCCGGCGGCTGCCCGCCGTACCCCGCCAGGCGGAGCCGGGCGGAGCCCCGGCCGCGGCGGCCGCCGCCGCGGACCCCCAGGTGCGCGGCGCGGTGCGGGTGCGCACCCGCACCACGGAGCCGCTGCCCCGACTGGTGGTCGTGGTCGACGACTTCGACGCCCTGGTCGCCCCGGCTCTCGGCAGTCCCGGCCGTCCGGCCGCCGGTTCGGTGGTCCGGGCCCTGGAGAGCGTGGCGCGCGACGGTGAGCGGCTCGGCGTCCACCTGGTCGCCGCGACCGGCCGCCCGGAGCGCACCGCGGGCACCGACACCGACGACGCGGCGCGGCTGCGGATCGCGCTGCGCACCGAGGAGCCGGAGTCCGCCGCGCTGCTGGTCGCCGTCGAGGAGCCGGCGACCGTCGACGACTCCCTGCCGGGCCGCGGCTATCTGCGCCGCCCGGACGGCGCCGTCACCGCCTTCCAGGCGGGCCGGGTCAGTGGCCGGATCCCGCGGACGGCGACCCTGCGCCCCACGGTCGTCCCGCTGGAGTGGGACCGCATGGGCGATCCGCCCACCCGCCGCCCGGTCCGCGAACTCGGCAACGGCCCCACCGATCTGGCCCTGCTGGCCAGTGCCCTGCAGCGGGCCGCGGAGTCCGCCACGGCCGATCCGGCGCCGCCGCTGCTGTGATCCGTCCCCGTCCCGTTCGCCGGTCAGATCGCGGTCACGATCCAACCGCCGTGCGCTGAGGCGCCATTGCGGCGGTTGTCGGACAAGGCGTAGGGCCGAACGCGGAACAGCGGATGACGCGGGGACGGGACGCCCGGTGGTGGCCTCGGCCACCACCGGCGGGGGCGGCACCTTCTCGCTCCCCCGCCTCGGCGACCGGCGCCCAACCGCGCTTGACCGCCTCGGACTTCGCCGAGCCGCACAACGGCGTCGACCGGCCCGGCCCCCTCGTCCACAGGTACGCCCCGATGGCGGCGGGCGTCATCGCGGCGGGCCCGTCCGGGGTGCCGCGGGAGCCGCTGGAGGCGGCCCGGCTGGACGGCGCGGGCGAACTGCGGCTCTTCGCCACGGTGGTCGTGCCGCCGGGCGGCCCGGCGACCGCCTCGCCCGGCATCTTCCGGTTCCTGTGGGTGGGGGACGACATGCCGGTGGCGCTGATCTTCTCGGACTCCGGCTCGCAGCCGATCACGGCCGCCCTGTGGCAGCAGGTCCGGCAGTTCGGCAACGGCATCGAGATCCCGGCGCCGGGCGCCTTCGTGTCCATGGTGGTCCCGCTCGTCGCCTTCTTCGCCTTCCAGCGCCGGTTCGTCTCCGGTGTCATGGCGGGGCCGTGACGTAGTCCTCCGCAGGTCAGCGGGGCAACACTCCGTCGCCGGACCGGTCGCCGTACGCGGCGTACACCCGGGATATAACGGGCATACGCCGCGTAAGCCGACATTACGGATGTGCTGCCTTGCCACGGTTCAGCGTCATCGTGCCCGTCCACAAGGTGCAGGCCTATCTGCACGAGTGCCTGGAGTCCGTGCTCGGGCAGAGCTTCTCGGACTTCGAGGTGATCGCCGTCGACGACCGCTCCCCCGACGCGAGCGGCGCCATCCTCGACGCCTTCGCGGCCCGCGACCGCCGGGTGACCGCCCTGCACCTGAAGGAGAACGTGGGCCTCGGCCCGGCCCGCAACGCCGGCATGGCCCGCGCCACCGGCGACTACCTGCTCTTCCTCGACAGCGACGACACCCTGGCCCCCGGTGCCCTGCAGGCCGTCGCCGACCGGCTCAAGGAGACCGCCGAGCCGGACGTGCTGGTCTACGACTACGCCCGCACCTACTGGGACGGCCGCGTCGTGCGCAACCAGCGCGCCCACCTGCTCGCCCGGGACGAGCGGCCCGCCGGCCCCCTGGACGACCGCCCCGAGCTTCTGCGGCTGCTCCCCGTCGCCTGGAACAAGGCGTACCGGAGGGAGTTCGTCGAGCGTCGCGGCCTCACCTTCCCGCCCGGCTGGTACGAGGACGTCCCCTGGACCTACCCCCTGCTGCTCGGCGCCCGCACGATCACGGTGCTCGACCGGGTCTGCGTGCACTACCGGCAGCGCCGCCGCGGCAGCATCCTGCGCACCACCAGCAGCCGGCACTTCGACATCTTCGACCAGTACAACCGGGTCTTCGCCTTCCTCGACCGCAACCCCGCCCTCGACGGGTGGCGGCCGGCGCTCTTCGGCCGGATGACCGACCACCTGCTGGCGGTCTACAACACCCCCGGACGGCTGCCGCGCTCCGCGCGGGGCCTCTACTTCAAGCGGTGCAGCGTCCACTTCCGCCACTACCGCCCGCAGGAGCCGGCCGACCGCCCGCGCGGCGGCGTACCCGGTGGCACCCGCAGGCTGCTCGTGCGGCTCGGCGCGCGGCAGGTCTTCGACGCCGTGCGCACCGTCAACGCGCTGCGCAGGAGACTGCGGCGGCTGGGCGGGGACGCGGCGCGGGCGGCACGTGAGGCGTGCCTGCGGCTGCACTACCGGATCCAGCGGCGCCGCTCCCTCGACCCGGACCTCGCCGTGTTCGCGGCCTGCCGCTACGGCGGCTACGGCGGCGACCCCGCCGCCGTGGAGGCCGCCGTCCGCGACCTGGCCCCGCACATCCGCACCGCGTGGATCACGACCCCGGCGTACGCGCACACCCTGCCGCGCGGCGTACGCCGGCTCCAGCCCGGCTCGCCCGCGTACTGGACGGCGCTGGCGCGCGCCACCTACCTGGTCAACGACGTCAACTTCCCGCACGCCTACCGCAAGCGGTTCGGCCAGGTGAACCTGCACACCCACCAGGGGACGCCGCTCGGCCGCATGGGCCTGGACGTCCAGGGGCATCCCGCCGCCTCGGCCGGCCGGGACTTCGCCCGCATGCTCGCCCACACCGACCGCTGGGACTTCTGCCTGTCCGCCAACCCGCACTCGACGGTGGTCTGGGAGCGGGCCTACCCCGCCGGCTACACCACCCTGGAACACGGTCAGCCCCGCAACGACCTCCTGCTGCGTGCCGACGCCGACGACGTGCGCCGGGTCCGCGCCGTGCTCGGCATCCCGCCGGAGGCCACCGCGCTCCTGTACGCGCCCGCGCACCGCGACTACCGGCGCGGCTTCCACCCGCCGGTCGACCTGGTCCGGCTGGCCCGCGAACTCGGCCCCGGCCACGTCGTCCTGTACCGCGCGCCGGACGGCCACGCCGGCACGGCCACGCTGCCCGAGGGGCTGCCGGACACCGTGCTGGACGTCTCCGCCCACCCCTCGGTCCAGGAGCTCTGCCTGGCCGCGGACGCCCTGGTGACCGACTACGCGTCGCTGATGTTCGACTACGCCAACCTCGACCGCCCGATCGTGGTGCACGCCGAGGACTGGACGGCCTACCGGGCCGCCCGCGGCACCTACTTCGACATCACCGCCGAGCCCCCGGGGCCGGTCGCCCGGAGCGAGGACGAACTCCTCGACATCCTCACCACCGGCGCCTGGCGCGGCACCGGCCCGGCGGAGCTGCGGGCGGCGTTCCGGGCGCGCTTCTGCCCGTACGACGACGGCCACGCCGCCGAGCGGGTGGTGCGGCGGGTCTTCCTCGGCGAGGACGGCGGGCAGCCCGCCGCGCTCCCGCCGGAGCGCCGCACCCCGGCCCCGGCGGCGCGCCCGTAGCGGCGGTCACGGTCCCGGCGCCCCGGGCGGGTCCCGCCGCTCCCGCCAAGGCACTACCTCGGCTCCGAGCCGCGGGCCGACGGGCACCGCGCGGCGCTCCCCGGACACCCCGGACGCCGCGGACACCCCAGGCGCCCCGGATGCCGCAGGCTCACCCGGGCGGCGGCGCCGGGGTGCGCTCGTCCGGCTTCAGGACGGGAAGCAGCTCCGGCTCGCCCAGCAGCACGCGCCGCACGGCCCGTTCCGCCGCCCGCCCGTCGTCCCAGGGGCAGAAGCGCGCCCGGAAGGCGGCCCGCAGCTCCGCCGCCTCCGGCGAGGACCAGGCCCCGGAACGGAAGGCGGTGGCGATCCCGGCCTCGTCGCGGGCCACCACGCCCGGGGTGTCGCCGGGCCGGCCGGAGACCAGGTCGAAGTAGACCCCGCGGGCGGCCCGGTAGACCTCCCAGTCGGCGGCGTGCACCACGATCGGGCGGTCGAGGTTGGCGTAGTCGAACATCAGCGACGAGTAGTCCGTGAGCAGGGCGTCGGACGCCAGGCAGAGCTCCTCCAGCGGCGCGTACGCCGAGACGTCCAGCGCCCCCTCGGGCAGTGCCGCCGGTCCGGCCCCCGGGTAGAAGTAGTGCGCCCGCACCAGCACCAGGTACTCCGGCCCCAGTGCCCGGCACAGCCGGTCCAGGTCCAGCTGCGGGACGAACTCCCGCTGGTAGTCGCGGTGCGTGGGGGCCCACAGGATCGCCCGGACACCGTCCGGGACACCCAGCCGGGCCCGGATCCGCCGCACGTCCTCGGCGTCCGCCGCGAAGTAGGCGTCGTTGCGCGGGTACCCGGTCGGCAGCGTCAGGTAGCCGCCGGGGTACACCCGCTCCCAGACCTCGCTGGAGTGCGGGTTGGCGGACAGGGAGTAGTCCCACTGGTCGGCGTGGTCCAGCAGCCGGCGGAAGCTCATGCCCTTGGCCACCGCCGGGTGGGCGCGCAGATCCATGCCCATGTGCTTGAGCGGGGTGCCGTGGTGGGTCTGCAGGTAGATCTGGCCTGGGCGCTTGACGACCTCCCCGGTGAAGTTGGCGTTGTTCACCAGGAAGCGGGCCCGGGCCAGCAGCTCCCAGTAGCGCCGGGAGTTCACCTCGACCCGGTCGACGCCCTCGGGGACCGCGTCCTGCCCGCCGCGCCGGACCACCCACACCCCGTGCAGGTGCGGGGCGAGCTCGAGGGCCTTGCGGTGGATCGCGGCCGGGCTGCACAGCACCCCGCGGTTCCAGTACGCGGCGTACAGGACCAGGTCGTCCTCGAGCGGGCGGCGGCGCTCCAGGGCGTACCAGCGGCGGTACACCTCGCGCGCGGCCGCGTTGCGGCCCGCGCGCAGCCGCCGGGCGGCGCGGGCACGCAGCTCGGCGGCCCGGTGGGCGGCGAAGGTGCCGGGCAGCCCGGCACGGCGGAAGAAGGCGGCCCGGTCCTGCGGGCGCAGCCGCCCGGGGTCGTCCAGGACGGCGCGCAGCCGCCGTTCCCGCTCGGCGCGCAGCACCGGCAGGTCGTGCCGGGCCAGGAGCGCGTCGTACCGGTCGGCCACCGCGAGGTGCCGCGGGCCCGGCGTGCCGGAGAAGCTGCCGTGGCGGCGCTTGCGCCAGGTGACGCAGATCCGGTCCAGGCAGGCGATGCGGGGGGCGGAGAGCAGCATCTCGTACGCCACCGGGACGTCCTCGTACGGGCCGGGCCCGAAGCCGAAGCCGGCCCAGTAGTCGCGCCGCACCACCCGGTTCCAGGCGGCGGGGAAGACGGTCAGGCAGTCGGGGCGCTCGGTGGCCCGGAAGACCGCGTGCCCGGCGAGCGCGGCCGCCTGCAGGAAGGGGCCGTCGCCGCTCTCCCCCCGGTGCTCCCACACGTCGAGGCGGTCGTGGTCGAAGAGCAGCACCTCCGGGTCGCCGGTGGCCCGCAGCCGCGCGTCGAGGGCGGCCAGGGCGCCGGGCGCGAGGAGGTCGTCGGAGTCCAGGAAGAGCAGGTAGTCGCCACTGGCCCGGGCCGCCCCCGCGTTCCGGGCCGGGCCGGGCCCCGCGTTGCGGGGCCGGCGCAGCGGGAGCACCCTGGGGTCGGCGGCGGCGACCTCCTCGACGACCGCCGCGGACCCGTCGGGCGAGCAGTCGTCGACCGCGATCAGCTCCAGGTCCGCGTACCGCTGCCCGAGCACCGACTCCAGGCACGCACGCACGTAGCCCTGGGTCTTCCACACCGGGACGATCACGCTGAACCGAGGCATAGCGCCGAGCGTAAGCAGGACCGGCCCCCGGCGCCCGGTGGATCACCCGAAAAGCGCAGGCGAAGTGACCGAGTCGGCGGTCGCGAGTTGAACCCCTCGCCCCCCTGTCGCCCTCGTCCGGAAAGGGCCACGTCACCGATGTCATCGCGCACGCCCCGCCTCACGGTCGTCGTTCCGGTCCACAACGTCGAGAGCTGGCTGGCGGAGTGCCTGCGCTCGGTGGCCGCCCAGACCCTCGACGCGCTCGACGTGGTCATGGTGGACGACGGCTCCACCGACTCCGGTCCGGAGATCGCCCAGGGGTTCGCCGACCGCGATCCGCGCTTCCGGCTGGTCCGCCAGGAGAACGGCGGGCTGGGGCACGCCCGCAACACCGGTACCCGCCACGCCGACCCGCGCACCGAGTACCTGTGCTTCCTGGACAGCGACGACATCCTTCCGCCGCGCGCCTACGAGAGGCTGGTGGGGCTGCTGGACGGGTCCGGCTCGGACTTCGCGACGGGCAACGTCTGGCGGCTCACCGCCGACGGCCGCAGCCAGGCCTGGCAGCACCGGGACATGACCCGCACCGTCACCGGCACCCACATCACCCGGGACCTGAGCCTGCTCTCCGACCGGGTCGCCTGGAACAAGGTCTTCCGCCGCTCCTTCTGGGACCGGCACCACCTCGCGTTCCCCGAGGGCGTGCTCTACGAGGACACCCCGCTCACCATCCCCGCGCACTTCCTCGCCGAGTCCGTCGACGTGCTGCACGAGCACGTCTACTACTGGCGCATCCGCGAGGGCTCCATCACCCGGCGCCGCACCGACGTGAAGGGCGTGCGCGACCGGATCGCCGCCGTCGACCACGTCAGCCGCTTCCTCGGGGACCCGGCCCGCACCCGCTGGACGTCCTACAAGCGCGCCTACGACCGCTCGGTCCTCACCGACGACCTGCTGTACTTCATCGACGCCCTGCCGATGGCCGGGCCCGAGTACCGGCGGGTCTTCATGGACCGCTGCCGGGACTGGCTCACCCGGGTCGACCCCACCCTCTTCCCCGAACTGCCGGCCGGGCTGCGCATCAAGTGGCACCTGATCGTCAAGGACCGCCTCGACGACCTGCTGGCCGTGCTCGACCACGAACAGCGCAACTCCTCCGGCTTCGCCGTCGCCGGCCCGCCGCTGCGCAAGAGGGCGGTGCTGCGCGGCCCGGACGGCGGCCGGATCACCCTGCCGGCCTCGGCCGCCCGGCTGCGGCGCGCCGACTTCCCGGTCCGCGCGCGGGTGCGCGAGGTGGTGCGGGAGAACGGCCGGCTCGTCCTGCGCGGATACGCCTATCTGCGCAACATCGACGCGGACCGCAAGGGCGCCGCGCACATCACCGCCGTGGCCGTCCACGGCCACGGCCGCCGGGCCAAGGTGGTGCTGCTGCCGGTCAGGATCCGGCAGGAGCCCGCCGCGACCCTCAACTCGCGCCAGGAGGAACACTGCTACGACTGGTCGGGCTTCGAGATCACGATCGACCCGGCCCGGCTGACCACCGGCCGGCGCCAGGGCGAACCGCGGGCGGGCCGCTGGCGGCTCGGGGTGGTCGTCGCGGCGAAAGGCGTCATCCGCAGGGCGGGCCTGCGGGCCGCGGAGGCGGGCTCGGGGGCGTCCCCGCCGTCGTACGCGACCGGCGGCGGGATGCGGCTCGTGCCGTACTACCGGCAGGGGCGGCTGCACCTGTCGGTGGAACCCGAGGTCCGGCGGCTGACCGGTCACCGGGCGGCCGGCGACGGGGCGGTGGAACTGGACTTCACCGGTGCGCGGCAGGCGACCGCGGTCCGGCTGTCGCACTCCGCGAGCCCGACCGTCCTGGAGTATCCGCTGGAGCCCCCGGACCCCGCGGACACGGACGGCGGCGTCCGCCGGGCCCGCGTGCCCCTCGCCGACCTGGCGGCCGCCCGGCCCGCGCTGGAGGCCGGGCCCAAGGAGATCCGCCCCGAGGACACCGACAGCTGGGACGTCGCGCTGCTGCGCCCCGGGCACGCCGATCCCGTCCACCTCGACGACGCGCTGCCCGCCGGGCACTACGACCTGGGCACCGACCCCCGCCTCGGGGGGACGCCGCGGCGGCTGCTGGTCGAGGCGAAGGCGTCGGGGAAGCTGGTGCTGCGCGACCGCACCCCGCAGCCCGTCGCCGACGCCATCGGCTGGACCGCCGAGGGCGCGCTGGTCGTGGCGGGCCGCCTCGCGCCGGGTTCCGCCCCGGGCCCCGCGGAACTGGTGCTGAAGCACGGTACGCACCGCGTCGAGTACGCCGTCCCGGTCCAGGCCGACGGCGTCCCGGGACGGCGTCCGGGGTCCCCGGCACCGTCCAGCGCCATCCCGCCGCTGGCGCTCGCGCCGGAGGACCCGGCGGGTCCGGCCCCCCATCAGGGGCGCCGCTTCACCGCCACCCTGCGCCCCGGCGCGCTGGAGACGCTCGCCGGCACCGTGCCGCTGCCCGCCGGCCGCTGGTACCTGCACCTGCGCGACGGCGCCGGCACCGACGCCCCGGTGCGGGTCGCACCGGGCGTGTTCGAGGCACTGCCGATGGCGGCGGAGGCGGGCGGGAAGACCTTCTGCGTGGACCGGCGCTTCCACGACCGGCTGTTCGTCGACGCCCGGCCCACCGTGCCGGAGCCGCAGCGCGGCCCGTACCGGCAGCGGCTGCTCCGCGAGAGCCACCACCCGCGCACCCGCGGGCTGCCGCGCCGCGAGGCGGTGCTGTACAGCGCCTTCGACGGGCGGGCGTACGGGGACTCGCCGCGCGCCGTCCACGAGGAGCTGCTGCGCCGCCGCGCGGCGGACGGCCTGGAGCACCTGTGGGTGGTCAGGGACGGCCAGGCGCCCCCGGCGGCGAGCGCGCGGCCGGTCGTGCTGCACAGCGCCGCCTGGTACGAGGCGCTCGCCCGCAGCCGCTACATCGTCACCAACACCCACCTGCCGGAGTGGTTCGCGCGCCGCCCCGACCAGACCGTGCTGCAGACCTGGCACGGCACCCCGCTCAAGAGGACGGGCCGGGACCTCGCGGGCACCCTCTGCGCGGACCTGGTACACCTGCCCCGCCCGCCGCGCGACCCTGGCGCCCAGTGGAGCCTGCTGCTGTCGCCGAACGCCCACAGCACCCCCCTGCTGCGTTCCGCGCTCGGCTACGACGGCCCGATCGCCGAGACCGGACTGCCCCGCACGGACGTGCTCCTCGCCGACGACCGCGACAAGATGGCCGCCGCGCTGCGCGACCGGCTGCGGATCCCCCGGGACCGCACGGTGGTGCTGTACGCCCCGACCCGCCGCGACGACCTGGCCTACGACGGCGAGCACTACCGCGTGTCGCCGTACCTGGACCTGGCGGAGGCCGAACGCGCCCTGGGCGCCGACCATGTGCTGCTCTTCCGCTCCCACCCCCTGGTCGCCGACCGCCTCCGCACCCCGCGCTCCGGTTTCGTGCGCGACGTGTCCGCCCACCCGGACGTGGCCGAGCTGCTGCTGATCGCCGACGTCCTGGTCACCGACTACGCGTCACCGGCGGTCGACTTCGCCAACACCGGCCGGCCGATGCTCTTCCTCGTCCCCGACCTGGAGCACTTCCGCGACACCCTGCGCGGTTTCTACCCCGACTTCGAGGCCCAGGCCCCGGGCCCGCTGCTGCACTCCACCGCCGACCTGGCCGGCGCGCTGCGCGACCTCGGCACCGTGGCACGGCACAGCGCCGACGCGTACGCGCACTTCCGCACCACGTTCTGCCACCTCGACGACGGCGGTGCGGCGGCCCGCGCCGCCGACCGGCTGCTCGAGTCCGACCGCCACCGACCCTGAGGGAACCCAGGATCCACATGCCCCGCTTCTCCGTCATCGTCCCGGTCCACACGGTTCAGGGCTATCTGCGCGCCTGCCTCGACTCGGTGCTGTCGCAGTCACTGCCCGACCTCGAGGTGATCGCCGTCGACGACCGCTCGCCGGACCACTGCGGCCGCATCCTCGACGAGTACGCGGCCCGCGACTCCCGGGTGATCGCGCTGCACCACGAGGAGAACCTGGGCGTGGGGCGGTCCCGCAACACCGGGGCCGAGCGGGCCACCGGCGACTACCTGCTCTTCCTCGACGGCGACGACACCCTCGCCCCCGGCTCCCTGGAGGCGGTCGCCGAACGCCTGAAGCAGGACGGCGACCCCGACATCCTCTACTTCGACCATGTGCGCACCTACTGGTGGGAGGCGTCCGAGAAGAGCGTCTTCGGGGAGCTGCTCGCCTCGGCCGGCACGGACGTCTTCCGGATCACCGAACGCCCGGAGTTCCTGCGGCTCTTCGCGATGACCTCCAACCGGGTCTACCGCCGCGCCTTCTACCGGGGGCACGGCTTCTCCTTCAGCGACGGCATCTACGAGGACGCCCTCGTCTCCTATGTGACGATGCTCAGCGCCGAGCGCATCTCGTGCCTGGCACGCGTGGTGCTGGAGTACCGGCAGCGTCGCAGCGGCGCCAGCACCCGCAGCCCGGGCCGCAACCACTTCGTCATCCTCGACCAGTACACCCGGCTCTTTGACTTCCTCGACGGGCCCGGCCGCGAGCATCTGGCGCCGCTGCGGCCGATGCTGTTCGAGCGGGCCGTGAGCCACTTCCTGTTCTGCCTGGGCAACCCCGACCGAATCCCGCCCCGGCTGCGCGGCGCGTTCTTCCGGCTCGCCGCCCGCTGGTACGCCCGCCACCTGCCGGAGGGCTTCACGGCCCCGGCGGACAAGGCCGTCGGCTACCGGCGGCTCGCCCGCGGCAGCTGGCTGCTGGCACGGCTGGGCGACGTGCCGGGAGAGGCCCGCAGGGAGCTGGCCCGGCGCAGGCGCCGGATGCGCCGGCGGCTGGCGCAGCGCGCCAAGTCCGCCCTGTACGCGTACCACCTGCGGCGGCCGCTCGACCCCCACCTCGCGGTGTACTCGGCCTACTGGGACCGCGGGGTGTTCTGCAACCCGGCCGCGATCTACCACAAGGCCCGGGAACTCGCCCCCGCCGTCCACGGGGTGTGGCTGGTCCGCAAGTCCGACGTCCCCCGGGTGCCCAAGGGCGTGGACTACGTCGTGCCGCGCACCCGGCGCTACTGGCGGCTGATGGCCCGGGCCACGTACCTGGTCAGCAACGTCAACTTCCCCAATGACGTACTGAAGCGACCCGGCAGCGTCCACCTGCAGACCCACCACGGCACCCCGCTGAAGAAAATGGGGATCGACCAGCAGCGCTACCCCGCCTCCGCCAAGGGCATGAGCTTCCGCCGGCTGCTGGAGCGGGTGGACCGCTGGGACTACAGCCTCTCCTCCAATCCGCACTCCAGCGAGATCTGGGAACGCGTCTACCCCTCCTCCTGGCAGCATCTGGAGACCGGCTACCCCCGCAACGACGTCTTCCTGACCGCCGGCGCCGCGGAGGTCGCCCACGCCCGCGCGGCCCTGGGCATCGCACCCGGCCGCACCGCGATCCTGTACGCGCCGACGACGCGCGACTACCAGAAGAACTTCGTGCCGCGGCTGGACGTGGAACGGGTGTGCCGGGCACTCGGCGAGGACTTCGTGCTGCTGACCCGCATCCACTACTTCCACGGCGAGGACGCCCGGCTGAAGGCGCTGCACAAGGAGGGACTGCTGGTCGACGTCTCCCGGCACCCGTCGGTCGAACAGCTGTGCCTGGCCGCCGACGCCCTCGTCACCGACTATTCGTCGATCATGTTCGACTACGCCCTCCTCGACCGGCCCATCGTCGTCCACGCCGACGACTGGCCGGTCTACCGGGCCAGCCGCGGGGTCTACTTCGACCTGCTGTCCGGCGCCCCGGGCGACACCCCCGGAGCCGTCTCCACCAGCGACGACGAGCTGATCTCCGTCTTCCGCGACGGCGCCTGGAACGGCGCCGCCGCGGCGGAACTGCGGGCCGCCTTCCGCCGGCGCTTCTGCGCCTTCGACGACGGGCGGGCCGCCGAACGGGTCGTGCGGCGCGTCTTCCTGGGCGAGACCGAGCCGCTGCCCCTCGTCCCGCTCGACGCCCGCACCCCCGCGCCGGCCCCCGCGCCCCACGGTGTCCCCACCCCGCCGCGGGAGCCGCGCACCGGGCCGCAGACCGGGCCGCACTCCGGACCGCACTCCGGGCCGCAGGAAGCCGCCGCCCACCCGTAGCCGGGCCCCCGTACGGGCCCCGCCGGGATGCAGCCGCGCCCGTCACGATCAAGCATCGAGTGGAACGAGGTGACGAGTCGACGACGGCCGGGAGGGCGATGGTGACCGGCGTGCTGACCCAGCGGGACTGGCGGATCCAGGCGTACGAACTGCGGGAGGTGCGGCAGCCCTCGCCCTACCTGGTCCTCGGCACCCTCTTCTGGGTGGTGGTGGCCGTCCGCGCCTGGCAGTCCCCCGTCGCCTCCGACTTCGGGCAGCACGCCGCGGCGATCGAGCGGATCGCCGCGGACTGGTGGCATCCGGCCAACCCGCTGCTCGACGTACCGGGCTCCGGCAGCCCGTACTTCACCCCCTACACCGTCCTGCTCGGGCTGCTGTCGAAGCTGACGGGCGTTCCGGGCTGGCAGCTGCTCAAGGCCTGCGGCCCGGTCAACCTGGCTCTGGTCGTCACCGGTATCGGGGCCTTCACCCGCGTGCTGAGCAACCGGCGCTGGGCGCCGGTGCTGGCGCTCGCCGCGTTCGTCCTGCTGTGGGGGCCGCAGCACAAGGAGTGGAGCGGCTTCCTCGGCCTGCAGTCGATGATCCGGGGGCTGGCCTACCCCAGTGCCTTCGCCGTCGGGGTGACCTTCTGGGTGTGGGCGCTCACCGCGCGGGCCGCCCGGCGCGGCTTCGCCGGGACATGGCTGCACGCCGGCCTCGGGCTGCTCATCGGGACGGTGCTGCTCGTACACCCCTTCACGGCGATGGGCACCGTCATCGGGGTGATCGCCATCGTCATCGGCATGCAGCGCACGCCCGTCGCGGCCGGCGTCTTCGGCCGGTGGGCGCTGACCGGCGCCGTCGCCTTCGCGATCGCCGCCTGGTGGCCGTACTTCAGCCTCTCCGCCCTGCTGGGCGACCCCACGGTCGACGACATCCACCGGCGGCTCTACGCGGACCTGTGGCAGTGGTACGGCCTGGCCCTGGCCGGGCTGCCCGCCCTGCTGTGGCGGCTGCGGCTCAACCGCTTCGACCCGCTGGTGCTGATGTTCGCCGCGGACTGCGCGGTCGCCGCCTACGGCTGGCTGAGCGGTTCCTACTCCTTCGGGCGGATCTTCGGGCTGCTGCTGGTGCCGCTGCAGTTCGCGCTGGCGGTGGAACTCGCCGGGGCCCCTCCGTGGACGCCGCTGCGGAGGGTGCTGGCCCCGGTGGCGGCGGTGGCGGCCTGCGCGGGCCTGGTGGCGCAGGCGGGCGCGATCGTGCCGCCGCGCTACGTACCGCCGGCGCTGCAGCTGCAGCGGCTGAGCACCTGGCCCAGCTACCTGTGGGCGCAGGAGCACATCGCCGTCGGCGACGTGCTCCTCACCGACGACTACACCCCCAAGCACGTCATGCCCGCCTACGGCGCGTTCCTGGTGTCACCGACCTGGCCCGACCCGTCGACGACGCAGACCGACCGCGAGCGCCGCGAGGGCGACGTACGCGCCTACCTGTCCCCCTCGACGCCCATGGACCAGCGCCTGGCCATCGCCCGCCGCTACCACGTGAAGTGGGTGATGACCGAGCCGGACGACCCGGCCCCGCCGGGCGGCGTCCAGGTCGCCCAGGGCCCGCGCACCGGCGAGCGGCTGTACCGGATCGGCTGAGCCGTCCACGCGGCAGAGGCCGGGGAGCGTGCTCCCCGGCCCCTGCCGTCGTACGGTCGCCGTCAGGCGTCAGGCGTCAGGCGCCGTGTGTCGGCGCCGTGTGTCAGCGCCGCGCGCGCAGCAGCGAGCGGATCGTCCGCATCGCCACCGACAGGTTCGCCAGGTCGAAGCTCTCCGAGCCCTGGATCTCGTCGAGCGTCGTCCTGGCGCGCCCGACCAGCGCGCTGTTGGACTCCTCCCACGCCTGGTAGCGCTGCTCCGGCGTGGACGAGCCGTTGCCGACGGAGAGCACGTCCTGGGTCAGCGCCGCGTGCGCCGCGAAGAGGTCCTCGCGGATCGACGCGCGGGCCATGGAGTGCCAGCGGTCGGCGCGCGGCAGCTCGATGATGCGGTCGAGCAGCTGCGTGATCTGCAGCCGGTCGGCGAGGTCGTAGTAGACCTCGGCGACCGCCAGCGGGTCCTTGCCCGTCCGGTCGGCGACGTCGACGATGTCGAGGGCCGGGAAGGCGGAGGAGAGCCCGGCCACCTTCGTCGCCAGCTCCTCCGGCACGCCCGCGCCGGTCAGCTCGTCGTGGATCGACTCGTACCACTCCAGGTCCGCGCCGCGCAGCAGCTTGGGCAGCACCGCCCACACGGTCGTGACGCCGTCGCGGAAGAAGTCGATCGTCTCGGCGATCGCCAGCGGCTGCGGCCGGTTGTTCAGCAGCCAGCGGGTGCCGCGCTCGACCAGCCGCCGCGAGTGCAGCCGGATCCGGGTCTGGACGTCGGCCGGGACGACCGTGTCCAGGGCCTCCACCTCGTCCCAGATCGCGCCCAGGCCGAAGATGGCGCGGGCCGCGGTGTGCGCCCGGACGATCTCCTCGGTGGTGGCCCCGGTCTCCTCCCGGAAGCGGTGCAGGAAGGTGCTGCCGCCGGTGTTGACCGTGTCGTTGACCAGCACCGTCGTCACGATCTCGCGGCGCAGCGCGTGCCCGTCGATCTGCGCCGGGAACCGCTCGTGCAGCGCCTTGGGGAAGTACGCGTCGAGCAGCTGCCGCAAGTACGGGTCGTCGGGCAGATCCGTGGTGAGCAGCTCCTCCGCCACGGTGATCTTGGTGTAGGCGAGGAGGACGGCCAGCTCCGGCTGGGTCAGGCCGTGGCCCGCGTTCAGCCGCTCGCGGATCTGCCGGTCGGAGGGCAGGAACTCCAGCGCCCGGTCCAGCTTGCCGTCCCGGACCAGCCTGCGCAGGAAGCGCTGGTGGGCGTGGAGCAGGCTGCCGGACTGGGCCATGCCGTTGGCCAGGGCCACGTTCTGCGCGTAGTTGTTGCGCAGCACGAGGGCTCCGACCTCGTCGGTCATCTCGGCCAGCAGCGAGTTGCGCTGCTTGACGGTCATGTCGCCCTCGGCGACGACCGCGTTGACCAGGATCTTGATGTTGACCTCGTGGTCGGAGGCGTCCACGCCGGCGCTGTTGTCGATGGCGTCGGTGTTGACCCGTCCGCCGGACTGGGCGAACTCGATCCGGCCGAGCTGGGTCAGGCCCAGGTTGCCGCCTTCGCCGACGACCTTGGCGCGCAGCTCGCAGCCGTCCACGCGGATCGCGTCGTTGGCCTTGTCGCCGACGTCCGCGTGGGACTCGGTGGCGGCCTTCACATAGGTGCCGATGCCGCCGTTCCACAGCAGGTCCACCGGGGCCTTGAGGATCGCCTTCATCAGGTCGGCCGGGGTCATCTTCGCCACCGGCTGCTCGATGCCGAGCGCCTTGCGGATCTGCGGGGTGATCGTGATCGCCTTGGCGCTGCGCGGGAAGATCCCGCCGCCGTGCGAGATCAGCTTCGCGTCGTACTCCGCCCACGAGGAGCGCGGCAGCTCGAACATCCGGCGCCGCTCGGCGAACGAGGTCGCCGCGTCGGGCTGCGGGTCGATGAAGATGTGCCGGTGGTCGAAGGCCGCGACCAGCCGGATGTGCTCGCTGAGCAGCATGCCGTTGCCGAAGACGTCACCGGACATGTCGCCGACGCCGACGACGGTGAAGTCCTCGTTCTGGGTGTCGTGGCCCATCTCGCGGAAGTGCCGCTTGACCGACTCCCAGGCGCCGCGGGCGGTGATGCCCATCTTCTTGTGGTCGTAGCCGACCGAGCCGCCGGAGGCGAAGGCGTCGCCGAGCCAGAAGCCGTACGACGTGGCGACCTCGTTGGCGATGTCCGAGAAGGACGCGGTGCCCTTGTCGGCCGCCACCACCAGGTAGGTGTCGTCGCCGTCGTGGCGGACCACGTCGGCCGGCGGCACGACCTGCCCGCCGACCAGGTTGTCGGTGACGTCGAGCAGACCGGAGATGAAGGTCTTGTACGAGGTGATGCCCTCGGTCAGCCACGCCTCGCGGTCGGCCGCCGGGTCCGGCAGCTGCTTGGCGACGAAGCCGCCCTTGGCGCCGACCGGCACGATGACGGTGTTCTTCACCATCTGCGCCTTGACCAGACCGAGGACCTCGGTGCGGAAGTCCTCGCGCCGGTCGGACCAGCGCAGGCCGCCGCGGGCGACCTTGCCGAAGCGCAGGTGCACGCCCTCCACGCGCGGGGAGTACACCCAGATCTCGTACGCCGGGCGCGGCGCGGGCAGGTCCGGGATCGCCTGCGGGTCGAACTTCATCGACACATAGGCGTGCGGCTTGCCGCCGTCGGCGCGCTGGAAGTAGTTGGTGCGCAGCGTCGCCTTGATGAGGGTGAGGAAGGAGCGCAGGATGCGGTCCTCGTCCAGGCTCGCGACCTGCTCCAGGGCGGCGTCCACCTCCTCCAGCAGGGCGTCGGTCAGCTCGCTGCCGGCCCGCTGGTGGTCCGGGGAGAGCCGGGCCTGGAAGAGGTTGACCAGCAGCCGGGTGGTGTGGACGTTGTTGCGGAGGGTGTCCTCCATGTAGTCCTGCGAGAAGGCCGTGCCGGCCTGCCGCAGGTACTTGGCGTACGCCCGCAGCACCATCGCCTGGCGCCAGGTCAGCCCGGCCCGCAGCACCAGGGAGTTGAAGCCGTCGTTCTCGGCCTGCCCGGTCCACGTCGCGGTGAAGGCGTCCTGGAAGCGCTCGCGGGCGTCGTCGCCGAGGTCGCCCAGCGACGGGTCGATCCGCAGCCCGAAGTCGTAGATCCAGGCCCGGGTGCCGTCGGCGCGGCGCATCTCGTACGGGCGCTCGTCGATGACCTCGACGCCCAGGCGCTGCAGCACCGGCAGCACCGCCGACAGCGACACGGGGGCGCCGGTGCGGTAGATCTTGAAGCGGCGCTCGTCGGGGGCGGCGCCCACCGGCTCGTACAGGCTGAGGCAGAAGTCCTCGCCGTTGAGGCGCTCCAGGTGCTGCAGGTCGGCGACGGCCGCGCGGGGCGTGAAGTCGGCGCGGTAGCCGTCGGGGAAGGCGTGCGCGTAGCGGCGGGTCAGCTCGGCCGCGCGCTCCTCGCCGCACTCGGAGGTCAGCGCCTCGGCGAAGCCGTCGGCCCAGGAGCGGGCGGCGTCGGCGAGCCGGTTCTCGATCCGCTCGACGTCGCGGTCGGTGAGGTGCGGCAGCGTGGTGCCGGCCGCGACGCGGACCACGAAGTGCAGCCGGGAGAGCACCGACTCGGTGTTCCAGGCGGTGAAGTCCGCGGTGACCCCGTTCAGCTCCTCCTTGAGGATGTCGGTCAGCCGCAGCCGCACGCCCGTGGTGTAGCGGTCCCGGGGCAGGTAGACCAGCGCCGAGAAGTAGCGGCCGTACTCGTCCTGGCGCAGGAACAGCCGCAGCCGGCGGCGCTCCTGCAGGTACAGCACGCTGGTGACGATCTCGCGCAGCTCGTCCGGGCCGGTCTGGAAGAGCTCGTCGCGCGGGTAGGTCTCCAGGATCTGCAGCAGGTCGCGGCCGTCGTGGCTGTCCGGGGAGAACCCGGCGCCGTCCAGCACCTCCTGGACCTTGCGGCGGATCACCGGCACGCGGCGCACGGACTCGGTGTAGGCGGCCGAGGAGAACAGGCCGAGGAAGCGGCGCTCGCCGATGACGTTGCCGTCGGCGTCGAACTTCTTCACCCCGATGTAGTCGAGGTAGGACGGGCGGTGCACGGTGGAGCGGCTGTTGGCCTTGGTGAGGATCAGCAGCTTGTGCTCGCGGGCCTTCTTGCGGGCGTCCGCGGGCAGCCGGTTGAAGGACGGCGAGACCGCGTGGGCGCCGTCGGTCTCGTCGACGCGGTGCCGCGGGTCGGAGCGCAGGATGCCCAGCCCGGTGCCGGGGACGGCGGTGAGCACGTCCTCCTCGCCCTCGGGGGTGCTCTCCGTGGTGAGCGCGTACTCGCGGTAGCCGAGGAAGGTGAAGTGGTCCTCGGAGAGCCAGCGCAGCAGCTCCCATGCCTCGCCGACCTCCTGCTCGGGCAGGGCGGGCGGGGTCGCGGCCAGTTCGTCGGCGATGCGCAGCGCGGCGTCGCGCATCTTCCGCCAGTCCTCGACGGCCTCGCGGACGTCGGAGAGCACGCGGCGCAGATCCGTGGTGATCTGCTTCAGGTCCTCGCGGTCGGTCTCGCGGTCGACCTCGACGTGGATCCAGGACTCGGTCAGCACATCGTGCGGGAGGGCGGCCGAGTCTCCGGAGGCGGCGTCCAGCACCTCCAGCAGCTTCCCGGTCACATCGCGGCGCACCAGCATCTGCGGGTGGACGACGACGTGGATCGCGCGGTCCTGCCGGGACAGCTCGTTGGTGACGGAGTCCACCAGGAACGGCATGTCGTCGGTGACCACCTCGACCACCGTGTGGCTGCACGTCCAGCCGTTCTCCTCGACCGAGGGGGTGTGCACGCGGACGTTGGCCGTCCCCTGTGGGCGCACCTCGGCGAGCCGGTGGTGGGACACGGCGGCGCCGAAGACGTCCACCGGGTCGCGGTCGAGCAGGTCCTCCGGGGCGCTGTGCAGGTAGTAGCGCTGGAGGAACGCTCCCAGCGCCTCCTTCTCGAGGCCCTGGCCAGGTTGTCCCCCCGCCGGGCTGTTCTCAGCTACCCGGGCCGCCCGTGCGAGCAGCTCGGCCTTTGCTTCGTCCAGCTTGGTCTGCATGTCCTCATGCTCCTGTCGCGCGCCATTGCGTGACGTAGGTAGTGGTGATCGGTGGATCAGCGCTGATCACGCTGTAAGGCTATCGCTACGGCCGGGGGGGCTGTCAGGGGCTCTTTGTGTACAAAACCACGAACCAATCTTTGACGAACTGGACAGTCCGGCCGGGCGGGTGCAGGTTGAGGAGGGGAGCGTCTCAGGGATGTATCGAGACGTTCACACAACGGCAGCGCGAGACAGCAGGGCGGCGCGGCAGCACGCGGCGGACGGACAGCAGACGGCGAGAGGCGGGACACCCAGCCATGGCCACCAAGATCCTGATCGTGACCGGCGACGCGGCGGAATCGCTGGAAGTCATGTACCCGTACCAACGGCTCCTCGAGGAGGGGTACGAGGTGCACATCGCGGCCCCCAGCCGCAAGAAGCTCAGGTTCGTCGTGCACGACTTCGAGGAGGGCTTCGACACCTACACCGAGAAGCCCGGCTACACCTGGCCGGCCGACCTGTCCTTCGCGGACGTCGACCCCGGCGAGTACGCGGCGGTGGTCGTCCCGGGCGGACGCGCCCCGGAGTACCTGCGCAACGACCCCGAGCTGCGCAAGGTCCTCAAGGCGTTCTTCGACGCCGACAAGCCCGTCGCGCAGATCTGCCACGGCCCCCTGCTGACGGCCGCGGTCGGCGCCCTCAGCGGGCGCCGCGTCACGGCCTACCCGGCGCTGGAGATGGACATGGAGGCGGCCGGCGCGAGCTTCCAGGACTCCGAGGCCGTCGTCGACGGCGTCGTGGTCTCCGCGCGCGCCTGGCCGGACCACCCCTCCTGGATGCGCGAGTTCCTCACGGTGCTCCGCTCCAAGGCGCCGGTGACCTGACCTGCGGGCCGCCCGGGTCCTCGCCGCATGGGCCGGGGCTCTGGGCCGGCGGCCGGGGGCCGGGGCTCTGGGCCGGGGGCCGGGCGGCGCGCTCAGGCGACCAGGGCCTCGGCGGCCTCCACCGCCTGCTCCAGCGTGTCGACCACCGGCACCCCGGCGGTCTCCAGGCTCGCCCGGCTGTGCGAGCCGCCGGTGTACAGCACCGCCATCGCCCCGACGTGCCTGGCGGCCACGGCGTCGTCGACGGCGTCGCCGATCACCACGATGCGGTCCGGCGCTATGCCCCGCATCGCGGCGACGTGCCGTGCCATCTGCTCGGACTTGCCGGTGTGGCTTCCCTCGGTACGGCCGTCCACCCGGACGAAGTGGTGCTCGATGCCGTGCGTGCGCAGGATCGGTATCAGCTGATCGTGGGGCGCGAGGGAGCACAGCGACTGCGTGAGCCCCTCGTAGCGGCGCCTGGCCAGGATCTCGGCCGCCCCCTCGGCGAGACCGCAGGTGCCGGCGAGGGTCCAGTAGTGGCGATGGAAGATGTCGTCCATCACCTCCCACTCCTCGTCGGTGGGCAGCCGGCCCATGAGCCGTTCGTAGAACAGGGGGACCGGCACGCAGTACAGCTCGCGGTAACGCTCCAGCGTGATCCGCGGCAGCCCGATCTCGGCGAAGGAGGCGTTGGTGGCCTCGATCACCGCGTCGATGTCATGGAGCAGCGTGCCGTTCCAGTCCCACACGAGATGCGCGTTCACATCCGAAACCGTACCCAGACCCGGTGTCCCCAAGGCAAGTGCCCAGGTCAAATCCACTCGCGGCGTGTTCGTACGGTCACGTCACGCGATGAGCGAGGGGATCTCCTGGGTGGCGTACCAGAGCAGCTCGTGGTCCTCGGCCCCGTCGACGGTGAAGCGGGCGTCGTCGTCGCCCGCGTCGGCCGCGCCGAGGGCGTCGGCGGCCGCCGTGACGTCGCCCTCGGCCTCGTCGGAGTCGGCGTGCACCGCGGCCGCCCGGGCCATCGGAACGGGCGCGGCCAGGCGCACGGTGCCCAGCGCCGAGGGGTCCAGAGCGCGGTCGGGGTCGAAGGAGACGGCGCCGTCGGCGACGTCGACGGCGACCACGACACGCCGCCGGGGCGCGTCCGGGGTGACCGCCAGCAGGCGCAGGGAGGCCTGGGCGGCGCGGGTGAGCGCGGCGTACTCCAGTTCCTCGATGTCGTCGGAGACGTACCACTCGCGCAGGCTCGGGGTCACCGCGAAGGCGTCGAGCGGCGCGGGGCCCAGTTCGCCCGCCTTGTGCGCCTCGGCCAGGCCTGGGAGGGTCGTGGGGATGTAGACGCGCATGGCGTCAGCATAAGGGCGCGGCACCCCTGATAGGTGAATCCCCCACCGCTTCCCGGACAACGCGGGCCCGTCTTCCCGGCTCCGGGCCCGTCCCCGTAGAACCCGGTTACCAGCCGGTAGACCACGGGGGTCCCCACCATGCCTGTCATCACGCCCATGCCCGCAGCCGCGCCCACGTCCGCACCCGTGTCCGGGCCCGCAGCCGCACCCACGCCCACGCGGCACGTCACCGCCCTGCCACCGCACGTCTGGTTCGCCGGGCGGCTGCTGGAGGTCCTCACCGGGCGGCGGCCCATCACCAGCCTCGCCGGACGGATGCAGCCCGAGGCCTACGACCGGCTCTGGGACCTCGTGGGCGCCCGCGCCGACTGGCGCTACGTCTCCCGCGGCCACCTGCCGCGGCTGCTCAAGCCGCCGCGCGTCTCCCCCACCCACGACGGAACGGCCGTCGAGGTCAGCGCCGTCGTCCTGCTGACCCCGCACGTCGTGCGTGCCCTGGCCTTCCGGCTGGAGCGCGTGGGCCGCGAGGGCCCGGAACGCGGGGCCCCGGGACGCGCCGGGTCCGGCACCGGCTGGCGCTGCGCCGCCGTCGAGGCGCACTGACCCGCGCCCGCCGGGACACAAGCCCGGGGCCGGACCCCCGTCAGGAGTCCGGCCCCGGAACGCGTGAACGCGTGAACGCGTGAACGCGTGAACGCTACTTCTTGCGGCGCCGGCCGCCCTTGGCGGCGCGGCGGCGCTCCGCCCGCGTCAGGCCGTCCGACTCCGAGCCCGCGTCGCTCTCGAAGTCGCCCTCGATGACACCGCCCTCGCCGTCCACCGTGGGAGCGGAGAAGTGCAGCCGGTCGGCCCGCTTCGGGGCCTCCAGGCCCTTGGCGCGGATCTCCGGACGCGCATCCTGCTTGACCAGCGTCGGAGCGGCGTCCTGCGGGGCCCCGGCCTCCACCGGCACCTCCTCGACCTGCTGCTCGACCTGGACCTCCAGGTTGAACAGGTAGCCGACGGACTCCTCCTTGATGCCGTCCATCATGGCCTTGAACATGTCGTAGCCCTCGCGCTGGTACTCCACCAGCGGGTCACGCTGCGCCATGGCCCGCAGGCCGATGCCCTCCTGCAGGTAGTCCATCTCGTACAGGTGCTCGCGCCACTTGCGGTCCAGCACCGACAGCACCACGCGCCGCTCCAGCTCGCGCATGATCTCCGAGCCGAGCTGCTGCTCACGGGCGTCGTACTGCTCGTGGATGTCGTCCTTGGCCATCTCCGCGATGAAGTCCGCGGTGATGCCCGCCCGGTCCCCGGCGGCGTCCTCCAGGTCCTCCACCGTCACCGTGAGCGGGTAGAGCTGCTTGAAGGCGCCCCACAGCCGGTCCAGGTCCCAGTCCTCGGCGAAGCCCTCGGCCGTCTCGATCGCGATGTAGTCGTCGATCGTGTCGTCCATGAAGTGGCGCACCTGCTCGTGCAGGTCCTCGCCCTCCAGGACGCGGCGGCGCTCGCCGTAGATGACCTCGCGCTGCCGGTTGAGCACCTCGTCGTACTTCAGGACGTTCTTGCGGATCTCGAAGTTCTGCTGCTCGACCTGCGACTGGGCGGAGGCGATGGCGCGGGTCACCATCTTGTTCTCGATCGGCACATCGTCGGGCACGTTGGCCATGGCCATCACGCGCTCCACCATCTGCGCCTTGAACAGGCGCATCAGGTCGTCACCGAGGGAGAGGTAGAAGCGGGACTCGCCCGGGTCGCCCTGACGGCCGCTGCGGCCGCGCAGCTGGTTGTCGATGCGCCGCGACTCGTGCCGCTCGGTGCCCAGCACATACAGCCCGCCGAGGTCCTTGACCTCCTCGAACTCGGCCTTGACCGCCGCCTCGGCGCGCTCCAGCGCCTGCGGCAGAGCCGCCGCCCACTCCTCGACGTGCTCCACCGGGTCCAGGCCGCGCTGCCGCAGCTCCGCCTCGGCCAGGTCGTCGGGGTTGCCGCCGAGCTTGATGTCCGTACCACGGCCGGCCATGTTGGTGGCCACCGTGACGGCGCCCTTGCGGCCGGCCTGCGCGACGATCGACGCCTCGCGCTCGTGCTGCTTGGCGTTGAGCACCTCGTGCGGGACGCCGCGCTTGTTCAGCTGCTGCGACAGGTACTCGGACTTCTCGACCGAGGTGGTGCCGACCAGGACCGGCTGGCCCTTCTCGTGCTTCTCGACGATGTCGTCGACGACCGCGGCGAACTTCGCCTCCTCGGTGCGGTAGATCAGGTCCGCCCGGTCCTTGCGCTGCACGGACCGGTTGGTCGGGATCGGGACCACGCCGAGCTTGTAGATCTGGTGGAACTCCGCGGCCTCGGTCATCGCCGTACCGGTCATGCCCGAGAGCTTGGAGTACAGGCGGAAGAAGTTCTGGAGGGTGATCGTGGCGAGCGTCTGGTTCTCGTCCTTGATGTCCACCCCCTCCTTCGCCTCGATCGCCTGGTGCATGCCCTCGTTGTAGCGGCGGCCGGCGAGGATACGGCCGGTGTGCTCGTCGACGATCATGACTTCGCCGTCCATGACGACGTAGTCCTTATCCTTCTTGTAGAGCTCCTTGGCCTTGATGGCGTTGTTCAGGTAGCCCACCAGCGGGGTGTTCACCGACTCGTAGAGGTTGTCGATGCCCAGCCAGTCCTCGACCTTGGACACGCCGGCCTCGTGGATGGCGACGGTGCGCTTCTTCTCGTCGAAGTCGTAGTCGCCGGTCTCCGGCTTGCCCATGCTGCCGGCCTCGCCCGGCTTCAGGCGGGTCACCAGACGGGCGAAGTCCGAGTACCACTTCGTGGCCTGGTCCGCCGGGCCGGAGATGATCAGCGGGGTACGGGCCTCGTCGATGAGGATCGAGTCCACCTCGTCCACAACCGCGAAGTTGTGACCGCGCTGCACCAGTTCTTCCTTCGACCACGCCATGTTGTCGCGCAGGTAGTCGAAGCCGAACTCGTTGTTGGTGCCGTAGGTGATGTCGCAGGCGTACTGCTCGCGGCGCTGCGCCGGAGTCATGTTCGCCAGGATGCAGCCGACCTCCAGGCCCAGGAAGCGGTGCACCCGGCCCATCCACTCCGAGTCCCGCTCGGCGAGGTAGTCGTTGGTGGTGATCAGGTGCACGCCCTTGCCGGACAGCGCGTTCAGATACGTCGGCAGCGTGCCGACCAGGGTCTTGCCCTCGCCGGTGCGCATCTCGGCGACATAACCGAGGTGCAGCGCCGCACCACCCATGATCTGGACGTCGTAGTGCCGCTGACCCAGGACGCGCTTGGCTGCCTCGCGGACGGTGGCGAACGCCTCGGGGAGCAGGTCGTCCAGGCTCTCGCCGTCGGCGTAGCGCTCCTTGTACTCGTCCGTGAGGGCCCTCAGCTCGGCGTCCGTCAGATTGACGAAGTCCTCTTCAATGGAATTGACCTGGTCCGCGATGCGGTGCAGCTTGCGCAGGATCTTGCCTTCGCCTGCACGCAGGATCTTGTTGAGGACGGACACGTAGGCTGGCTCCTTGCCGGTCGGGCCTGGCACGGTTTCGCGCGCTGGCACAGCAGGTCACACCCCGCTGCAACGGCCATCGTAAGCGAGGAGACCAGCGGGCCGGGAGGTCCGTCGCCAAGCCGGGCGGTTCTCCTTGCCGATCGCCGCACCGATCCGGTCATTTCCGGTCGAGAGCGCCCCCCGCGCTCGGGGATACTTCGGACGCATGGAGCCGATAACCCTCACCACCGAACGCCTCGTCCTGCGCCCCTTCGGACCGGACGACGCCGAGGCCGTCCGCGTCGCCTGCCAGGACCCCGACATCCCGCGCTGGACGCCGGTGCCGTCCCCGTACACCCACGAGCACGCGCACGAATTCGTCACCCGCACCTGCCCCGACGGCTGGCGCGACGACACCGTCTACAACTTCGCCGTCACCACGCGCGACGAGGGACGACTGGTGGGGGCCATGGGACTGGTGCGACTGGCCCAGCTGCGGACCGCGGAACGACAGGCCGAACTCGGCTACTGGACCGCCAAGGAGCAGCGCGGCCGCGGCCTCACCACCGAGGCCGCCCGGGCCGTCGCCCACTGGGCCTTCGAGGACCTCGGCGTCGAGCGCCTGGAGTGGTACGCCGAGGCCGGCAACGCCGGCTCCCGGGCGGTCGCCCTCAAGGCGGGCTTCCGCATGGAGGGCACGATGCGGGGCAAGATCGTCCACCAGGGCACCCGGCGCGACGCGTGGATCGGCTCCCTGCTCCCCTCCGACCTCGGCCTGGCCGGGGGCGCCGCCTACCTTCCGTACCGGGGCGAGTGACCGCACCTGCGGCACCTGCCGCACCTGCCGCACCGGAGCGAGTGACCGTGCCAGGCCGGCCGGGGCGAGTGACCGCAACCGGCGGGCCGGCGGCGGCACCGCGGCGGGCATTGTCAGAGGCGCCTTCTAGGGTGGGCCCATGACGACGCCCGTGCCCCTCTCCGCCGACGACGCCCGCCGGATCGCCCTGCGCGCGCAGGGCTTCCTCGGCGCCCCCGACCGCCGCGGCGGAGTGCGCGGCGTCCTGCGACGGCTGGGCGCGGTGCAGCTCGACACCATCTCGGTGCTGGCGCGCTCCCACGAGCTCATCCCGTACGCGCGGCTCGGCGCCGTCGGCCGCACCGCGGTCGAGTCCGCGTACTGGAGCGACCACCACGCCTTCGAGTACTGGTCGCACGCCGCCTGCATCCTGCCCATCGAGGAATGGCCGCACTTCGCCTTCCGCCGCCGCGCCCGGCGGGCCCGCGGCCACCGCTGGCACGTGCTGCAGGACGCCGACCGCTCCATCGCCGCCGTCCTGGACCGGCTCAAGACCGACGGCCCGCTGACCTCGACCGAACTGGGCGGCGCCAAGAACGGCGGCCCCTGGTGGGACTGGTCCGAGACGAAGATCGCGGTGGAGTGGCTGCTCGACACCGGCGACGTCGTCTGCACCCGGCGGCGCGGCTGGAAGCGCGTCTACGACCTCGCCGAGCGGGCCGTCCCCGACGCCCTCTTCCACGACGACATCGACGACGCCGAGTGCCTGCGCCGCCTGGTCGTCCAGGCCGGAGCGGCCATGGGCGTCGCCACCCGGGCCGACCTCGCCGACTACCACCGGCTCAAGGGCGAACAGGTCGACTCGGTCATCGCCGACACCGGCCTCGTCCGCGTCGAGGTCGAGGGCTGGGGCAACAAGCCCGCCTGGGCCGACCCCACCGCCCTGGCCGACGCCTCCCGCGGCGGCCGGCACCGCACGACCCTGCTCTCCCCCTTCGACTCCCTGATCTGGGACCGCCCCCGCACCGAGCGCATCTTCGGCTTCACCCACCGCCTGGAGGCGTACACCCCCAAGCCGCAGCGCATACACGGCTACTTCGCGATGCCGCTGCTGGCCGGCGGCCGGCTGGTCGGCCGCGCCGACCCGGCCCGCGAGGGAAGCACCCTGATCGCCCGTCAGGTCTCCCTGGACTCCGCCCGCGCGGTCGAACCCATGGCGCAGGCGCTGCGCGAGGCGGCCGAGTGGGTCGGCTGCGACAGCGTCCGCGTCGAGCGGCTCGACGACCCCAAGCTCGCCGCGGCCCTGACCGCCGCCCTCGCCTGAACCGGGCGGCGCCTCGGTCCCGTCCGCGCCTCGTGCCGGGCGCGGACCCGCGCCGGGCCGACGGACCTGCGGATCTGCGGATCTGCGGATCTGCGGATCTGCGGATCTGCGGGCCAACGGATCTGTGGGTCAACGGATCTCGAGGATCTTCTCCCGCATCGCGTACACCACGGCCTCCATACGCGAGTGCAGCTGCAGCTTCTCCAGGATGTTCCGCACATGGTTCTTCACCGTGTTCTCGCTGATGAAGAGTTCCTTGGCGATGTCCCGGTTGTTCATGCCGGTGGCGACCAGCTTCAGCACCTCCAGCTCACGGTCCGTCAGCCGGGGAGCGGGTACGAGCCGGCGCTCGTCCGTCCGCTGGATCATCGACTTGAACTCGGTGAGCAGCTTCGACGCCATCGAAGGGCTGATCTGCGACTGCCCGTCCGCCACCGCGCGGATCGCCGTGGCCACCTCGTCCGTGGAGATCTCCTTGAGGAGATAGCCGGTCGCCCCGGCCTTGATCGCCTCGTAGAGATCGGCCTCCTCGTCGCTCATCGTCAGCATGATGATCTTCGCGCTGGGGGCCACCTCCTTGATGGAGGTGCACGCCTCGATACCGCCCCGCCTCGGCATCCGCACATCCATCAGCACGATGTCCGGCAGCAGGTCCGCGGCCTTCTCCGTCGCTTCCGCGCCGTCCCCGGCCTCGCCGACGACCTGGATGTCCTCCTCCTGCGCGAGCACGATCTCCAGACCCCGGCGGAACAGGGCGTGGTCGTCCACCACGAGCACCCTGATCGGCTCCTTGCGCGGCCCGCCGGCGACGCCCGGGTCCCCCGCGGCGCCCCTGTCGGACTCCGCCCCACCGGCCGGCGCGGGCTCGAAGCTGTCCGCCATCGGTTCCTCCCCCTCGGGCCGGCGCCCGTGGTAGTCGCACTTTCCGTGCCAGGCCAACCGGGCTACGCGGCCCGCACCTTGGCTGCCCGGCCATGATTCCATGCCCGAGCACGGCGGCGCTCCCAGGCGATGGTCGTTTTCCCGCCCGGGAGCGCCGCACCTGACCCCTAGTTCACCGGCGGAGCGCTCCGCCCGCGCCGGCCGGCGCATCCTCGACGGAGGGGTCCTCCTTGAGGTGGATGACGCCGTAGTCGTAGCCGTGCCGTCGGTAGACGACACTCGGTTGTTCCGTGTCGGAGTCGATGAACAGGTAGAAGTCGTGCCCGATCAGCTCCATCTCGTAGAGGGCCTGGTCGAGCGTCATCGGTGCTGCCGCGTGCGTCTTCTCCCGTACCACCAGGGGTCCTTCACCCTGGACCTCGAGGCTCCCGCCGATCTTGGTGGTGGGCACGCCTTCGGGTGTCTCCCCGGCGGTCGGGGTGCCGTTGAACTCGGTCGTGGGCAGTCCGGCCGTCGCCTCCGCCACGCTCATGGGGGTACGGCTGCCGCCGCGGTGCACCCGGCGCTTGTCGGCCGCCTTGCGCAGCCGCGCCTCGAGCTTGTTCACCGCGACGTCGAGCGCCGCGTAGGGGTCGGTCGCGGCGGCCTCGGCCCTGATCACCGGGCCACGGGTGCGCAGCGTGATCTCCACCCGGTCGGAACGGTCTGCCTGCCGGGGGTTCGGTTCCTTGGACACCTCGACCTCGAGGCTCATCACCTTGCCGTCGAGCTTCTGGATCTTCTCCAGCTTCTCGTTCACGTGCTTCCGGAACCGCTCGGGCACCTCGGTCTTGCGGCCCTTGACGACGATGTCCACGCAGAACTCCGTTCCCGGATCGCCGCGGTCTCACGGGGCGATCCCTTGCGCTGAGGCCGGCGGGCACCAGGGGTCCCGCCCGGCGTCGACGTTCGTTGCCGCTCCGCGCGCTCGGAGGCTTCCGGGCGGCGAAGCCGCGACTCTCACCTCCTCCTCCCCCGCAGGACAGATCTTCACCCACTGAACTATGGGTGAACCCCATCCCGCGGTCCGGGGAACGGCGGCCCACAGCGAGCGCCGCTGCCCCTCACCACCGAACATAGACCCGTCGACCCGGGGTCGGCACCCCCAGAAGCGCTATACCTCCCTTCGGGTGAAATGCCCCTTGCGTCGCCTGCGAGATCAGGCCTGACCATAGGATTCCGCTTCGCGTTCGGCCGCCCGTTCGACTTGCCGAAGGGGTGTTTCCCGGTCTCTTCGGTGCACGCCCCCCGTCCGGCCCGCCGAGTGGCGCAGCGGCACCGGGCCGCCGACCACCGCCGCGGCGAGGACCCGGCCCCCGGCCTCCTCGACCGCGCGGGCCGCGGCGGCCAGCGAGGCGCCGGTGGTCATCAGGTCGTCCACCAGTACCGCCGGTGTGCTGCCGAGGAGGCGGCCGGCGCCGCGGACGGCGACCAGGGCTCCGGAGAGGTTCGCGGGCCGGTCGCGGGCGCCGAGGCCGGACTGGTCGGCCACCGCGCGCCGCTGTCGCAGCACCGCCGCCGTCCGGACGGACAGCCCGTCGCGTCGCAGATCCGCGGCGGCGGCGAGGGCGAGGCGGCGGGTCGCGTCGTGGCCCCGGGCCGCGACGGCGCGGCGGGAGGACGGCACGGGGACGAGGAGGAGCGGGGGGAGGGTGGGGGCGCTTTCCCGGGGCGATGTGTCGGGGGCCCCTCCCCCACCCCCTCCCCGCACCGCGGCGTAGACCGCACCCGCCAGGGCCTCGCCCAGCGGACGGGCCAGGCCCAGCGCGCCGCGCTCCTTGTGCGCGAGCAGCACCGCGCGCGGCTGATCGGCGTAGACGGTGGCCGCCCACACGGCGGGAAGCCCGTCGGGCGGCGCATCCGGCCACACCTGTCGTGCGCCGGGGTCGTGCAGCGCGGCGCCGCACTCCTCGCACAGCCCGGTCCGCGGCGCCCCGCACCCCGCGCACTCGGCCGGCAGAACCAGCCCGGAGATCTCCCGCCACCACTCCCGGATCCCGCGGACGCCCCGCAGGCCTCGCCGTCCCCGATGCCGCCGATGCCCCTGATGCCCCCGTGGTTCCCGCATGGCTCAACGATGCCGGGATCGGGCGATGGCCGCCACACCCGTCCCCAGCCTGTGGATAACTTCCGGGCAAGCGAGGCTCACACGGGGGCTGCCGGACAGCCGCGCCGCCCGGCAGCCGGAGAGAACGCAGGTCAGCCAGGGTAGACGGGAGAACCGCCCTTGGGCGCGACTTCCTTCCAGTTGGAGTCGGGCGGCAGGCGGAAGACGCCGCCGCCGTCGAGCTCCGCGAGCAGCGGCTTGTCCTGGCGCTCGGAGGCGGCGACCGACACCACGCCGCTGATGCCCGGCAGGCTCGGGGTGGACGTGCCCGAGCCGTCCGCGTCCACGTACTGGATCTGCGACACCCCGCCCGCTTCGCGTCCCACGACCACCAACCGGCTGAATCCGGCCCAGGAGGCCGCCTTGACGTCCTCAAGCTGCGGGGCGACGCTGCGCAGATCCGCGACCGTGATCTTCGGCTTGTCGGCGGTCCCGGTCCGTTCGATCCGCCCGAGCCGCAGGGTGGTGTGGTCGTCCTCGTGAACCAGCATGGCGATGCGCACGCCGTCGGCTGCGACCCGCAGGGACTCGATGCGCCCGTCGCCGAGCCCGGGCACGGCGACCTCGTGGGGGGTACCCGCGCCGTCGCGCAGCATCAGCAGCCGCGGCTTGTTCGGATCACGGTCGGCGATCCAGAGGTCGCCGTAGCCGTCCCAACTGGGGACGGTCAGCCGGTTCTTCGGGTCGGTGGCCTGACTGTGCAGGACCACGGCGCCGAGTTCCGTGTCGGCGTTCAGCCCGGCCACGTAGAGGTTGGCGCCGTCCTCGCTGAGGGCGGCGGCGTACTCCTCGTCGCGCCGCACGGCGGCGGATCCCACCCTGAACGGGCCGGTGCCGAGGGGACCCGCCACGGCGACGGGCTGGGTGTCGTCGCCGCTGAGGCCGACGAGGTGGCGGTCGGCATCGATGAAGTACTGCTCCCTGCCGTCCCCGACGAGCTTGTCCGGCGCGTACTCGCGGGCGTCCTCACGCCGCAGCGAGCACAGGGCACGGCCGGTGGGGCCCTGGAGCTCGACGGACGGCACGGGGGTGGAGGACATCCCCTGGATGGTCTGGATCAGCTGGGCGGCCATCCGCTCGCAGAGCGCGCTGCCGCCGCCCGGGGTCCGCTTGAGCCTCACCGTCACGCGCTGGGAGTCGTCGAGTTCGACCTTGCCGGCCCGGATGCCCGCGGGGAACGCCGAGACCACGACGGGCCGCAGCCAGTCGGTGGGCCCGGCGAGCAGGGCGTTGACGGTGGTGCTCAGCGGGTTGATGCGCTTGCGCAGGTAGATCGGGTCGGCGACGAGTGCGTTCCGGCTGCCGGAGCCTTCCTGGGAACCGGGGCCTGGGGAGGTGAAGTAGAACGTGTCGACGGAGCGGTAGAAGCGCCGGAAGTCGGCCTCGCTGAGCACCAGTCCGTCAGCGACGCCGGCGATGCGCCATTCACCGTCCTCTTTGGTCAGGCGTATGCCGCTGTTGAGGGTGCCGTCCTCGGCGCGGTAGGCGTGCCGGCCGTCGACCGTGGCGACCTTCTCGCCCGTGAGGGTGATCTGCGTGCTGTCGTCGTCCTTGCCGTCGGCGACCGCGCCCGGTTCCTGCACCTGGGTGGGGCCGCCGGCGAGGATGGTGATCCCGGATTCGGGTTTCCAGCGTTTGGCCTGGTCGTGGGTCATGTAGAGCTTGGCGGTGGCGTAGGTGGCCTCGTCGCTGGTGGTGGCCTCCAGGAAGCCGCTGACGATCTCCCGGGGGCTCTCGCCGTCCTGCGGCTTGACGCCGAAGACGCGGACCTGGGGGTCGGAGTCCGCGTGCTGTTCCCCACCGACCTTGTGCACCTCGCCGCTGCTGGGCATGGAGGCACAGCCTGTGAGCAGCACGAGGCCGCCCAGGAGTACGCCCGCAACGGCCGGCCGCGGAAGGCCGCCCCCCTTCGCGCGCATCAGTCCTCGTCCTCCCGCGCCTCGTCTGCTGTTGTGGGGTGGGTGGTGACCGTGCCGCTGCCGGCGCGGTGCCCGACGACCCGCGCGCCGTTGCCGGGCAGGGCCGCGGGGTCGGCGGCCGGGGGCCGTGGCGCGGTGAGCGGCATGGCGGGGATGGCGGGCGCTGCGAAGCGCGGCGCCGGGAGGCCGTGGTGGGAGGAGGCGGGGGGTGCGGCCGCGTCGAGGGCGGTGGCCCCGGCGGGCATGCCGCGGTGGGAGAGGCCGGAGGCGAGGTCGCGGTTGCGGCGGGAGTCCTCGGGTTCGAGGGCGATCGGTGATCCGCGCAGGCTGTCGGCGCCGGTGCGGGGCAGGGTCAGCCGGAACTGGGAGCCGCCGCCGGGTTCGCCCCAGGCCTGGAGCCAGCCGCCGTGCAGGCGGGCGTCCTCGATGGCGATGGACAGGCCGAGGCCGGTGCCGCCGGTGGTGCGGGCGCGGGCGGGGTCGGCGCGCCAGAAGCGGTTGAAGACGCGGGTGGCCTCGCCGGGCTTGAGGCCGACGCCGTAGTCGCGTACGGCGACGGCGACGGCGCCGCCGGCGGATGCCATGCGGACGTGGACGTCATGGCCCTCACCGTGTTCGACGGCGTTGACGACGAGGTTGCGCAGGACGCGTTCGACGCGGCGCGCGTCGGCCTCGACGGTGACGGGCTGCTCGTCGCCGTGGACGACGATGCGGCTGCCCTTGCGCTCGGCGAGCGGTTCGGCGCCGTCGACGACGCGGCGTACGACGTCGCGCAGGTCGATGGGCTCTGCCTCCAGGGCGGCGGCGCCCGCGTCGAAGCGGCTGATCTCCAGGAGGTCGGAGAGCATCGACTCGAAGCGGTCGAGCTGGTTCTGGAGCAGTTCGGCGGAGCGGGCGGTGGCGGGGTCGAAGTCCTCGCGGGCCTCGTGGATGACGTCGGCGGCCATACGCACGGTCGTCAGCGGGGTACGGAGCTCGTGGGAGACGTCCGAGACGAAGCGGCGCTGCATCCGGGAGAGGTCCTCGAGCTGCTGGATCTTGACGTGGAGGGTCTGGGCCATCTTGTTGAAGGACTCGCCGAGGCGGGCGATGTCGTCCTCGCCGGTGACCTTCATGCGTTCCTGGAGGCGGCCGGCGGCGAGCCGCTCGGAGATCTGGGCGGCCATGCGGACGGGGGTGACGACCTGGCGGACGACGAGCCAGGCGATGGCGCCGAGCAGGACGACGACGAAGATCCCGGCGGTGGCCAGGGTGCCCTTGACCAGGCCGAGGGTCTTCTCCTCCTGGTCGAAGGGGAAGAGGTAGTACAGCTGGTAGGGCTTGCCGTTGGGGTCGCTCAGGCGCTGGCCGACGATGAGGGCGGGTTCGCCCTCGGGGACGCTGTCGCTCTTCATCGACGTGTAGCGCTCGAAGACGTCGGACCTCTCGTCGACGGCCTGGCGCAGGTCCTCGGGGACGCTTTCCTCGGGCCAGACGCCGCCGGAGCCGCGGGGTCCGTGGGTACCGGGGCTGTCGGCCTTGGCGCTGAGGGTCTGCTCCTGGGCGCTGGAGCTGAGGGCGACGACGGAGTAGACGCCCTGGCCGCTGCTGGCGAGTCCTTCGACGAGGCTGTTGAGCCAGGTCGCGGTGTCGTTCTGGCTGCGCCCGTCGGCGCCGCTGCCGGCGTTCTCGGTGCCGTCGCGGGCGTTCTCCTTGGCGACCGTGAAGCCGCCGACGGCCTGGCTCTGTGCGGTCTGCCGCTTGGCGTCGAGCAGCCCGTTCTTGACCTGGCCGATGACGACGACGCCGAGGAGGAGGACGACGCCGAGGGACATCAGCAGGGTGGTGGCGACCACGCGCAGCTGGATGTTGCGCCGCCAGAGCCGGACGGCGGGCTGGAGGGGCCGCCGGGCCCAGCGCACGCACGAGCGGAGCACCGGCAGCAGACCCGTGAGGGGGTCCGCGTGCCGGCTCTCCAGCCGCTCACGCTCGTACGCGGTGGCCATGTCAGCCCGGTCCGGCCTTGTAGCCGACGCCGCGGACGGTCACCACGATCTCGGGGCGCTCGGGGTCCCGCTCAACCTTGGAGCGCAGCCGCTGGACGTGCACGTTGACCAGGCGGGTGTCGGCGGCGTGCCGGTAGCCCCAGACCTGCTCCAGGAGCACCTCGCGGGTGAAGACCTGCCAGGGCTTGCGGGCGAGTGCGACCAGCAGGTCGAACTCGAGGGGGGTCAGCGCGATCGGCTGGCCGTCCCGCTTGACCGAGTGGCCGGCCACGTCGATGACCAGGTCACCGATCGTGAGCTGCTCGGGGGTGGGTTCTTCGGCCCTGCGCAGCCGGGCCCGCACACGGGCCACGAGCTCCTTGGGCTTGAACGGCTTGATGACGTAGTCGTCGGCGCCCGACTCCAGGCCCACCACGACGTCGACCGTGTCGCTCTTCGCGGTGAGCATGACGATGGGCACCCCGGACTCGGCCCGGATCTGGCGGCATACGTCGATGCCGTCCCGTCCGGGGAGCATGAGGTCGAGGAGGACCAGATCGGGCTTGGTCTCCCGGAATGCGGCGAGGGCCTTGTCTCCGTCGGCCACGAACGACGGCTCAAAACCTTCTCCGCGCAGCACGATGCCAAGCATCTCTGCCAGTGCGGTGTCGTCGTCGACGACCAGGACGCGTCCCTTCATAGCGACCATCATCCCATTACCTGATCGTGACCTGGAGCACGAGAAGAACACAAAGCTGCCAGGGCATCGGCGGTGACCGGCGAAACCACGCCGTTTTCGGTGACTATTGCCGTTATCAGACCCGCGGGTGTGATGTCGAACGCAGGGTTGTACGCCTGGGTGCCGAGCGGTGCCACAGGGTTTCCGGCCGATTCGGTGACTTCGTGCCCGGGGCGCTGCTCGATCTCGATGGAGGAGCCGTCGGCGGTGCCCCGGTCGACGGTGGTGGTGGGGGCGACGACGATGAAGGGCACGTTGTGGTACCGGGCGAGCACGGCGAGTGGGTAGCTGCCGACCTTGTTGGCGACGGAGCCGTCGGCGGCGATGCGGTCGGCGCCGATGAGGACGGCGTGGACGTGACCGGCCGCGAAGAGTGAGCCCGCGGCGCTGTCGGTGAGCAGGGTGTACGCCATGCCGGAGCGGGCCGCCTCGTAGGCGGTGAGGCGGGCGCCCTGGAGCAGGGGGCGGGTCTCGTCGACCCACAGGCGGCGCAGCCGGCCTTGGCGGTGGGCGGCGAGGGCTACGGCGAACGCGGTGCCTTCGCCACCGGAGACAAGGGCGCCGGTGTTGCAGTGGGTGAGGATCTGGTAGCCGCCGCCGGGGAGGAGCTCGGTGAGCAGTTGCAGGCCGTGTCGGGCCATGGCGGCGCTGGCCTCGCTGTCCTCGGCGTGGAGGCTGCGGGCCTCGGCCAGGGCCGCGGCGGCGGCGCGCTCGGGGTCGCCTCCGGCGCTGCCGGTGAGGGCGGCCCGGTAGGCGGCGGCGGCCCGCTGGACGCCGTAGGCCAGGTTGACGGCGGTGGGCCGTGCGTGGGCGAGGGACTCGGCGGCCTCGTCCACGTCGTAGCCGCGGACGGCGGCCAGGGCGACGCCGTAGGCCCCGGCTATGCCGAGCAGAGGGGCGCCGCGTACGGCGAGGCTGCGGATGGCCTCGACCAGGGCGGGGACGTCGGTGCAGACGAGCTCCACTTCCTCCGCGGGGAGCCGGGTCTGGTCGAGGAGGACGAGGACGGGACCCTCCGGCGGTTCCTCCCAGCGCAGCGCCGGCAGGGGCTCGTCAGGGTTGCCCTTGGAATCATTGGCCAGAGATACCACGTACTGATCACCCATCTGCTCAGTCTGCCGTGTACGGCAGCACGTTTTGAACGGTTGCGGCACTCCGCATCCGCAGGTACAAGCCCGCTTCACCCATGGCACGATGGCCACCGTCCCGCCGTTGGACGAGTAGGTAGCGCAGTAACGAAGGAGCGACGATGAACGACTCTCCGGGCTGGGCCTCGCCCGGATCCTCACCCTCCGGTGAACCGGGCCGTGCCGACGGCCCCGGTGCTCCGCAGGACGCCGCGCCTCCGAACTGGTCCCAGCAGCAGCCGCCCGCCGGCCAGTGGCAGGCCACCGGCGGCTGGGGCGCCCCGCCCCCGCCCAGCGGCCCCGTCTGGGGCCGGCAGGCGCCCGCAGGATGGCAGCAGCCGCACTGGGGTGCCTCGCCGTCGCCCAAGCCCGGCGTCATCCCGCTGCGGCCGCTGGGCATCGGCGAGATCCTGGACGGTGCGGTCTCCACGATGCGCACGTACTGGCGCACCGTGCTGCCCATCGCCTTCGCGGTCTCGCTCCTGACCCAGGGCGCCATGGTGCTGCTCCAAGGGTTCATGCTCGACGACAACGCGACCTTCAACTCCCTCGACGGCCGATCCGAGCCCTCGTTGAGCGAGATCACGAACGCCCTCGGCGGCACACTGGCCGCCGCGGGACTCACCGTCGCGATCACGCTCCTGGGCTCCGTGATCGCCACCGCGATGCTCACCATGGTCATCAGCCGGGCCGTCCTCGGCCGCGAGGCGACCCTGGGTGAGGCCTGGTCCGACGCCCGCCCCAGGCTGCCGGCACTGCTCGGCCTGACCGTCCTGCTCAGCCTGATCGGCTTCGGGATCCTCGCAGTCGGCGTCACCCCGGGCATCGCCATCGCGGTCAGCGGCTCCGTCCCCGCGGGCCTCGTCCTGGCGTTCATCGGCGGCCTGGCCGCCCTGGGCGTGATCGTCTGGCTGCTGATCCGCCTCAGTCTCTCCTCTCCCGCTCTCATGCTGGAGAGGCAGGGCGTCCTGAAGTCGATGGCCCGGTCGGTGAAACTGGTCCGGGGCTCGTGGTGGCGCATGCTGGGCATCCAGTTGCTCACCATGATCCTCGTCTACATCGTCTCGTCGATCATCCAGATTCCCTTCGCGGTGGTGGGGATCGTCGCCGGAAGCGACGGGCTGTCGGCCTTCGCCTCGGGCGACCAGGCGGGGCTCGGCTGGACGTATCTGATCGTCACCGGGATCGGTGCCGTCATCGGATCCACCATCACCTTCCCCATCAACGCCGGGGTTACCGCCCTGCTCTACATGGATCAGCGGATCCGCCGCGAGGCCCTCGACATCGAACTCGCCCGTGCCGCGGGTGTCGCCGGCCACGCCGACGCCACCGGCGGGAGTGCCGCGCCCGGCAACAGCCCAGCCACCGGGGGCTGATGCCGGTGTCGGGGGAGGACACACCGGTCACCATTCCCCGTGGTCCCGCCCGCGAGGCGGCCGAGGACGAGTTGTCCAAGGGGATCTACCACCGGAACGACCCGAGCCTGTTGGAGCGTGCGCTGAACTGGCTCTGGGAGAAGATCACCCACCTGCTCGACACCGCCTCCGGGGCCGCCCCCGGAGGCACCGTCGGGCTGGTGACGATCATCGTCGTGATCGTGCTGCTCGCCGTCGCCCTGCGGCTGCGGCTCGGCAAGGTGCGCGCGCAACCCACCACAGGTCCGGGGATGTTCGCCGACCTCCCCCGGACCGCGGCCGAACACCGAGCCGCCGCCGAGGAGCACGCACGCCGGGATCAGTGGGCACCGGCTATCCAGGAGCGGATGCGCGCGATCGTGCGCTCCCTGGAGGAACGGGCTCTGCTCGACCCCCGCCCCGGCCGCACGGCGGACGAAGCCGCCGCGGAGGCGGGCCGCCCCCTCCCCGAGCACGCCGCCCGTCTCCTGGACGCCGCTCGCGTCTTCGACGACGTCACCTACGGCGACCGCCCCGGCACCCCGGAGGCCTACAAGACCCTGCGGGACGTCGACAGCGAAGTGCAGCGCGCCAAGCCCCAGTTGACCGAGACCGCCGCGGACACCACTGGAGGTGCCCGCCCGTGACCGACACCCTGTCCCCGGCGCAGGCGCCCGCCCCGGCCACGACGTCGACGTCCCCGACGGCAGGCCAGCTCTGGAACCGCTCGCGATCCCTTCTCGCGGCACTCGTCTTCCTGCTCCTCTTCGGTGTCGTCTACGCCATCGCGCGCTCCGGCGAGAACCATGCCGCACTCGACCCCCGTTCCCCCGACCCGTCCGGCAGCCGGGCCGTCGCTCAACTCCTCCATGACCAAGGGGTGACCACCACAATCGTCACCACCACCGACGAGGCCGTGGCCGCCGCCAAACCCGACACCACCCTCCTCGTCACCCTCCCCGACCTGTTGACGGAGCGTCAGCAGAGCGCCGTTCGCGCCGCGATGGAGCGCTCCGGCGGCCGTGTCGTCCTCCTCTCCCCCACCGATGCCTCCGTCGAAAAGCTCGCCCCCGCCGTCCGCTACACGGGACCCGTCCCCGTACACGTCCTCGCCCCCGACTGCGGGCTGCCCACCGCCCGCGACGCCGGCGACGCCGAGCTGGGCGGCGGCGCCTACTCGACCTCCGCACGCGACGCCGACCGCTGCTATCCCGACACGTCGGGCGACTTCACCCTGCTGCGCCTGCCGAGGGCCGACGGCGGCGACACCGTCGTCCTCGGCACCCACACGCTGCTGCAGAACGAGAACCTCGCCGAACAGGGCAACGCCTCGCTCGCGATGCAGATCCTCGGCGCACACCCGAAGCTCGTTTGGTACCTCCCCTCACTCACCGACGCCTCCGCCTTCGGCGGCGGCCGGCAGAACTTCCTCGACCTCGTCCCCGACGGCTGGAGCTGGGCCGTACTTCAGCTCTTCATCGCCGCGGTCCTCGCGGCCCTCTGGCGAGCCCGCCGCCTCGGCCCGATCGTCACCGAGCGGCTGCCCGCCACCGTCCGCGCCGCGGAGGCCACCGAGGGACGTGCCCGCCTCTACCGCCGCGGCAACGCCCGCGGGCGGGCCGCGGAGGCCCTGCGCACCGCCGCACGCGACCGGCTGGCACCGCTGGTCGGCGTCCCCCCGTCGCAGAGCCATGACCCCGACGTACTGCCCGCCGCGGTGGCGGCTCGGCTCGACGATCCCGCCACCGACCCGCGCACCCTGCTCCACGGTCCCCCTCCCCCCAACGACGCGGCCCTGCTGCGTCTGGCCGACGACCTCGACGCACTGGAACGCCGCGTCCTTCTCAACGAGAGGAAAGCAACCCCGTGAGCGCCGCACCGACCGCCGACAGCGCCCGCGCCTCCTTGGAGGCCCTGCGCACCGAAATCGCCAAGGCCGTCGTCGGCCAGGACCCGGCCGTCACCGGTCTGGTCGTCGCCCTGCTCTGCAGGGGTCACGTCCTCCTCGAAGGAGTGCCCGGAGTCGCCAAGACCCTCCTGGTGCGTGCACTGGCCGCCTCGCTCCAGCTGGAAACCAAGCGGGTGCAGTTCACGCCCGACCTGATGCCCGGCGACATCACCGGCTCCCTCGTCTATGACGCCCGCACCGCCGAGTTCTCCTTTCAGGCGGGCCCCGTCTTCACCAACCTGCTGCTCGCCGACGAGATCAACCGCACCCCGCCCAAGACGCAGGCCTCACTCCTCGAGGCCATGGAAGAGCGTCAGGTGTCCGTCGACGGCATCCCGCGGCCGCTGCCCGAGCCGTTCCTGGTCGCGGCGACGCAGAACCCCGTCGAGTACGAGGGCACCTACCCCCTTCCCGAGGCCCAGCTGGACCGCTTCCTCCTCAAGCTGGTCCTGCCGCTGCCCTCCCGCGAGACCGAGATCGACGTGCTCACCCGCCACGCCGATGGCTTCAACCCCCGGGACCTGGACTCCGCCGGACTGCGACCCGTCGCCGGACCCGCCGATCTCGACGCCGCCCGAGCCGCCGTCGCCAAGACATCGGTCTCGGCCGACATCACGGCCTACATCGTCGATATCTGCCGAGCCACCCGCGAATCCCCCTCTCTGACTCTCGGTGTCTCCCCCCGAGGAGCCACCGCCCTCCTCGCCACAGCCCGCGCCTGGGCCTGGCTCACCGGCCGCGACTACGTCATCCCCGACGACGTCAAAGCCCTCGCCCTCCCCACGCTCCGCCACCGCATCCAACTGCGGCCCGAAGCCGAGATGGAAGGCACCACTCCCGATTCGGTCATCTCCTCGATCCTCGCCCGCGTCCCCGTACCCCGCTGAGGACGACGACCGACCATGGCACTCACCGGACGTACCGCCCTACTGGCCGCCGTCGGCGCCCTCGCCGTGGGTCTGCTGCTCCCCGGCTGGAGCGGCATCCTGATCGTCGAAGGCATCCTCCTCCTCGGAATTCTGTGCGACCTCGCGCTCGCCGCGCCAGTACGAAAGCTCCATTTCACCCGATCCGGTGAGACATCGGTTCGACTCGGGGAAACGGCGGAAGTCGTGCTCACGGTCAACAACCCCAGCCGGCGCCCCCTGCGCGCACATGTCCGCGACGCCTGGCCGCCGAGCAGCTGGTACCCGGGTACCGAAGCAGCCGCGTCCCGTCACCGGCTGACCATTCCGGCGGCCGAGCGTCGCCGCCTGTCGACCACCCTGCACCCCACCCGCCGCGGCGACCGGCACGCCGAACGCGTCACCGTCCGCTCCTACGGACCTCTTGGTCTGGCCGCACGACAGGGCTCACATCGCGTCCCCTGGACGGTGCGGGTCCTGCCGCCCTTCCACAGCCGCAAGCACCTGCCGTCCCGTCTGGCCCGCCTCCGCGAGCTCGACGGACGCACCTCCGTGCTCATTCGCGGGCAGGGAACCGAGTTCGACTCCCTCCGCGAGTACATCCCCGGCGACGACACCCGGTCCATCGACTGGCGCGCGACCGCGCGACGGGCCACCGTCGCCGTCCGCACCTGGCGCCCGGAACGGGACCGCCACATCCTCGTCGTCCTCGACACAGGCCGCACGTCGGCCGGTCGTGTGGGTGATGCCCCACGCCTCGACGCGGCCATGGACGCCGCCCTGCTGCTCGCCGTACTCGCGGGCCGCGCCGGCGACCGAGTGGACCTCCTCGCCTACGACCGCCGGGTACGCGCCTCCGTCCAGAGCCGAGCCGGCCGGGACATACTCCCCGCACTGGTGAACGCCATGGCACCGTTGGAGGCCGAGCTCGTCGAGTCCGACGCACGCGGTCTCGTCGCCACCGTCCTCCAACGCGCCACCCAGCGCTCGCTGGTCGTCCTCCTCACCGGCCTGGACGCCGCACCGATGGAAGAGGGTCTGCTGCCGGTCCTCCCGCTGCTCACCCACCGCCACGAGGTCCTCATCGCCTCGGTGGCGGACCCCCGCATCGAAGAGATGGCGAAGGGTCGCACCACCGTCGACGCCGTGTACGCGGCCGCAGCCGCAGAACAGGCTCGGGCCGAGCGCCGTCGCGTCGCCCAACGCCTTTCCCGGCACAACATCACCGTCGTCGACGCCCCGCCCGCAGAGATCGCCCCCGCGCTGGCGGATGCATACCTCGCCCTCAAGGCGGCCGGCCGCCTGTAGAAGGCAGATTCAGGGGGCTTTCCCAAGCGCCCCTCCTTCCCTGGGTTCTCACGTCCGTTCCCGGACGTCGAGAGTGCCCCTCGGCCGGCCCTCCTGCCGCGGTGCGTGTGGCGACCGTGAACATTCCGAACCGGGACCACCTCACACTCGCCGCACGCACCGCGGCCGTCACGTTCAGCGTGCCACCACACTCAGGGCTGGAATCGAGGCCACGACGCCGGCGCGAGATCGGGGATCAACGCAAAAAAGCCTCAACCCCCGAGCCGAAGCTCGGGGGTTGAGGCTAATAATTGTTCGGCGGCGTCCTACTCTCCCACAGGGTCCCCCCTGCAGTA
>NZ_JBEZXR010000019.1:9521-120959 GCF_040638135.1 Streptomyces sp. NPDC026673 | reverse complement strand
GACACCACCCCGCCGCGCCACCTCACCGTACGACCAGCCCCGCTGCTCCAGCCGGCGCTTGATCAGTTCCTGCAGTGCGTTCACCACGGGATGGATTCTTCCTGCTAGCACGTCGGTTGACCCGTCCGAGTGAGATCGAGTCTACAGCGGTCCCACCCGCCCGACCCGGACCCACACCCCCTCACCTGCACCTTCACCTCGACGCAACGCGCCGGGCGGACCGAACTGCCGCGAAGTGCTTGCCGCGAGGCGCCCCAGGGGCTAGCGTCCAATGTCATCAGACAACTCGTCCGATGGCCATGGACGACGCGGCGCGGACCCGCTTCCGCCCACCCGCCCCACCGGGTTCTCCCGTGAAGGCGGTCCGCATCCCGGAATCCTGACAGTGATTCTGCGCTTCCCGGGGCGGTTTTATCCAGCCTCGACAAAACTGCCCTCCCTCCTCCGAAACCCGTACCTTCAACGCGCCGGGACGCGGCGCGTCACGCCCGGCGCCGGTCACATCGGACGGAATCTAGAGGTGATCATCGCCACCGAAACCCGGTTGCCCAAAACTGGCCGCTTTTGCCCCATCCGATCAAGTGATTCAACGTCATGGGCCTTGCTCTCCGCACATGCCGACAGCAGATATATGCATCGCCGGCGGCCCCGAACCGGACACCGTCCGAACACCGATCACTTGCAGCAGAACCCCGGGAGTGCCATGTGCGACGAATTCTGCGGGCCCGCCCTCGCGGCATGGCTCGCCCGTGCGGCCGGTGAGCCACAGCGGTGCCTCGACGAGTGGGAGCTCGCCAAGAACAGGGTGATGCTGTTGCCGGCCGGCGCGGACTGGGACGCCGTCCGGATCCCCGAACGGCCCGGCCACGAGGTGCTCGCGCGCCTGCGGGACGGCTCCGCACCCGTCGGGCCGGTCATGTGGGACCGGCGCTGCGGCTTCCTCTACTTCCTGGTGCCGCCCGGCTCCGAGGACGTCTGGTCCCCGCTGGGACTGCGCTTCCTCACCCGCGGCGGATGGCTGGCGGCCGCCGACCCCCGCCGGCCGGTCCGGCATCCGGCGCAGTGGCTCTACTCCAGGGACGCCGTGCGGCTCACCGCCCCGGCATATCTCTACATCGCCTGCCTGGGAGTGCTCACCACCGGCGCCCGCCCCCTGCCGCGCGTTCCCGCCCCCCTCTGACGCGGCCGCGGGCCGCCCGGTTCGGCGTCCGGTCCGGGGCGCGGGGCGGACCCCGGCGCGACGTGCGAGAAATTCTTCGGCCGACGTGTCGATCCTCGCGCCGCCCGTTCGACGCGTAGGCAGGAGCGGGGAGGATCCCCGCCGCGAGAAGCACGAAGAACGTCGAGTAGGAGAGCGCGATGCGTTTCATGTCCCTGATCCGGATCAACGAGGACAACGTTCCCGAGGGCGGCCCCGACGAGCGGCTGATGGAGGAGATGGGCCGGCTCATCGAGGAGATGTCCAAGGCCGGCGTCCTGCTGGACACGGCCGGCCTGCGGCCGACGTCCGAGGGGACGCGGCTCCACTGGGACCACGGGAAGCTCTCCGTCGTCGACGGGCCCTTCACCGAGTCCAAGGAGTTCATCGGCGGCTACGCGATCATCCAGGCGAAGTCGAAGGAGGAGGCCGTGGAGTGGACCAAGCGCTTCCTGCGGATCCACGGCGACGCCTGGGAGATCACCTGTGAACTGCGGCAGGTCGAGGAGGCGCCGGAGCTCTCCTGAGCCCCGCCACCCCCGGAGGCCGGTTGCCCCCGCCGGGAGCGGCTGCTCTGATGGGTGGCTGTGACGGCTTCTGCTTCGGCCAGGGACGACGCCCGCCGGACGATCGAGGCGGTGTGGCGGATCGAGTCGGCCCGGGTGATCGCCGGTGTCGCGCGCATCGTGCGCGACATCGGCGTCGCCGAGGAGCTCGCCCAGGACGCCCTGGTCGCCGCACTGGAGCAGTGGCCGGGGGCCGGCGTCCCGGACAACCCCGGCGCCTGGCTGACGGCCACGGCCAAGCACCGCGCGATCGACCTCGTCCGCCGCAGGGAGGTCTTCGCGCGCAAGCTCCGGGAACTGGGCCACAGCCTGGAGGACGGCGGGGCGTACGAACCGGACTTCGCGGCGGCGGAGGCCGCCGCCGACGGCGACATCGAGGACGACCTGCTGCGGCTGGTCTTCACCGCCTGCCACCCCGTGCTGTCCACCGAGGCTCGCGTGGCGCTCACGCTGCGGCTGCTCGGCGGCCTGACGACCTCCGAGATCGCACGCGCCTACCTGGTCCCGGAGGCGACGGTCGCGCAGCGCATCGTTCGTGCGAAGCGCACGCTGGCGAAGGCGGGTGTGCCCTTCGAGCAGCCGCACGGGCCCGAACGGGTCGAGCGGCTCTCGTCCGTCCTGGAGGTCATCTACCTGATCTTCAACGAGGGCTACTCGGCGACCGCGGGCGACGACTGGATGCGCCCGGCCCTGTGCGAGGACGCGCTCCGCCTCGCCCGGGTCCTGGCGGGGCTGATGCCCAAGGAACCCGAGGCCCACGGCCTGGCCGCGCTGCTGGAGATCCAGGCCTCCCGCGCGGCGGCCCGCACCGGCCCGGACGGGCGGCCCGTCCTGCTGGCCGACCAGGACCGGCGGCGCTGGGACCAGTTGCTGATCCGCCGCGGCTTCGCCGCCCTGGCACGCGCCGAGGCGACGGGCGGTCCGCCCGGGCCGTACGCGCTGCAGGCCGCCATCGCCGCCTGCCACGCCCGGGCCCCGCACGCCGCGGACACCGACTGGCGGCGGATCGCGGAGCTCTACGGAACACTGGCCCGGCGCACGCCGACACCGGTCGTGGAACTGAACCGCGCGGTGGCCGTCACCATGGCGTACGGACCGCGGGACGGACTGGCGCTCGTCGACCGGCTCACCGGCGAGCCCGCACTGCGCGGGTACCACCTGCTGCCGAGCGTCCGCGGTGATCTGCTGGAGCGGCTCGGCCGGTACACCGAGGCCCGGGCCGAGTTCCTGCGCGCCGCCTCCCTGACCCGTAACGAGCGTGAGCGCGCCCTCCTGCTGGAACGCGCCGCCCGGGCGAGCCTGGCCGCCCGGGACGACGGGGGAGCCCCCGCGTCCGGGAGCTAGGAGGAAGGCGGCGCGGAGCGCCGTTGACCGACGACGGGCAACGGCGGGCCGGGGACGCCAGGCCGCACGGACCCGTCAGCCGGGCCCCGGCTCCCGCGGTCCGGACGGATCGCCGGGTCCCCGGGGCACGACCGCGGAGCCGGACCCCCGGACGCGGACGGCACCGCCGGCGGCGGTGGTGGTGTGGAGGGCGCCGAAAACGGGGTGGCGATGGGCCTCGGAGCCCCGCAGCGCGTGCAGCATGACGAGCATCAGCAGGGGGCCCACCAGGGCCACGGCGAGGATGAAGACCGCGCCGATCGGCACACCGAGACCCACCGCGACCACCACGCCCGCTGCCACCACGAGCCCGTACATCCCGTAGTGGCGGCCGTTCGCCCTCGTCATGCCCATCGCGGCCTCCCGCGGTCTCCCGACGGCGTGGTCTTCATCGTACGACTCGTGGCGCACGCCGCATCCGCACGCCAACCGCCCGCGCCCGCGCGTCCGGTGAGGAACCGGGGCCGCGGCCGGCGTGCGCCCGCGGTGTCCCGCGCGGGCCTCCGCGCGCGCATGGCGAGCCGTCGTGGAACGGCCGTACACATGACCCGCTCATGGCATCATCCTGCCGGGGCGCGGCCCCCGTACCGCGGGAACCGCGACCGCCCGGAAGGCGTCGCCCCATGCGACCGCCGCGGGTCGCCGGCGTCCGGGGCACCCCTCCCGTACGGCCCCGTGCGAGGCGCGCGCAGCGCCACCATCGTCGTCGACACCCGAGAGGGGCCGTGCATGACCGGAACGGCGAGCCGCTACCTCTATCTCACCCGGCACGCGGAGACACTGCCCGACGGCTCCGGCCTGACCGAGCACGGGTTCCGGCAGGCCGGGCTCCTGGGCGAGCGGCTGGGGGCGTCGCCCGTCTCCGCCGTCCACCACAGTCCCCTGCCCGGGGCCGCGCAGTCCGCGGCGCTGATCGGCGAGCGGCTGGGAGGCGGGGTGCCCGTGGCGGCCGACGAACTCGCGGGGGACTACCCGCCCTACTTCCCGCCGGACTCCGAGCTGCCGCCGGACAGCGCCTACTACCTCTCCCGCTTCCTCGACCGCTTCGGTCCCGAGGAGCGGACGTGGGGGCCGCAACGGGCCCGTGAGGCGCTGACCCGGTACGCCGGGCCGATGGCGGCGGGCAAGGCGGTGCACGAGCTGGTGGTGACGCACGACTTCCTGATCGGCTGGCTGGTCTCGGCCGCGCTGGACGCGCCACGCTGGCACTGGCTCAGCATGAGCCACGCGAACGCGGCCCTGACGGTGATCCGCTACACGCCCGGCCGCCCGAACTCCGTGCTGCTCTTCAACGACATGCGGCATCTTCCGGAGGAGCTGCGCTGGACCGGTTTCCCCGCCGAGCTGCACTTCTGACGGCGCCCGCCGCGTTCCGCCCGGGCGGCGGGCCCCGGCGCCGGGACGGCCGCGCCGCCGGGGTCCCCCTTCCCGGGACCGCGTCCCTGTGGCCTATGGAACGTCCCGTGCGGCAGTGTTAGAAATGTCGGCATGGTCGACGTTTCCGACCGAATCGGGGCGTATCGGTGCGATCACTGACCGAGAAGAGCCCGCGGAGCGTCGCCGGACAGGTTTTCATCCTGCAGGTGGCGATCGTCGTGCTGCTTGTGGCCTGCGGCGTCATCGCCCTTGTGCTGCAGTCCCGGCACGACAGCGAGCGTGAGGCCGTCAACCGCTCGATCGCGGCGGCCGGCACCTTCGCGCGCTCCCCGGGCCTGGTCGACGTGCTGAAGGAACCGGATCCCTCCAAGACCCTCCAGCCCATCACCGAGCTGGCCCGCAAGGAGGCCGGGGTCGACTTCATCGTCGTGATGGACACCAACGGGATCCGCTACACGCACCCGATCCCCGACCGGATCGGCAAGAAGTTCGTGGGCACCATCGGGCCGTCCCTGGAAGGCAAGGTGTACACGGAGAGCGTGCACGGCCCACTCGGCCACGAGGTCCAGGCCGTCGTGCCCGTCTTCGACCCCGTCGACGACCCGCACGGCCAGGTCGTGGCCCTGGTGTCGGCGGGCATGAAGGTGAAGAGCGTGACCGGCCTGGTGTCCCGGCAGCTGCCGATCATCCTCGGCGCCGGGGCCGCCGCGCTCGCCCTGGCCATGGGCGGCACGGCCCTCGTCGCCAAACGGCTGCGGCGGCAGACCCACCGCCTGGACGCGGCCGAGATGACCCGGATGTACGAGCACCACGACACGGTGCTGCACTCGGTCAGGGAGGGCGTGCTCATCGTCGGGGACGACGGACGGCTGCTGCTCGCCAACGACGAGGCCAAGAGGCTCCTCGACCTCGCCCCCGACGCCGAGGGCCGGCGCGTCGGCGACCTGCCCGGACTCGATCCCGACACGGTCGAGCTGCTGACCTCCCGCCGGGTGGCCACCGACGAGGTGCTCCCGGCCGGGGAGCGCCTGCTGGCGGTGAACCAGCGCCCCACCAACAGCCACGGCGGCCCCAAGGGCTCGGTCATGACCCTGCGGGACTCCACCGAACTGCGCGCGCTCTCGGGTCGCGCCGAGGCCGCCAGGGAACGCCTGAAACTGCTCTACGACGCCGGCCTGGGCATCGGCACCACCCTCGACGTGGTGCGCACCGCCGAGGAGCTGGCCCAGGTCGCCGTGCCCCGCTTCGCCGACTTCGTCACCGTCGACCTGGCCGACCCCGTACTGCGCGGCGAGGAGCCCAGCGGCACCGCGGGCTCCGACATGCGCCGCACCGCCGTCAACGGCATCCGCACCGACGCCCCGCTCTACCCGCTCGGCAAGCTGATCGACTTCCTGCCCTCCACCCCGCAGGCGCGCGGCTTCGGCAGCGGCCGCTCGGAGGTCGTGGCCGATCTCTCCACCGATCACGGCTGGCTCGCGCAGGAGCCGGAGCGCACCCGCAAGATCATCGAGTACGGCATCCACTCGCTGATCGCCACCCCCCTCAAGGCCCGCGGCGTGGTGCTGGGCATCGCCAACTTCTGGCGGTCGGAGAAGCCGGAGCCGTTCGACGAGGAGGACCTCTCCCTCGCCGAGGAACTGGTCGCCCGCGCCGCGATCAACATCGACAACGCGCGCCGCTACACCCGCGAGCACGCCCTGGCCGTCACCCTGCAGCGCAGCCTGCTGCCGCGCGCGCTGCCCGAGCAGAGCGCCCTGGACGTGGCCCACCGCTACCTGCCGGCCCAGTCCGGGGTCAGCGGCGACTGGTTCGACGTGATCCCGCTCCCCGGCAACCGCGTGGCGCTGGTCGTCGGCGACGTCGTCGGCCACGGGCTGCACGCCGCCGCCACGATGGGACGGCTGCGTACCGCGGTGCACAACTTCTCCACCCTCGACCTGCCGCCCGACGAGCTCCTCGGCCACCTGGACGACCTGGTCGGCCGCATCGACCAGGACGAGTCCGGCACCGGCGTCGGGGCCGGGGTCATGGGCGCCACCTGCCTGTACGCGATCTACGACCCCGTCTCGCGGCGGTGCGCGATGGCGCGGGCCGGGCACCACCCGCCCGCCCTGGTCCGCCCCGACGGCAGCGTGGAGTTCCCGGACCTGCCCGCGGGACCGCCGCTGGGGCTGGGCGGCATGCCGTTCCAGACGGCGGAGCTGGAGGTGGCGGAGGGCACCCAGCTGGTCCTGTACACCGACGGGCTGATCGAGGACCGCACCCGGGACCTCGACGTCGGCATGGAGATGCTGAAGCAGGCCCTGGCCGCCCACCCCGACCGGCCGCCCGAGGAGAGCTGCCAGGCCGTGCTGCAGGCGCTGCTGCCGGGCCGGCCGAAGGACGACGTGGCGCTGCTGATCGCCCGCACCCGGGCCACCCCCGCCGACCACGTCGCGGAGTGGGACGTGCCCGTCGACCCCGCGGCCGTCTCCGGGATGCGGGCCGCCGTGGCGGAGAAGCTGGAGGAGTGGGGCCTGTCGGAGCTGGCCTTCGGCATGGAGCTGGTGCTCAGCGAGCTGATCACCAACGCGATCCGCTACGGCTCGGCGCCCATCGGGGTCCGGCTGCTGCTGGACCACACCCTGACCTGCGAGGTGTCCGACGGCAGCAGCACCTCGCCGCATCTGCGCTACGCGGCCACCACCGACGAGGGCGGCCGCGGGCTGTTCCTCGTCGCCCAGCTCGCCGAGCGCTGGGGCACCCGGTACACCGCCGAGGGCAAGGTCATCTGGGCGGAGCAGTCGCTGCCCCCCTGGACGGAGGGCGCGGAGGACGCCGAGGACGCGAACGGCGCGCGGCTGACGGACGCGGTCGACGCCGCGACGCGCTGAGCGCACGGTCCGCCGGGACCGCCGTTGGGACCGGTGGGCCCGGTGGGCCCGCCCTGACCGCCGTGCTCAGACGGGTGTCTCCGCCAGGACGCGGGCCCGGCACTGCGCCGGCGAGCCCCAGGCGGAGCGCAGCGCGCGGGCCTTGGTGAGCCACAGGGACAGCTCGTACTCGGCGGTGTAGCCGAGGGCGCCGTGCAGTTGCAGCGCGGTGCGCGCCGCGGTGTACGCGGCCTCGCCGCAGGCGGCCTTGGCGGCGGCGATGTCGGCCCCCGTACCGGTCACTGCGGCGCCGTGCAGCAGCGGCCGGGCGAACTCGAGCGCGATCAGGGTGTCGGCCAGCCGGTGCTTGACGGCCTGGAAGGAGCCGACCGGGACCCCGAACTGCCGGCGCCGCCGTACGTGCCCGACCGTACGCGTCAGCAGCGAGAGGCCGACACCGAGGGCCTGGGCGGCGGTGACGAGGGCGGCCCGGTCGGCGGCGAGGGCGGCCGCGGCCCGGACGGCGGGCCCGGCGGCGAGCACCGCCGCGGTGCCGGGCTCCGGGCGGGCCAGTCGCCGGGCGGGGTCGAGCGAGGCGCGGACGGGACCGTGACCGCGGGCCAGGAGCAGCCGGTCGCCGGCCACGAGCAGGGCGGCGTCGGCGGCGTCGGCGTCGAGGGCGTGGCCGCCCTCCGGCGCCGCGAGGGTCAGCACGGCCCGGCCGGTGGCGACACGGGGCAGCCACTCCTTGGCCGGACCGGGATCCGGGAGCGCGTCCAGGAGGGCGGCGGCGGCCACCGTCTCGGCGACGGGGCCGGGGACGGCGTGCCGGCCCAGTTCGACGAACGCGAGGGCGAGCTCGACGGGCCGCGGCCCGTAGCCGTCGTACGCCTCCGGGACGGCCAGCGCGAAGAGCCCGGCCTCCGCCAGCCGGTCCCACAGGCGACGCCCCGGGGCGTGCTCCCCCGCGGCCCAGGCCCGGGCGGTCTCCGGCGTGCCGGCGGCGCCGAGCATGCGGTCGAGGGTGCGGGTGAAGTCGGCCTGCTCGGCGGTCGGCAGGAACCTCATGGACGGCGTCCCTTCGGCAGCCCGAGCAGCCGCTCGGCGATGATGTCGCGCTGGATCTCGTTCGTGCCGGCGTAGACGGGCCCCGCGAGGGCGAAGACCCAGCCCTGCGCCCAGGGGCCGTCGGCGGCCTCCCCGAGCGGGCCGAGCAGGTCGAGCGCGGTCTCGTGCAGCGCGATGTCCAGCTCGGACCAGAAGACCTTGGTGAGGCTGGATCCGGCGCCGGGCGCCTCTCCCGCCGCCCCGCGCGCGGCGCCCTCGTAGGCCGCCAGCTGGTAGGCGCGCGCACCGATCAGCGCGTCCGCGACGCGGTCCCGGGCGGCCGGGTCGGCGTCCATGCCGCCCTCCCGCCACAGGGCTGCCAGACGCCGGGCGGCCGCGGTGAAGCGGCCGGGGCTGCGCAGGGTGAGACCTCGCTCGTCGCCCGCCGTGCTCATGGCGACCCGCCAGCCGTCGCCGGGGGCGCCGACGACGTCGGCGTCGGGAACGAAGACCTCGTCGAGGAAGAGTTCGGCGAAGGCCGGTTTGCCGTCCAGACGGCCGATGGGGCGCACCGTCACACCGGGCGCGTCGAGACCGAACATCAGATAGGTGAGGCCCTGGTGCGGGCGTGGTGCGTCGGGGTGGCTGCGGAACAGCCCGAAAGCGCGGTCGGCGAAGGCGGCACGGGAGGACCAGGTCTTCTGGCCGCGCAGCAGCCAGCCGCCGTCGGTGCGGGTGGCGGTGGAGCGCAGCGACGCCAGGTCGGAGCCCGCCTCCGGCTCGGACCAGGCCTGCGCCCAGACGACCTCGCCGCGCGCCATGGGCGGCAGGAGCCGTTCGCGCTGCTCCTGGGTGCCGTGTTCGAGGAGGGTCGGGCCGAGCAGGGCGACGCCGTTCTGGCCCACCCGCCCGGGGGCCCCCGCGGCGTGGTACTCCTCCTCGAACAGCAGCCACTGGACGAGCGAGGCGTCCCGTCCCCCGTAGGCGGCGGGCCAGGAGACCACCGACCAGCGGTCCGCGGCCAGCCGGCGCTCCCAGGCCCGATGGGCGGAGAAGCCCTCGGCGGTCTCCAGGGAGGGCAGCGGGACGGCGGGGACGTGCGCGGCGAGCCACTCCCCGGCCAGCTCCCGGAAGGACCGTTCCTCCGGGGTGAGGTCGAGATCCACCCGCTCCCCCTTCCCTAACAAGTGTTTGGTAGATTAACGTCGGTGGCGTGACTCCACCACCCCCGTACGAGCCGGGCCACGCGCTGCTGGCGGACCGCACCGCGGTCGTCACCGCCGCCGCGGGCGCCGGCATCGGCGGCGCGACCGCCCGGCGCCTGCTGGAGGAGGGCGCCCGGGTGGTGCTGGGCGACGCCCACGAGCGGCGGCTGAAGGAGTGCGCGGCGGCGCTCGCGGAGGAGTTCGGCGCGGACCGGGTCGCCGGGCTGCCCTGCGACGTCACGGACGAGGCCCAGATCGCGGCCCTCCTCGACCTCGCGGAGCGGCGGCACGGACGGCTGGACATCGTGGTCAACAACGCCGGTCTCGGCGGCACCGCCGAGCTGACCGAGATGACCGACGGCCAGTGGGCGAGGGTCCTGGACGTCACCTTGAACGGCACCTTCCGCTGCACCCGCGCCGCCCTGCGCCGCATGAAGGCCGCCGGGACCGGCGGGGTCATCGTCAACAACGCGTCCGTCGTGGGCTGGCGCGCCCAGGCCGGACAGGCGCACTACGCCGCGGCCAAGGCCGGGGTCATGGCGCTCACCCGCTGCGCGGCGGTGGAGGCGGCGGCGTACGGGGTGCGGGTCAACGCCGTCTCCCCCAGCCTCGCCATGCACCCGCACCTGGTGCGGGTCACCACCCCCGAACTGCTGGAGGAGCTGACCGCGCGCGAGGCCTTCGGGCGCCATGCCGAGCCATGGGAGGTGGCCAACGTGATCGTCTTCCTGGCCTCCGGCTACTCCTCCTACATGACCGGGGAGACCGTCCCCGTGAGCAGTCAGCACGCGTGAAGCGAGAATGATCCCCGTGCCGAAGACCACGCCGAAAACCACGCCGAAGACGACGTCGAAGACCCCGCCGAAGACCATGTCACCCACCACGCCGAAGAGCGCCAAGGGCCCCGCGGGCGCCGGGGCGCCCTCCGACGGGCGCCGTGCCGAACTCCTCGCGACCGCCGCCGGGGTGTTCGCCGCGCAGGGCTACAACGCCACCACCGTCCGGCGGATCGCGGACGAGGCGGGGATCCTCGCGGGCAGCCTCTACTACCACTTCGACTCCAAGGAGTCGATGCTGGACGAGATCCTGTCGGCCTTCCTCGACGAGCTGTGGGCCGGGTACGACAGCGTGCTCGCGGCCGGCCTCGGTCCCCGGGAGACCGTGGAGGCCCTGGTCACCGAGTCCTTCCGGGAGATCGACCGGCATCTGGACGCCGTCGCGATCTACCAGCGCGAGGCCCGCCAGCTGGCGGCGTCCCAGCCGCGCTTCGCCTATCTCGCCGAGTCGCAGCGCAGGTTCGAGCGGCTGTGGCTCGGAACGCTCGAACGCGGCGCCGCCGACGGGGTGTTCCGCACCGACCTCGACCCGCGGCTCGCGTACCGCTTCATCCGCGACACGGTCTGGGTCGCGGCGTCCTGGTACCGGCCGGGCGGGCAGCACAGCCCCGAGGAGATCGCCCGGCAGTACCTGTCGATGGTGCTGGACGGCGTCGCCGTCCGGGAATGACAGAGCGACACCCGGTCGACACGGAGGAGCAGTCATGACCGAGGCCTACATCGTCGAAGCGGTCCGCACCCCCGTCGGACGGCGCGGCGGCGGGCTGTCCGCGGTCCACCCGGCCGACCTCGGCGCCCACATCCTGACGGCGCTGATGGAGCGCTCGGGCGTCGACCCGGCCGCCGTCGAGGACGTCGTCTTCGGCTGCCTCGACCAGGTCGGCCCGCAGTCCGGCGACATCGCCCGCACCAGCTGGCTGGCGGCGGGACTACCCGAGGAGGTTCCCGGCGTCACCGTCGACCGCCAGTGCGGCTCCTCCCAGCAGGCCGTCCACTTCGCGGCCCAGGGCGTGCTGTCGGGCACCCAGGACCTCGTCGTGGCGGGCGGCGTCCAGAACATGTCGGCCATCCCCATCGGCTACGCCAACCACCGGGCCGTCGAGCCGCTCGGCATGACCGACGGCCCCTTCGCCGGCTCGGAGGGCTGGCGCGCCCGCTACGGGTCCACCCCGGTGAGCCAGTTCCACGGCGCGGAACTGATCGCCGGGAAGTGGGGCATCACCCGCGAGGCCATGGAGGAGTTCGCGCTGCGCTCCCACCGGCGCGCGGTCGCCGCCATCGACGGGGGCCGCTTCGACCGCGAACTCGCCCCGTACGCGGGCGTCGCCGTCGACGAGGGCCCGCGCCGTGACACCTCGGCGGAGAAGATGGCCGGCCTCAAACCCCTGGTCGAGGGCGGCCGGCTGACCGCGGCCGTCTCCTCCCAGGTCTCCGACGGGGCCTCGGCCATGCTCATCGCCTCCGAGCGCGCGCTCCGCGAGCACGGGCTCACCCCGCGGGCGCGCGTCCACCATCTGTCGGTACGCGGCGAGGACCCCATCCGCATGCTCTCCGCGCCCATCCCGGCGACCGCGTACGCCCTGAAGAAGACCGGCATGACCATCGACGACATCGACCTGGTCGAGATCAACGAGGCGTTCGCGCCCGTCGTCCTCGCCTGGCTGAAGGAGACCGGCGCCGACCCCGGCCGGGTGAACGTCAACGGCGGCGCCATCGCGCTGGGCCACCCGCTCGGCGCCACCGGCGTGAGGCTCATGACCACCCTGCTGCACGAACTGGAGCGCACCGGCGGGCGCTACGGCCTCCAGACCATGTGCGAGGGCGGCGGCCAGGCCAACGTCACGATCATCGAACGGCTCTGAGCGCCGCGGGACCGGGACGGCGGCCGATCCAGGGGCGGGGCGATCCGGGGAGGCGGGCGGGGCGCCTACCCCGCGGCGCCTACCCCGCCGCCGCCCGCGCCCCGTACACCGGCCCCGGGGGCTCCGCCGCCGCCAGCAGCTTCGCGGCGGCCTCCCCCGCCTCCATGGGCGTCCAGCGGGCGCCCCGGTCGGCGGTGGGGCCCGGCCGCCAGCCCTCCATGACCGTCAGGCGGCCGCCCTCGGCCTCGAAGACGCGCCCCGTCACACCGGCGGAGCCCGCGGACCCGAGCCAGACGACCAGCGGTGAGACGTTCTCCGGCGCCATGGCGTCGAAGGCCCCGGCGCCCGGCGCGGCCATGGCGTCGGCGAACACCGTCTCGGTCATCCGGGTCCGGGCCGCCGGGGCCACGGCGTTGACCCGCACCCCGTACCGCGCGAGTTCGGCGGCGGCCACCAGCGTCAGGCCGACGATGCCGGCCTTGGCCGCCGCGTAGTTGCCCTGCCCGACGCTGCCGAGCAGTCCGGCCCCGGACGTGGTGTTGACGACCCGCGCGTCAGGGGTGCGGCCCGCCCGCGCCTCCGCGCGCCAGTACGCGGCAGCCTGCCGGAGCGGCAGGAAATGCCCGGTCAGATGGACCCGCAGGACGGCGTCCCAGTCGTCCTCGTCCAGGTTGACGAGCATGCGGTCGCGCAGGAAGCCCGCGTTGTTGACCAGGGTGTCGAGCCGCCCGAACGCCTCCAGGGCGGTGGCGACCAGTGAGGCGGCGCCCGCGGGGGTCGCGATGTCGCCGTCGTGCACGACGGCCGCACCGCCCCCGGCGCGGATCTCGGCGGCGACCCCGTGCGCGGGGGCGGCCGATCCCCCGGCGCCGTCGGGACCGACGCCGAGGTCGTTCACCACGACCGCGGCGCCCTCGGCGGCGAAGGCGAGGGCGTGCGCCCGCCCCAGCCCGCGCCCCGCGCCGGTCACGGCGACCACCCGTCCGGCGCAGATGCCCCTCGTCCCGCCGTCCCCGCCGGTCGCCCCGCCGCCCTCTGTGGTCATCCCGTCTCGCTCTCCCGTCATCCCGCTCCGCCTACGTTCCGGGCCGCGGCGAGGAACGCCGGGGGCTCCCCTCCGCCGTGCAGATGCAGACTGGCGCCGCTGACGTAGCGGGCGCGCTCGGAGGCGAGGAAGACGCAGGCGTCGCCCACCTCCCCCGGCTCCGCGAGCCGTCCGAGCGGCACGGTCCGCTCCACCGCGGCGACGCCGTCCTCGTCGCCGTAGTGCAGATGCGCCGACTCGGTACGGACCATGCCGAGCACAAGGGTGTTGACCCGGATCAGCGGGGCCCACTCGACGGCCATGGAGCGCGCCAGGCTCTCCAGGCCGGCCTTGGCGGCTCCATACGCGGCGGTGCCCGGTGAGGGGCGGCCCCCGCTGACGCTGCCGATCATCACGATCGCGCCGCCCTCCGGTTGACGGCACATCACCCGGTACGCGGCAAGGGAGGCGTTGAGCGGCGCGAGCAGATTGAGCTCGACGACGCGCGCGTGCCGTTCGGGCCCCGCCTCGCCGAGCAGCCGGTACGGGGTCCCACCCGCGTTGTTGACCAGGACGTCGATGCGCCCGTATGCCTCCGCCACCGCGCCGAGGACCTCCGCGGTGGCGCCCGGATCGCGCAGGTCCACGGCGCGGAAGTCGGCTTCGCGAGGCGGTGGTTGGGGTGGCGGACGGCGGGCGCAGACCACGACGCGGGCACCGGCCTCGGCGAAGGCGCGGGCGATGCCGGCGCCGACACCGCGCGTCCCGCCGGTGACGACGGCGACCCGGTCCGACAGATCGACAGTCATGCTCACGCCGGAGTACCTTTCCCCTAACAAACGTTTGGTGGAAAGGTAGCTGATCCTCGCATGACTGTCTCCACCTCGCACCCCGAACCCGGCGTCACCGCCGTGACCGTGGACCACCCGCCGGTCAACGCCCTCCCCGTACAGGGCTGGTACGAACTGGCGGACAGCGTGCGCGCCGCCGGCCGCGACCCGGACACCCGTTGCGTCGTCCTGCGCGCCGAGGGCCGCGGCTTCAACGCGGGCGTCGACATCAAGGAGATGCAGCGCACCGCGGGGCACACGGCCCTGATCGGTGCCAACCGCGGCTGCTACGAGGCCTTCGCCGCCGTCTACGAATGCGAGGTGCCGGTCGTCGCCGCCGTGCAGGGGCACTGCCTGGGCGGCGGTGTCGGCCTGGTCGGCAACGCGGACGCCGTCGTCGCCGCCGAGGACGCCTCCTTCGGCCTGCCCGAGCTGGACCGCGGCGCCCTGGGCGCGGCCACCCACCTCGCGCGGCTGGTCCCCCAGCACTTGATGCGCACGCTCTACTTCACCTCCCGCACCGTCACCGCCGCGGAACTCCACCGCCACGGCTCGGTCTGGCAGGTCGTGCCGCGCGGCGAACTCGACACCGCGGCCCTCGCCCTCGCCGGCGAGATCGCGGCCAAGGACGGCGAGCTCCTCCGCCTCGCCAAAGCCGCCATCAACGGCATCGACCCCGTCGACGTCCGCCGGAGCTACCGCTTCGAGCAGGGCTTCACCTTCGAGGCCAACCTCAGCGGCGTCGCCGACCGCCACCGCGACACCTTCGTGTCCGGTTCCGGGTCCGGATCCGGGTCCGGATCCGCGGCCGCGTCCGCGTCCGGGGGGCGACGATGAGCGGCAAGGTCATGACCGCGGACGAGGCGGCCGCCGGGCTCCGCTCCGGCATGACCGTCGGCATCGGCGGCTGGGGCTCCCGCCGCAAGCCGATGGCCCTGGTCAAGGCCGTCCTCAGGTCCGGCGTCACGGACCTGACGGTCGTCTCCTATGGGGGACCCGACGTCGGTCTGCTCGCCGCGGCGGGCCGGATCCGCAGGCTGGTCACCCCGTTCGTCACGCTGGACTCGATCCCCCTCGAACCGCACTTCCGCGCCGCCCGGCAGAGCGGCGCCCTCGAGCTCACGGAGCTGGACGAGGCCATGATGATGTGGGGTCTGACGGCCGCCGCGCACCGGCTGCCCTTCCTGCCGGTCCGCGCGGGGCTCGGCTCCGACGTGATGCGGGTCAATCCCTCGCTTCGGACGGTCACCTCGCCGTACGACGACGCGGAGGAGCTGGTCGCCGTGCCCGCGCTGCGTCTGGACGCCGCCCTGGTCCACCTCAACCGCGCCGACGCCCGCGGCAACGGCCAGTACCTGGGCCCCGACCCGTACTTCGACGACCTGTTCTGCGAGGCGGCGGACGCCGCCTATGTGTCGTGCGAACGCGTCGTCGACACCGCCGAGCTGCTCAAGGCGGCCGGGCCGCAGTCCCTCCTGGTGAAGCGGCAGTTCGTCACCGGCGTCGTCGAGGTGCCGCACGGCGCGCATTTCACCTCCTGTGTGCCGGACTACGAGCGCGACGAGGCGTTCCAGCGGGAGTACGTCCGGGCCGCGGCCGACCCCTGCGCATGGGCGGCGTTCTCCGGGCCCCTGGTGTCCGGCGAGGCGGAGGAGCGGTCGTGAACCCCACCCGTGCCGAGTACGCCGTCGTCGCCTGCGCCGAGGCGTGGCGGGGCGACGGCGAGATCCTGGCCAGCCCCATGGGGCTGATCCCGTCCCTGGGCGCGCGGCTGGCCCGGCTGACCTTCTCGCCGGAACTGCTGCTCACCGACGGCGAGGCCCTCCTCCTGGACGCATCGGGCGAGGTGGAGGGCTGGCTCCCCTACCGGCAGCACCTGGCGCTGGTCACCGGCGGGCGGCGGCACGTGATGATGGGCGCGAGTCAGCTCGACCGCCACGGCAACCAGAACATCTCCTGCGTCGGCGACTGGCACCGCCCCGCCCGGCAGCTCCTGGGGGTGCGGGGCGCGCCCGTCAACACGCTGAACAACCCGACCAGCTACTGGGTGCCGCGGCACTCGCCCCGGGTCTTCGTGGAACGCGTCGACATGGTGTGCGGCGTCGGCCACGACCGGGCGGCGGCCGCCGGGCCGTCCGCCACCCGGTTCCACGACATCCGCCGCGTCGTCAGCGACCTCGGCGTCTTCGACTTCGAGACCGCCGACCGCACGATGCGCGTCCGTTCGCTGCACCCCGGGGTGAGCCCGGCGGCCCTCCAGGAGGCCACCGGCTTCCCCCTCCCGGTGCCCGCGGACCCGCCGCGCAGCCGCGAGCCCCGCCCCGAGGAACTCCGGCTGATCCGCACCGTCCTCGATCCGGACGGGCTGCGGGAAGGGGAGGTGCGGGCCTGATGGAGACCGCGCTGACCCGGCTCACCGGAGTCCGGCACCCCCTGGTGCAGACGGGCATGGGCTGGGTCGCGGGTCCCCGCCTGGTGTCGGCGGCGGCCAACGCCGGCGCGCTCGGCATCCTCGCCTCGGCCACGATGAGCCCCGAGCGGCTCCGTGAGGCCGTGCGGGAGGTGCGGGAGCGCACCATGGGCGCGCCTTTCGGGGTCAATCTGCGCGCGGACGCCGGCGACGCCGCCGAAAGGGTGCGCATCGTCATCGAGGAGGACGTCCGCGTCGCCTCCTTCGCGCTGGCCCCCTCCCGCGAGCTCATCGGCCGTCTCAAGGACGCCGGGGTCGTCGTCATCCCCTCCGTCGGCGCGCGGCGGCACGCCGAGAAGGTCGCCGCCTGGGGTGCGGACGCCGTCCTGGTGCAGGGCGGCGAGGGCGGCGGCCACACGGGGGACGTCGCCACCACGGTGCTGCTGCCCCAAGTGGTGGACGCCGTCGGCATCCCGGTGATCGCGGCGGGCGGCTTCTTCGACGGCCGCGGCCTGGCGGCCGCCCTCGCCTATGGTGCGGCGGGCGTCGGTATGGGCACCCGTTTCCTGCTCACCTCCGACAGCCCGGTGCCGGACGCGGTCAAGGCCCGCTATCTGGCCGCCTCGGTGCGGGACGTCGTCGTCACCGACCGCGTCGACGGGCTGCCCCACCGCATGCTCCGCACCGACCTGGTGGCCTCTCTGGAGCGCTCGGGCCGGGTCGCGGCCCTGCTGCGCGCGGTACGGCACGCGGCCGCCTTCCGGCGCGTCTTGGGGATGAGCCCGCGCGCCATGGTCCGCGACGGACTCGCGATGCGGCACGGCAGGAGGCTGACCTGGAGCCAGACGCTGCTCGCGGCCACCACGCCGATGATGCTGCGGTCCGCCATGGTCGACGGCCGCCCGGACCTGGGGGTGATGGCCGCCGGGCAGGTCGCGGGCGTGATCGCCGACCTGCCCTCCTGCGCGGAGCTCGTCGGTCGCGTGATGGCCGACGCCGAGCGCGCCCTCGCCCGGCTGGCCGCGCTCGGCCCGCCCGCCTGATGGCCCGTGGCGTGCTGTGGCGGGCCGCACCGCCCTCCGGGACGGCCCGCTCGACGCCCCGGGCGTCCCCCAGCGCCCCTCGGCGCCGGAGGCGGCCTCCGAGGCGGCCGGGCCCCGGCACGGCAGGCCGGCCGCGGACGGGACGGTGCCCCGCGGGCGGGTCCCGAAGCACTCACTCCACCCGGTCGAGCTGCCCCCGGGGAGCGGCGCGCCGCCTTGATCGCGTGCGTCCCGGCTGTTGCCATGACGCACTATGGCGACGACGCATGAAGTGACGTCACCGGCTGCCCGGCACCGCGCGCGCCACGCCGCGCCGCCGCGCAGCCGCCCGCACTCCGAGGTCCTTCTGCTCGCCGCACTGGCGGCGCTCTTCACCGTGATCCAGCTCCTGCTGGTCGTCGCGCCCGGCATGGACCTCGGCTGGGACGAGTCGGTCTACGTCAGCCAGGTCTCCCGGGACATCCCCGCGGCGTTCTTCAGCGCGCCGCGTTCCCGCGGGGTGTCGGCGCTCGTGGCGCCGGTGGCGCTGCTCACCGCGTCGACGCTCGCGCTGCGGGTGTATCTCGCGGTCCTGTCGGGCGCGGCGCTCTTCCTCGCCCTGTGGCTGTGGCGGCCGCTGCTCGGCACCCGGGTGGTGGCGGCGGCCGCGGTGCTCTTCACCTCGCTGTGGGTGACCCTGCTGTACGGGCCCCAGGCGATGCCCAACCTCTGGGTGGCGCTGGTGGCCCTGATCGCCGTGGGCTGCTTCCTTCACGCGGCGGCGCCCGGCCGCACCGCCCGGGGCGCGCTCACCGGCCTGGGCCTGGCCTTCGCCGCCCTGACCCTGCTGCGGCCGCACGACGCCGCGTGGCTGGCGCTGCCGCTGGGCGTCGCCGCGCTCTTCCTGCGGGGCCGGCGCCGCCTCCTGCTGCTCGCGGTCATCGCGGCCGGGGTGGTGCTCGGCGGCGCCCAGTGGGTCGTGGAGGCGTTCACGAGCTACGGGGGCGTCCTCGCGCGCATGGACCGCGCGAACGCGATCGAGGGCGGCCTCGGCTGGCATCTCGCCTTCGCCGACCAGCTGAGCACCCTGGACGCCTCCCACACGCTGTGCCGCCCCTGCGACGCCGTCTGGCGGCACAAGGGCGACGCCGTGTGGTGGTTCGCGCTGCCCGTCCTGGTGGCGGCCGGGGTCGCCCTGGCGCCGCGGCGCGCGGGGCAGGCGCCCGGGGCGCGGTTCCTGCCCGCGGCCTGCGGCCTGTCCCTGGCGCTGCCGTACCTGGTGCTCATCGACTACGCCGCGCCCCGGTTCCTGCTCCCCGCCTACGCCCTGCTGGCCCTGCCCGCCGCCGAGTGCCTGGTCCGGCTGCCCGCGCGGGTGCGGCCGGCGCTGCGCCCCGCCGTCACCGGTGCCGTGATCGCGATCGTGCTCGCACAGCTGGTCACCCAGCAGATCGTGCTGCACCGCGCGGTGCGGATCTCGACCATCGGGAACGAGGACTACGTCCGCATCGCCGCGGAGCTGCACCGGCTCGGCGTCCGCCCGCCGTGCCTGGTCACCGGGCCGATGGCCACGCCCGTCGGCTACCAGGCGCGCTGCGCCTCCGGCCAGACCGCCGGCCACAACGAGAACCTGACCCCGGACGGCGTCCTGCGGCTCGCACGCAGCCGGCCGGTGGCCGTCCTCACCCCGCGGGGCGGCCGGCCGCCCGCGTACGCGAGCGACTGGCCCTCCCGGCCGCTGCCGAACCTGAGCTACCACCAGGGCTACCGGGTCCATCTGTCACCCAGGTGACGGCCACAATGGACGGGTGATCCCGGACGTCCGCCTGCCCTCCCCGCTGGTCGAGCTGCGCGACGACGAGCGGCTGAGCGGGCGCGGCATCCGGATGCTGGTCAAGAGGGACGACCTGATCCACCCCGACCTGCCCGGCAACAAGTGGCGCAAGCTGCACCTGAACCTGCGGGCCGCGGTCGACGCCGGCCACCGGTCCCTGCTCACCTTCGGCGGCGCCTACTCCAACCACCTGCGCGCCACCGCCGCCGCGGGCCGGCTGCTCGGACTGGCGACCACGGGCGTCGTCCGCGGGGACGAACTCGCCGGCCGCCCGCTCAACCCCTCCCTGGCCCGGGCCGCCGCCGACGGTATGCGGCTGCACTTCGTCGACCGGGCCACCTACCGGCGCAAGGACGAGCCGGAGGCGCTCGCGGCCCTCCTGGACCGCCTGGGCCCCGCCTACGTCATCCCCGAGGGCGGCAGCAACGCGACGGCCGCACACGGTTGCGTGGCGCTCGGCGAGGAGTTGCGCGGCCGGGCGGACGTCGTGGGCGTGGCCTGCGGCACGGGCGGCACTCTGGCGGGTCTGGCGGCCGGGCTGGCCCCGGGGCAGTGCGCGATAGGGTTCCCGGTCCTCAAGGGCGGCGGATTCCTGGCCGAGGAGATACGGCGGCTCCAGGAGGCGGCCTTCGGCGGGCCGCGCGGGCGGTGGCGGCTGGACGACCGCTTCCACCACGGCGGCTACGCGCGCACCTCGCCGGTGCTCGAGGCGTTCGCCGAGGATTTCGGCGCGCGCCACGGCTTCGTCCCGGACTCGGTGTACGTGGCGAAAATGCTCCACGGCCTCTTCTCACTGGCCGAGGAAGGCGCCTTCGCGCCCGGGACGACGGTTGCGGCCGTCGTGACCGGGCGGCCGACCGGTTAGCCTTGCTGGCATGATCCGAGCCGCGACACCTGCCGACGTCCCGGAGATCCACGCGATGATCCGCGAACTCGCGGAGTACGAGCGGGAGCCGGACAGCGCGCGGGCGACCCCGCGACAGCTCCACGACGCGCTCTTCGGTCCGGATCCGGCCGTCTTCGCGCTCCTGGCCGAGGACGACACCATGGGTGCGCCCGTGGGCTTCGCCCTGTGGTTCCGGAACTTCTCCACCTGGACCGGGACGCATGGTGTGTACTTGGAGGACCTGTTCGTGCGCCCCCAGGCGCGCGGGGGAGGCCACGGAAAGGCTCTGCTCGCCGAACTCGCCGCCATATGCGTCGAGCGGGGCTACGAACGCTTCGAATGGTCCGTGCTGGACTGGAACGAGCCGTCCATCGCCTTCTACCGTGCGATGGGCGCCCGTCCCCAGGACGAATGGACGGTGCAACGACTGACCGGCGAGCCCCTGCGTGTCCTCGCCGAACAGGCACGTGTCAACAAAGCGACATCTCTTTCGAATTGAGACCGCAGACCACTAGCCACGTTGCGTGCTCGTGCGCCTACTATGGGTGACAGCCGTGGGGCGCCGGGTCAGGGCTCATTCATGGCGGCGACCGTGCTCCGTCCGGGCGACACCGGGGTACGGATCGCGATAGCGTCGCTGGCGAACCGAACCAGATCAGTGCAATGCCGATGAGGGCAGTGCGTGTGCCACCTTGGAGGTGAGGGTGTCCCAGATCGCAGGCGAGCCCGGGTCGAAGGACTTCGTCGAGGTCCGGCTGCCCGCGGCAGGGGCCTATCTGTCGGTGCTGCGTACGGCGACGGCAGGACTCGCGGCCCGCTTGGACTTCACCCTCGACGAGATCGAAGACCTGCGCATCGCCGTGGACGAGGCGTGCGCCATCCTGCTCCAGCAGGCCGTCCCGGGGTCCGTGCTGAGCTGCGTCTTCCGCCTGGTCGGGGACGCCTTGTGGGTGACCGTGTCGGCGCCCACCACCGACGGTCGCGCCCCCGAGCGCGACACCTTCGCCTGGACGGTGCTGTCGGCACTGGCCGGCGAGGTGGACTCCAGCGTGGCCGACGACAAGACCGTGAGCATCGCCCTGCACAAGAAGCGCGGTGCCGGACCGGGACAGCTGTAACGGGGGAATCGCCGTGAACGATCTGGAAGGCAGCACGCCGGGGGTGCGGGGCCGCCCCGTACCCGCCCCTGCGGCGCGGCGCCACGAGGCGCGGCCGCACCCCGGCACCGGGCCCGTGCCCGGCCTCGGGGGCAGTGACGCGGCCGGGCAGACGGATCAGGCGGATCGGGCGGATCGCATGGCGCAGGAACAGCAGGAGCAGCAGGAGCGGCGCGAGGAGCGCGGGCACGACGCGGCCCATGACAGGGCCGGGGCCCGGGCGCTCTTCGTGGAGCTCAGCAAGCTCCCGCCGGGCTCCCCCGAGCGCGCCGAGCTGCGCAACAGACTGGTCCGCATGCACCTGCCGCTCGTGGAGCACCTCGCCCGGCGGTTCCGCAACCGCGGCGAGCCGCTGGACGACCTCACCCAGGTCGCCACGATCGGGCTGATCAAGTCCGTGGACCGCTTCGACGTGGACCGCGGGGTGGAGTTCTCCACGTACGCGACCCCGACCGTCGTCGGCGAGATCAAGCGGCACTTCCGGGACAAGGGCTGGGCGGTGCGCGTCCCGCGCCGCCTGCAGGAGCTGCGGCTCGCCCTCACCACGGCGACGGGCGAGCTCTCGCAGCAGCACGGGCGGGCCCCGACGGTGCACGAGCTGGCCGAGCATCTGAAGATCACGGAGGAGGAGGTCCTGGAGGGCCTCGAATCCGCCAACGCGTACAGCACGCTCTCCCTGGACGTCCCGGACACCGACGACGAGTCGCCCGCGGTCGCCGACACCCTCGGCGCCGAGGACGACGCGCTGGAGGGCGTGGAGTACCGGGAGTCGCTCAAGCCGCTGCTGGAGCAGCTGCCGCCGCGCGAGAAGAAGATCCTGCTGCTGCGCTTCTTCGGGAACATGACCCAGTCGCAGATCGCCCAGGAGGTCGGCATCTCCCAGATGCACGTCTCCCGGCTGCTGGCCCGCACGCTGGCCCAGCTGCGCGACAAGCTCCTGGTCGAGGAGTGACGGGAAGAGGAGCGACGGGAAGGTGACGGCGGCGCCCCCGGGCGCCGCGGTTCACTGCTCGGCGGTGCGCCCGATCCCGAGGGCGTCCGTGGCCGCCGGATGGACGAGAAGCACCAGTTCGGCGATGGCGGCCGCGCCGAGCACGGCGCCCGCGGCGATCATCACGCCGCCCGCCTGCACCATGGTCCAGGCGACGGGGAGCGCGACGAGCTGGATGATCAGCACGGGGCCCCGGCTCCAGCGGCGGGCGTGCCAGAGCCCGTAGGCGGCCGCCAGCGGCATCGCCGCCAGCGCGAGGACGGTCACACCCCCGGCCTCCGCCTGGCGCGGGCTGTCCGGGTCGCCGAGGATCCCCACGGCAAGCATCGCGATCCCCCAGGCCGCCAGGGCGGCGCCTTCCAGTGCCGCGACCGCGGCCGCCGCCGCGAGGCGGCGCGTACGGCCCGGCTGCGCGGGCTTCTCGTTGCCACTCACCCCAGCAGGGTATCGGCCACATCTTGTCCACCACGGGTGCGGCCCGGTACCGCCCGGTAGGTACGCTGGCGGACATGCGCGCCCTTCTCGTGGTCAATCCAGCCGCCACCACCACCAGCGCCCGGACACGTGACGTGCTCGCGCACGCGCTCGCCAGCGACCTGAAGCTGGAGGTGGCCGCCACCGAGTACCGCGGCCACGCCCGCGACCTCGCACGGCAGGCCGCGGAGGGCGGGGAGATCGAGCTGGTCGTGGCCCTGGGCGGGGACGGCACGGTCAACGAGGTGGTCAACGGGCTGCTGCACAACGGCCCCGACCCGGACGGCCTGCCGAAGCTCGCCGTCGTGCCCGGCGGATCCACGAACGTGTTCGCGCGCGCCCTGGGCCTGCCCAACGACGCCGTGGAGGCGACCGGCGCCCTGCTGGACGCGCTGCGCGAGCGCAGCTCCCGCACGGTCGGCCTGGGCCTGGTGAGCGGCACGCCGGGAACGGAGGACGAAGGGGTGCCGTCGCGCTGGTTCACCTTCTGCGCCGGACTGGGATTCGACGCCGGTGTCGTCGGCCGGGTGGAGCAGCAGCGCGAGCACGGGAAGCGCTCCACGCACGCGCTCTACATACGCCAGGTCGTGCGCCAGTTCCTCGCCGAGCCCAACCGCCGCGCCGGCGCGATCACCCTGGAGCGGCCGGGCGAGGACCCGGTGACCGACCTCGTCCTGGCGATCGTCTGCAACACCGCGCCGTGGACCTATCTGGGCAACCGGCCGGTCTACGCCTCGCCGCAGGCCTCCTTCGACACCGCCCTCGACGTGCTGGGACTGTCCCGGCTGTCCACCGCCGCGGTCGCCCGCTACGCCACCCAGCTGCTCCGTTCGACCCCGGAGCGCGGACCCCAGGGCAAGCACGCGACCTCCCTGCACGATCTGACGGACTTCACCTTGCATTCGCAGGCGCCACTGCCGTTCCAGGTGGACGGAGACCACCTGGGACTGCGAATGAGCGCAACCTTCACAGGCGTTCGCCGTGCACTGCGTGTGATTGTGTAAGCAGAAGGACATAAAGTCCTTTCACTCGAACGTTTAGGCTGCCCTGCACCCCATGGAAGTACGGCTGTGACGGAGCCGACACCGAGGATTCAAAAAAAACTTTCCGGAAGGGGTTGTATCCGCAGCCCAGGTTTGCGAGGCTCTTCCTGGCGATCGGGACAGCCGCTCATCGGGCGTCCTCAGTAGCCGGAATCCTCACCACACCCCAGCGGGACCGCACCCAGGAGACTGGGCGATGTCCCGTGTCGTGTCCGGGGATTCGTGAAAGCGTTCACATTCACAAGCAACTTGCATGCAACACAAGGAGATGGAGCAGCCATGGACTGGCGTCACAACGCCGTTTGCCGCGAAGAGGACCCCGAGCTCTTCTTCCCTATCGGCAACACCGGTCCTGCGCTGCTGCAGATCGAGGAAGCCAAGGCCGTCTGCCGCCGCTGCCCCGTCATGGAGCAGTGCCTGCAGTGGGCGCTGGAGACCGGCCAGGACGCCGGCGTGTGGGGTGGCCTCAGCGAGGACGAGCGTCGCGCGATGAAGCGCCGCGCCGCCCGCAACCGCGCCCGCAACGCCAGCGCCTGACGCACTCGCTTACCCCCGAGCCGCAGCGCGCAGCACCTCCGAACCGCGCAGCATCGCGACGCGAAGAGCCCCGGCCGCTCCCCGAGCAGCCGGGGCTTCGGCGTTCCCGGATCCTGCCCGCCAGGTGGGCAAGCGGGCCGGCGGGCGTCAGCCTTCCAGGGGCAGTTCCAGGACCACCCTCGTCCCGCGCCCCTCGGCCGGGACCATGTCGAAGGTTCCGCCCAACTCCCCCACCACCAGGGTCCGTACGATCTGCAGTCCGAGGTTGCCGGCCCGCTGCGGGTCGAACTCGGCGGGCAGTCCGCGCCCGTCGTCGCGCACCGCGATCCCCAGCTTCTCCCCGAGCCGCTCGGCGGACACCTCGACCGTGCCCTGCTCGCCCGGCCCGAAGCCGTGCTCCAGGGCGTTCTGCAGCAGTTCGGTGAGGACCATCGACAGCGGGGTGGCGACCTCGGCCGTCAGGATCCCGAACCGCCCGCTGCGCCGCGTGCTGACCCTGCCCGGGGAGATCTCGGCGACCATCGCCAGCACGCGGTCGGCGATCTCGTCGAACTCCACGCACTCGTCGAGGTTCTGCGACAGGGTCTCGTGGACGATCGCGATCGAGCCGACCCGGCGCACCGCCTCCTCCAGCGCCTCCCGGCCCTTGTCGGAGTCCATCCGCCGGGCCTGCAGCCGCAGCAGCGCGGCGACCGTCTGCAGGTTGTTCTTCACCCGGTGGTGGATCTCCCGGATGGTGGCGTCCTTGGTGATCAGCTCGCGCTCCCGGCGGCGCAGCTCGGTGACGTCCCGCAGCAGTACCAGGGAGCCGCTGTGGGTGCCCTTGGGGCTCAGCGGGATCGCCCGCAGCTGGATGACGCCTCCGTTGCCCTCGATCTCCGTCTCGCGCGGCGCCTTGCCGCCGGCGACGGTCACCAGGGCCTCGTGGCTCTTGGTCCGCGAGGGCGCGAGCTCGGCGGAGACCGAGCCCAGGTGGTGGCCGACGAGGTCGGCGGCCAGTCCGAGCCGGTGATAGGCGGAGAGCGCGTTGGGGCTGGCGTACTGGACCACACCCTCGGCGTCGAGCCGGATCAGGCCGTCGCCGACGCGCGGCGAGGCGTCCATGTCGACCTGCTCGGAGGGGAACGGGAAGGTGCCCGCCGCGATCATCTGCGCCAGGTCGGAGGCGCTCTGCAGATAGGTGAGCTCCAGGCGGCTGGGGGTCCGCACGGTGAGCAGATTGGTGTTGCGGGCGATGACCCCGAGGACCCGGCCGGATCTCCGCACGGGGATGGACTCGACGCGGACCGGGACCTCCTCGCGCCACTCCGGGTCACCCTCCCGGACGATCCGGCCCTCGTCGAGTGCGGCGTCCAGCATCGGGCGGCGGCCCCGCGGTACGAGGTGGCCGACCATGTCGTCCTGGTACGAGGTCGGGCCGGTGTTGGGCCGCATCTGGGCGACGGACACATAGCGGGTGCCGTCACTGGTCGGGACCCACAGCACGAGGTCGGCGAAGGAGAGGTCGGAGAGCAGTTGCCACTCCGATACCAGCAGATGCAGCCACTCGAGATCGGAATCGTCGAGATCCGTGTGCTGGCGTACGAGATCGTTCATGGAGGGCACGCAAATGAGCGTACCCGCGCTCATGGCAAGCGCTGCCATCCAGTCCCCATAAAGGCCTTCGACGACCTATGATCTGACTGCGCCATCTTATGGACAGGCATTAGTGGTCTAGTCCAGAATTGACGCACAGAACCGAACTTCCATCCTTCCCGCACAGAAGGATGGAGCGAGGCCCGGGCGCTCTCTGCCCTGACTGCGCCAGGCCTCATGGTCGGCCCTGACGGGCCGCGGGAACCGCACATCCCGCGCGCCACGGGCCGACGGCAGCTCCGGGCTGCGGTGCTGGGCGGGTTGAGGGTCCCGTCCCGGCGCCGCGGCCCGAAGTGGTGTCAGGGCCTTTTCCGGCCCGTTCCCCGCTCGGCCCCGCTCGGCCCCGCCGACGGACGCTCAGCGCGTCTCGGTCACCTTCGCCAGAGCGCGCGGCGCGTCGGGGTCCTGACCGCGGGCGATGGTGACCTCGTAGGCCAGCATCTGCAGCGGAAGGATCTCCAGGATCGGCTGCACCTCCTCGGCGACGCCCTCGGTGGGGAGGACGAAGCCCGCGGAGGCGGCGTCGACGGACGCCTGGTTGCCGATGACGACCAGGTCGGCTCCGCGGCCGCGGAGCCGGTCCAGGACCGGCTGGAGTGCCTCGCCGCCCTTGCCCTCGGTGACGATCGCGATGACCGGGGAGACGTTGTCGACCATGGCCAGCGGACCGTGCAGCAGGTCGGCACCGGAGAAGGACAGCGCCGGGATGTAGCTGGTCTCCATCAGCTTCAGCGCGGCCTCCTTCGCGGTCGGGTAGCCGTAGCCGCGCGAGGTCAGCACCAGGCGCTCGGCGAAGCGGTAGCGCGCGGCGAGCGCCTTGACCTCGTCCTGCCGGGCGAGGATCCGCTCCGCGAGCTCCGGCAGCACCTTGGCCGCGCCGCCGTCGCCGCCCCGCAGCCCCTCGACGAACAGGTAGAGCGAGAGCAGCTCGGCCGTGTACGTCTTGGTCGCCGGCAGCGCCTTCTCCGGACCGGCCAGGACGTCGATGTGGAACTCGGAGACCTCGGCCAGCGGCGAGTCGGCGTTGTTGGTCACGGCCAGGGTGATCGCCCCGGCCTCGCGCGCGGCCCGGGTGGAGGCCACCAGGTCGGGCGAGCCGCCGGACTGGCTGACCGTGACGACCAGGCAGTCCGTCAGGTCCGGGCGCGCGCCGTAGGCGGTGGTGGTCGACATCGACGTGAGCCCCGCCGGCTTGCCGAGCACCACCTCGACCAGGTACTTCGCGTACAGGGCGGCGTTGTCGGAGGTGCCGCGCGCGGTGAGCAGGACAAAGCGCGGACCGCGCGCGGCCACCCGCTCCGCGATCTCACGGATCCGCGGGGCGCCCTCCTCGAGGATGCGGCGCAGCACCGCGGGCTGCTCGGCCATCTCGGCGGACATGATCCGGCCCGGCATCGGCTGCTGCCGGGCCGGCGGCGTGGCGGACATTCTCTGGCCCTCCAGGTCGGTCTGGAACGGATGTGCCGCGCGGGCCCTCAGTCGCCGGCCTCCTTGCCCGCGATGACCTCCGCGGCCGCTCGCCCGCACACACGGGCCGCGCCATGGGTCGCGATGTGCAGCGCGCCGGAGGGCGGCGCCTGGGGAACGCCCATCTCCACCACCACCGTGTCCGGGCGGGCGGCGAGCAGCGAGCCCAGCGCCTCGGCCATCCAGGGGTGGCGGTGCACGTCGCGGACCACTGCGACGATCCTACGGTCGCCCGCCGACCGCAGCACATGAGCGGTCAAGGCGTCACCTTCGCGAAAACCGCCGGTCACCGTGCCCGGGAAGATCCGGTCGAGCTCGGCGGCGACGCCCCACGGGGTCTCCTCGCCGACGGCGATGTTGGCGACCGGGGTGAAGGCCGCGACATAGGGCGCCTCGGCGATCGGCAGGTACGCGTCGGTGTGGGTCACACGCAGTGCGCGGCGGGCCGCGACCAGACCGATCCCGGGGTCCGGTACCTCGGTCGCCGGCGTCGTGGCACGCTCGGCGGCCCAGGCGGCCAGCGCCCGCACCCGTCCGGCGGCGTCGGCGAGGCGGGCGCGCGGCAGGTCGCCGGCGCGTACGGCGGCGACGATGGCGTCGCGCAGGGCGACCACCGTCTCCTCCTCGGCGAGGCCGCCGCCCACGCAGATGGCGTCGGCGCCCGCGGCGAGCGCGAGGACGGTGCCCCGCTCGATGCCGTAGGCGTCGGCGATGGCGCGCATCTCGATGCCGTCGGTGACGATCAGGCCGTCGTAGCCGAGTTCGTCGCGGAGCAGCCCGGTCAGTACGGCGGGGCTGAGGGTGCCGGGGCGGTCCGGGTCGAGGGCGGGCACGAGGATGTGCGCGCTCATGACCGCCTTGGTGCCGGCGGCCAGGGCGGCGCGGAACGGGGCGAGTTCCCGGGAGTGCAGGGTGTCCAGGTCCACGTCCACCCTGGGCAGGGCGTGATGGGAGTCGACGGAGGTGTCGCCGTGCCCCGGGAAGTGCTTGGTGCAGGCGGCGACCCCGGCCGACTGCAGGCCCTCGACGTACGCGGCGGTGTGCCGGGCCACGAGCAGCGGCTCGGAGCCGAAGGAGCGCACGCCGATGACCGGGTTGCGGGGGTCGGAGTTGACGTCGGCGGAGGGCGCCCAGTTGAGGTTCACCCCGCACTCGGCCAGCCGGCGGCCGAGCTCGGCGGCCACGTCGCGGGTGAGCGCGGTGTCGTCGACGGCGCCGAGGGCGAGGTTGCCCGGGAAGGAGGAACCGGTGCGGGCCTCCAGCCGGGTCACGTCACCGCCCTCCTCGTCGGCGGCGATCAGCACGTCGGGCCGTACCGCGCGCAGCTGCGCGGTGAGCGCGGCGAGCTGCCCGGGGGACTCGATGTTGCGGGCGAACAGGGCGACGGAGCCCAGCCCTTCGGCGAGCCTGCGCAGCAGCCACTCCGGGGCGGTGGTCCCGTGGAAACCCGGCTGCAGGACGGTGAGGGCGTCGCGGACGAGGTCGCCCGAGTCCGCGGTGCCGTCGTGGATCTGGCTCAAGGTCTCGGTCATCCCTTCACCGCCCCGGCGGTCAGTCCGGCGGCGACCTTGCGCTGCACGATCAGGAAGAAGATCACCACGGGGATGCCCATCATGGTCGAACCGGCCATCATCGGCGCGTAGTCCGTGCCCCGCGAGGTGACGAAGTTGCCGAGCCACACGGTGGCCGTCTGGTGCTCCTGGCTCATGATCAGCATGGCGTACAGGTACTCGTTCCAGGCCTGGATCAGCGCGTAGATCGAGGTGGCCACGAGTCCCGGGGCGAGCAGCGGCAGGATGATCCGGAAGAACGCGCCCATGCGCGTGCAGCCGTCGACCATCGCGGACTCCTCCAGCTCCTTGGGGATGTTGACGATGAAGCCGCGCAGCGTCCACACCGTGAAGGGGAGCACGAAGGTCAGGTACGTGATGATGAGCCCGGAGAGCTTGTCGATCTGGTCGATCTGGTTGAGCAGCAGGAAGACCGGGATGATCATCGCGACCAGCGGCACCATCTGCACGGCGAGGATCGCGACGATCACCGCCTTGCGGCCGCGGAAGACGAACCGGGAGATGGCCAGCGCCGCCAGCAGCCCGATGACCAGGCCGAGGCCGACCGTCGAGCCGGAGACGATCAGGCTGCGGCCGACCGACCCCCAGAAGTCGCCGACGTCGAGCGCGTCGGAGAAGTTCTGGAAGGACAGGCTGGTCGGGAAGAGCTTGGGGTCGGGGTCGATGGCGTCCTTGGCGGGCTTGAACGCCGTGTTCAGCATCCAGTAGACCGGGAAGCCGCCGACCACCACGACCAGCAGGCCGAGCAGGTTGTAGAGCGTCCGCCCCTTGCGGCGGGGACGCCGGGCCGCGCGCACGGCCGGAGCGGGAGCGGGCGCCGTCTCGGCGGGAGCCGTGTCGAGCATGGTCGTCACTCCACCTCTCCGATCTTGAGCATCTGACGCATGTAGACGGCCATCACACCGAGGAGGAGCAGCACGGTGATGACGGCGATGGCCGCGCCCGCGTCGTAGTCGTTGGCGACGAAGGCCTGGTCGTAGGAGTAGGTGGTGAGGACCTGGTAGGCGGGCTCGGGGTGGCCGTCGCGCATCAGGAAGACCTGCGGGAAGACGCCCATGTCCCAGATGACGGACAGCGTCGTCAGCATGACGATGATCGGCTTGAGGACCGGGAGGGTGACGTGCCGGAAGACCTTGACCGGGCCCGCGCCGTCCATGCGGGCGGCCTCCTCCAGTTCCCTGGGCACCTGGGTGAGACCGGCGTGCAGGGTGATGGCGACGAACGGGATGGCGCCCCACACCACCATGAGGGTGATGACGAGGAAGCCCTGCTTGGTGTCGGTGAACCAGTTGTGGCCGCTGAGGTCCACCCCCGGCAACCGGCTGAGCAGCCAGTTGAGGACGCCGTAGTCGCTGTCGAACATCCACTTGAAGATGGTGATGGCCACGACCACGGGCATCGCCCAGCTGGCCACCAGCACGATGTTGATCAGCGCCTTCACCCAGGGCGAGACCCGCTGGAGCAGCAGGGCCACGCCCATGCCCACGACGAGCGTGAGCAGCACCGCCGCGAGGGTGAAGAGCAGCGTGCGCAGGACGACGCCCCAGAAGACCGAGTCCCCCAGGACGTGCGTGTAGTTGGCCAGCCCCTGCCAGTCGCCGGGCAGCCCCTGCCAGAGCTCGGCCTGCCCGAACTGCTTGAAGGACAGGGTGATCAGCCGGACCAGCGGATAGCCGAGGACCAGCAGCAGGACGCCGATGGTCGGCGCGAGCAGCGTCCACGGGAGCGCGGCTCCGCCGAAGCGGCGCGGTCTCCGGCCCGGTCCCGCCGGCCGCGGACGCGGCACCTTGTCGAGCGGTGTGTCAACGGCACTCATCATGTGCTCCTCGGGTACTCCAGTCCCTGGCGTCACGCCGGGGCCGGCCGCCCTGGGGCGGCCGGCCGACGTCGATCACCGTGTTGCCCGCGCGCCGGTCAGCCGGCGTTGATCACCGCGTTGATCTGCTCGTCCGCGGCCTTGGTCGCGTCCTCGATGGACGCCTTGCCGACCGCGATGTCGTTGAGCATGTTCTGCAGGATCTGCTTCTTCTCGACCTGCAGCCAGCCCGGGGCGGTCGGGACGAACCAGGTGTTCTCGTTGGCCCGGGCGGAGGCGGCCGTCTTCGGGTCGTCCTTCAGCGGGGCGAGCAGCGACTTGGCGTTGGGCAGGTTGCCCTTGGCGATGAGGACCTTCTGGGCGGCGCTGTTGGTGAAGGCGTCGATCCAGTCGGCGGCGAGGTCCTGCGCGGCGGACTTGGCCGGGATGACCAGGTCGGAGCCGCCGATGAAGTTCGGCAGCAGGTCGCCGTTGGGACCGGGCAGCGCGAAGGTCTCCAGGGTGTCCTTGAGCTTGCCGGTCTTGTCGGTCTTCGGGTCGGCGGCGGCGGAACCCTCCCAGCTGGCGCCGTAGATGAGCGCGGACTTGCCCTGGCCGTAGACGATGTAGCGGTCCGACTCGTCCTTGTTCTTGTCACCGTGGAAGTACGTGTCGAGGACGCCCTTCCAGGTCTTCAGGCCCTCGATGGACTTGGGGTCGGAGAGGGTGGCGGTCCACTTGCCGCCGTCCTCCTTGGCGACGTCGCCGCCCGCGTCCTTGACGAAGGCCAGCGCGGTGTACCAGTCGCGGCTGGGCTGGTACCAGGCGGAGAACTTGTCGCCGTTCTTCTTCTGGATCTTGTCGAGCGCGTCCGTCAGCTCGGCCCAGGTGGTCGGGGGCTTGGTGACGCCGGCCGCCTTGGCGACGTCCTTGCGCCAGGTCCCGACGCGGGCACCGGCGTAGTAAGGCACGCCGTAGGTCTTGCCGTTGTAGGTGACCGATCCCTCGAGGGCGTCCAGCCAGTCCCCGGAGTTCTCGAACTTGCTCTTGTCGATGGGGGCGAAGGCGCCCTTCACCAGGTAGCCGAGAGTCTCGGTGTTGCCCATCTCGACGACGTCCGGCACCTTCTTGGTGGCGAGGACTGCGTCGAGCTTCTGGTTCTTGGCCGTCCACTCGTAGTACTCGTGACGGACCTTCACGCCCTTGTGCTCGGCCGCGAAGGCGTCGTCCGCCTGCTTGACCAGCTCGGGCCAGTTCTTCTGTGCGTCGACCGTCAGCCAGACGGTGATCTCCTTCGGCGCCGAGGCCTTGTCGGAGCCCTTGTCGTCCGAACCGCAGGCCGCAACGCCGGCGACCATGACGGCGACACCGATCGCCGCGATCAGCTTGCGCTTCACAACACCCTCCCCAGGGCAGTGAGTCCAAGTGGTGTAGACCAGTGCCCGAAGCTTGGCCTAGACCTTTGGGGGTGTCAAGGGTGTATAAGAGCACCGGACGCGTCCGTTACCGGACCGACATCTGGGCTCGTAACGCGATATGAGCCCGGGCCGTGCCACGATGTGAGCCGCGAATGACGGAGGAGCCGGTGACGGCAGCACGACAGCACTCGGGAGCAGAGGCGATGGAGACCGAAGGCGATGCCGGCACGGCGGTGACCGGGACCGCGGAGGCAGCCGGAACCGTCGCCGGGCGGACCGCGCGGGTGCCCAAGTACTACGGCCTCAAGCGGCATCTGCTGGAACTGACGCAGACGATGCCCCCCGGCTCCCCGGTTCCGCCGGAGCGCACCCTGGCCGCCGAGTTCGACACCTCGCGCACCACCGTGCGGCAGGCGCTGCAGGAACTGGTGGTCGAGGGTCGGCTGGAGCGCATCCAGGGCAAGGGCACCTTCGTCGCCAAGCCCAAGGTCTCCCAGGCGCTGCAACTCACCTCGTACACCGAGGACATGCGCGCCCAGGGTCTGGAGCCGACCTCCCAGCTGCTGGACATCGGCTACATCACCGCCGACGACCGGCTGGCCGAGCTGCTCGACATGAAGGCCGGCGGCCGCGTGCTGCGCATCGAGCGCCTGCGCCTGGCGAACGGCGAGCCGATGGCCATCGAGACCACCCACCTGTCGGCCAAGCGCTTCCCGGCGCTGCGCCGCAGCCTGGCGAAGTACACCTCGCTCTACACCGCGCTCGCCGAGGTCTACGACGTCCGCCTGGCCGAGGCGGAGGAGACCATCGAGACCTCGCTCGCCACCCCGCGCGAGGCGGGCCTGCTGGGCACGGACGTCGGGCTGCCGATGCTGCTGCTGTCCCGGCACTCGATCGACACCGGCGGCGAGCCGGTGGAGTGGGTGCGCTCGGTCTACCGCGGCGACCGCTACAAGTTCGTCGCGCGCCTGCAACGACCCTGACCATCGCGAGGTTCCCGGCCCGGTAGATCGTTTCCATACCGCAATGCGGGCGGGTAGTGACGCGCCTGCCGTCCTGACCTAGATTGCCTGCGCATTACACAGGAGTAAGAGATCAGGACGGAGCCGTAGCAATGTCCGAACCATCCGGAACCTCCGGCCGGCCACCGGTGGTCACCCCCACCCGGGTGATCGCCGGTGTCTGCCTCGTCATCCCCTTCGTCGCCATGCTCTGGGTCGGCTCGTACGCCAAGCTGACCCCGGAGTTCATCGGCATCCCGTTCTTCTACTGGTACCAGATGCTGTGGGTGTTCCTGTCCTCCGGACTGACGTACGCCGCGTACGTCATGGTCCGCCGTGAGGAGCGGGCACGGAAGGAGGTGGCGAAGTGAAGGACGGAGTCAACGGCGTCGCGCTCGCCGTCTTCATCTTCTTCTTCCTGGTCGTCACGGTCCTGGGCTTCCTGGCCGCGCGCTGGCGCAGAGCCGAGAACGCCCTGCACCTCGACGAGTGGGGCCTGGGCGGCCGCAGCTTCGGCAGCTGGATCACCTGGTTCCTGCTGGGCGGCGACCTGTACACGGCCTACACCTTCGTGGCGGTGCCGGCGGCGGTCTACGCGGCGGGCGCGGCCGGCTTCTTCGCCGTGCCGTACACGATCCTGGTCTATCCCCTGATCTTCACCTTCCTGCCCCGCCTGTGGTCGGTCTCGCACAAGCACGGCTACGTCACCACCTCGGACTTCGTGCGTGGGCGGTTCGGCTCCAAGGGCCTGTCGCTGGCCGTCGCGGTCACCGGCATCCTGGCCACCATGCCGTACATCGCGCTGCAACTGGTCGGCATCCAGGCCGTCCTCGACGTGATGGGCGTGGGCGGCGGCGAGTCGTCCAACTGGTTCATCAAGGACCTGCCGCTGCTGATCGCCTTCGGTGTCCTGGCGGCGTACACCTACTCCTCCGGCCTGCGGGCGCCGGCGCTGATCGCGTTCGTCAAGGACACGCTGATCTACATCGTCATCGCGGTGGCGATCATCTACATCCCGATCAAGCTGGGCGGCTTCGACGACATCTTCGCCAAGGCCGGCGACGCCTACTCCCAGATCAACCCGGCCACGGGCAAGCCCCGCGGATCCCTGGCACCGGGCGACACCGCCCAGTGGGCCTACGGCACCCTGGCGCTGGGCTCGGCGCTGGCGCTGTTCATGTACCCGCACTCCATCACCGCCGTGCTCTCCAGCCGCAGCCGTGACGTCATCCGCCGCAACACCACCGTGCTGCCGCTGTACTCGCTGATGCTGGGCCTGCTGGCGATGCTCGGCTTCATGGCGCTGGCCAGCGGCGTCGGGGCCGGGGTCAAGGGTTACAACGGCCAGCTGGCGATCCCGCAGCTGTTCGAGAACATGTTCCCGTCCTGGTTCGCGGGCGTGGCCTTCGCCGCGATCGGCATCGGTGCGCTGGTGCCGGCCGCGATCATGTCGATCGCCGCGGCGAACCTCTTCACCCGCAACATCTACAAGGACTTCCTCAAGCCGGACGCCACCCCCGCACAGGAGACCCAGGTCTCCAAGGTGGTCTCGCTGCTGGTCAAGGTCGGCGCCCTGGTCTTCGTCCTCACCATGGACAAGACGGTCGCGATCAACTTCCAGCTGCTCGGCGGCATCTGGATCCTGCAGACGTTCCCCGCCCTGGTCGGCGGCCTGTTCACGCGCTGGTTCCACCGCTGGGCACTGCTGGCCGGCTGGGCGGTCGGCATGATCTACGGCACCTGGGTGGCGTACGGCGTCGCGAGCCCGGCACAGAAGCACTTCGGCGGCTCCTCCGACACCATCCCGGTGATCGGGCAGATCGGCTACATCGGCCTGACCGCCTTCGTGCTCAACGTGGTGGTCACCGTCGTCCTCACCTTCGTCCTCAAGGCCCTCAAGGCCCCCGAGGGCGTGGACGAGACCGCCGAGGGCGACTTCACCGCGGACGCCGACGACCCGGGCGTCCGGAAGGACCTGCCGGTGGGCGCCGGTCACTGACCGCCGCTCCGGCCACGGATCACGGCCGCCGCCCTGGGACGGGGCGGCGGCCCGTCGTCGTGCCGTACGGGCCGGCTCCGGGCGGCGGAGGGTACGGCGGTACGGCTGCGGGCTGGTGTCCGCCCCGCGGGTGAGCCGGTGGCGCGCGGTCGCCGCGTCGCCGAAGCCGGCGCGGCCGCGACCGGCACGCCCGAACCCGTCGCTCTGTAACCGCATCGACACAACATCTGGTGGCGTCACGGACGGGCGCCACTAGATGTATGCTCAACTCCGCTGTCGCCGCAGGGGAAGCCGGTGGGAATCCGGGACTGCCCCGCAACGGTGTGCGGATGCCTTGAGGCATGCCCGCGAGTCCGAGTACCTGCCGACGGCACCGTCCGGCACGCCGCCCGGACGGTGAAGTGTCCGGGCCTCGCGGGTTGGGCCGGCGGACGCGCCGCGGCATGCCCTGCCCTGCCCTGCGTGCGCACCGTCGCTCCTCCGCGTCGCCGCCGTACGAGGGAGAGAGCACACGTGACCATCGCGCCCGCCGCACCCGCCACCGCATCGGAACCCGCCTCAACCGGAGCCGAGCTGCTGCGCGTTCTGACGGAACTGACCGCAGACCTCCCCGACACCGACCCCGGCCGGGTCGCCGCCGCCGCCCTGCGGGGCCGCAGCGCGGCGGCGGACGAGGCGGAACTGCGGGCGCTGGCCACCGAGGCCGCCGCCGGGCTGATCGCGGAGGACCCGCAGTACTCGCGGCTCGCCGCCCGTCTGCTCACCCTCGCCATCGCCGACGAGGCGGCCGGCCAGGGCGCGGTCTCGTTCTCCGCGTCGATCGCGGTGGGCCACCGCGAGGGCCTGATCGCCGACGGCACCGCCGCGTTCGTGGCCGAGCACGCCGCGCGTCTGGACGCGCTCGTCGACGGGGCGCTCGCCGGCGGCGCCGACGACCGCTTCGGCTACTTCGGCCTGCGCACCCTGCACAGCCGCTACCTGCTGCGCCACCCGATCACCCGCCAGGTCATCGAGACCCCGCAGCACTTCATGCTCCGTGTGGCCGGCGGCCTGGCCGAGGACCACTCCGTCCGCTCCGTGGACGAGGTCGAGGCGCTCTACGGCCTGATGAGCCGGCTGGACTACCTGCCCAGTTCACCCACACTCTTCAACTCCGGCACCCGGCACCCGCAGATGTCCTCCTGCTACCTGCTGGACTCCCCGCTGGACGAGCTGGACTCCATCTACGACCGCTACCACCAGGTGGCGCGGCTGTCGAAGCACGCCGGCGGCATCGGCCTGTCCTACTCCCGGATCCGCTCCCGCGGTTCGCTGATCCGCGGCACCAACGGCCACTCCAACGGCATCGTCCCGTTCCTGCGCACCCTCGACGCCTCCGTCGCCGCCGTCAACCAGGGCGGCCGCCGCAAGGGCGCGGCCTGCGTCTACCTGGAGACCTGGCACGCGGACATCGAGGAGTTCCTGGAGCTGCGCGACAACACCGGTGAGGAGGCGCGCCGCACCCACAACCTCAACCTGGCCCACTGGATCCCGGACGAGTTCATGCGCCGCGTCGACGCCGATGCCCCGTGGTCGCTCTTCTCCCCCGCCGACGTGCCCGAGCTGGTCGACCTGTGGGGCGAGGAGTTCGACGCCGCCTACCGCAAGGCCGAGGCATCGGGGCTGGCCCGCAGGACCATTCCGGCGCGCGAGCTGTACGGCCGCATGATGCGCACCCTGGCGCAGACCGGCAACGGCTGGATGACCTTCAAGGACGCCTCCAACCGCACCGCCAACCAGACCGCCGAGCCCGGCCGCGTCATCCACTCCTCCAACCTCTGCACGGAGATCCTGGAGGTCACCGACGACGGCGAGACCGCGGTCTGCAACCTCGGCTCGGTCAACCTGGGCGCGTTCGTCGTCGAGGACGGCGGCGTCGGGGAGCAAGCCATCGACTGGGAGCGGCTGGACGCCACCGTCCGCACCGCCGTCACCTTCCTCGACCGCGTCGTGGACATCAACTTCTACCCCACCTCCCAGGCCGCCGCCTCCAACGAGCGCTGGCGCCCGGTCGGCCTGGGCGCGATGGGCCTGCAGGACGTCTTCTTCAAGCTCCGGCTGCCCTTCGACTCCGCCGAGGCCAAGGCGCTCTCCACGAAGATCGCCGAGCGCATCATGCTCGCCGCGTACGAGGCCTCCTGCGACCTCGCCGAGCGCCACGGCCCGCACCCGGCCTGGTCGCAGACCCGCGCCGCCCGCGGCGTGCTGCACCCGGACCACTACGACACCGAGGAGAACTGGCCCGAGCGCTGGGAGGCGCTGCGTGCCCGCGTCGCCGCCACCGGCATGCGCAACTCGCTGCTGCTGGCGATCGCCCCGACCGCCACGATCGCCTCGATCGCGGGCGTGTACGAGTGCATCGAGCCGCAGGTCTCCAACCTCTTCAAGCGCGAGACGCTGAGCGGTGAGTTCCTGCAGGTCAACTCCTACCTCGTGGCCGACCTGAAGAAGCTCGGCGTCTGGGACACGCAGACCCGTGACGCGCTGCGCGAGTCCAACGGCTCCGTCGAGGGCTTCAACTGGATCCCCGCGGACGTCCGCGAGCTGTACCGCACCGCCTGGGAGATCCCGCAGCGCGCCCTGATCGACATGGCCGCGGCCCGCACCCCGTACCTCGACCAGAGCCAGTCGCTCAACCTCTTCATGGCCTCGCCCACCATCGGCAAGCTCAGCTCGATGTACGCGTACGCCTGGAAGCAGGGCCTGAAGACGACGTACTACCTGCGCTCCCGCCCGGCCACGCGCATCGCGCAGTCCGCCCGCGCGGCGGCCCCGATCCCCGTGCAGGCGACGCCCGACGCGGACGCGATCGCCTGCTCCCTTGAGAACCCCGAGTCCTGCGAGGCCTGCCAGTAATGAGCTCCACCAAGAACCTGCTCGACCCGGGCTTCGAGCTGACCCTGCGTCCGATGCGCTACCCGGACTTCTACGAGCGCTACCGCGACGCCATCAAGAACACCTGGACCGTGGAGGAGGTCGACCTCCACTCCGACGTCGCCGACCTCGCCAAGCTCTCCCCCGGCGAGCAGCACATGATCGGCCGGCTGGTCGCGTTCTTCGCCACCGGCGACTCGATCGTGGCCAACAACCTCGTGCTGACCCTGTACAAGCACATCAACTCCCCCGAGGCGCGGCTGTACCTGTCGCGGCAGCTCTTCGAGGAGGCCGTGCACGTCCAGTTCTACCTGACGCTGCTCGACACCTACCTCCCCGATCCCGACGAGCGCGCCGCCGCCTTCGCGGCCGTCGAGAGCATCCCCTCCATCCGTGAGAAGGCGCAGTTCTGCTTCCGCTGGATGGATTCGGTGGAGTCCATCGACCGCCTGGAGACCCGGGAGGACCGCCGCCGCTTCCTGCTCAACCTGATCTGCTTCGCGGCGTGCATCGAGGGCCTGTTCTTCTACGGCGCCTTCGCCTACGTCTACTGGTTCCGCTCCCGCGGGCTGCTGCACGGGCTCGCAACCGGCACCAACTGGGTCTTCCGCGACGAGTCGATGCACATGGACTTCGCCTTCCACGTCGTGGACACCGTCCGCCAGGAGGAGCCCGACCTCTTCGACGAGGAGATGGGCAAGCAGGTCACCGCCATGCTGGAGGAGGCCGTCGAGGCCGAGCTGCAGTTCGCCCGCGACCTGTGCGGCGACGGCCTGCCCGGCATGAACACCGACTCCATGCGCGAGTACCTGCAGTGCGTCGCCGACCAGCGGCTGGTCCGGCTCGGCCTGCCGGCCCGCTACGGCTCGGAGAACCCGTTCTCCTTCATGGAGCTGCAGAACGTCCAGGAGCTGACCAACTTCTTCGAGCGCCGCGCCTCCGCGTACCAGGTGGCGGTCGAGGGCACGGTCTCCTTCGACGACGACTTCTGATCCGCGCGCACCGCGGCTGACGAGCGGGGCCCGGCCGGATCGGCCGGGCCCCGCTCGCGGTCACTTCAGGACGACCGCGTCGGCGGCCGAGGCCACCTGGGCCGTCGTGGTCGTGCCCGGGAAGAACCAGCGCCAGCTGCCCGCCGCGGTGGCGGTCACTTTGGCGCTCAGGCCACCGGAGCTGTTCGTGGTGGCCGTCTTGACGGTGTTCCACTTCGTGGAGCCCGCCTTCTTGAACTGCAGTTGCACGGGCTGCCCGGCGTAGCCCCCGTACTTCAGGCTCTGCCAGCTCGCCCGCGTGAGCTTGCCCTTGACGGTGAGCGTGCCGCCCTTGGCGACCGGCTCGGGCCCCGCGTCGGTGGTGAGCACCGATGCGCGCTTCACCTTGAACCGGGCGATGCCGTCGCTGATCCAGTAGTCGCCGTCGTTCGCGTGGACCGTGGCGTCGACCCGCCACCAGCCCGCTACCTGATTGGCGTTCCAGTCCGGATCACCCACCACCGACGAACGGATCGACGTCGGGTCGATCAGCAAGGTGGCCGTGCACACCGACGTGGTGGCGCTCTTCTTCTCGCAGCGGGTGTCGAACGCGTCGCTGGGGCCCCACCCGTTGGCCGTGTTGAGCGCGCCCACCCGCGAGACCTTCTTGACCCCCGAGTTGTCCCTGATCGTCATGACGATCGGGAACTCGATGGCCTTCTTCGTCCCGACGATCACATTGGTGCCGTGGTCCACCACCGTCTTGATGACCCGGATGTCGCCCCGGCCCTCCGCGTGGGCGGCCGGCGCCGTCAGGACCACCATCGCCGCGGCACCCGCCGCGGCGGCCGTCAGCACTCTGTGTCGCATAACCCTCCCCTGTTCGCCCCGGCATGATCATGCCGGGGCGAACAGGTTAACGGCAGGGATCGATCACTCGTTCGGCACGGTCTCGTACTTCGGCGTGAGCTCCGCCATCTGCTTCAGCGCGTCCTTGCGGTCCCGCTTGGAGAGCCGGTCGATGTAGAGGTAACCGTTGAGGTGGTCGGTCTCGTGCTGGAGGCAGCGGGCGAAGAACCCGGAGCCCGCGACGACGATGTCGTTGCCGTGCATGTCCTGCCCGCGGCAGACCGCGTAGTCGGGACGCGGCAGCTCGGCGTAGGCACCCGGCACGGACAGGCAGCCCTCGTTGCCGTCGTCGAGGACGCGGCGCTCGGCGGGGAGGTCGTCGACGACGGGGTTGACCACGTGGCCGACGTGGCGGACGCCGTCGTCGTCCGGGCAGTCGTATACGAAGACCCGCAGGGGGACGCCGATCTGGTTCGCCGCGAGGCCGACGCCCTCGGCGGCGCGCTGGCTGGCGAACATGTCATCGATGAGCGCGGCCAGCTCGTCGTCGAAGGACGTGACCGTCTGGCACGGGTGGTGCAGCACCGGGTTGCCGACGACCGTGATCGGGCGGGCCGTGCCGCGCGCGCGGTGCGCGGCCTCGCGCTCCTCCGCGTCCGTCACGTCGTCGGTGAATGCGGTCTGCTCGGTCTCCTGCTGCGACATGGTCCGTCGTACGCCTTCCTCGGGCCTTCTCCAAAGCTCAATAGCCCATCAAGGGTACGTGCCCGCGACGGTGTCAGCAGACCTCTTCGAGATCACGCCAGTCCCGGGTGTCCGGACTGTCGGCGACCCAGCTGTCCAGCAGACCGCGCACCAGGCCGACCGGGGCGGCGATGCCGCACTCGCGCTCGGGGGCCCACAGGGCGCCGGGGGTGCGGTGGCTGAGGTGGCCCGGGTGGCCGGGTTCGCCCTGGTCGTGCGGGTCGCGGGAGGCGTCGGAGCCGTCGTCGGTCGGCATCCGGCTCTCGGAGCAGGTGCGGCAGAGCAGCCGGACCGAGGACGACCAGTCCTCGGCGGCGTAGCCGGCGTCGGCGGCCAGCTGCTCCAGGGCGTCGCGGTCGGACTCGGTGGCCGCCTCCAGCAGGACGAGCCAGGTCGGCACCGGGGACGGCGCCCACAACTCGATCTCGTCGAAGACGGGGTAGGTCGCGCCGTCGGCGGTGCGCCGCTCGCCGTGCGGCACGCCGTCGTGGAGCACGACCTCGCCCCAGCGGCGGCCGGAGGACGGCAGCGGGATGCTCAGCACCTCGATCCGGGCCGGATCGATCCGGCGGCCCCAGACCACCTCGGCCTCGCCCTCCGGGGAGAGCCGTACCGCCGAGCTGCCCAGCTGCATCGTCACCGGGCCGGTCCCGGCGGCGTCGGGCCTCAGGCCGTACGCCTGCCAGGCGCGGCGGGCCAGCGGCCAGTCCTGCAGCGCGGTGGCGGCGATGCCGACGTTCCACCAGTCGGGGGCGCCCGGCGCGCGGTCCAGCAGGGCGACGGCCCGCAGCCCGGTGGTGCGAGCCTGCTCCCAGTCGTGCCGGAACTTGTGGAGCAGCGCGAGGTTGTACCAGGACTCCGAGCGCCACGGCTCGAGGTCGGCGGCACGGATCAGCAGCGCGCCGGCGTCCTCGTACCGCCCGTCGCTGATCAGCGTGAACGCCTGATCGGTCGCCTGCCGCCAGGTGGCGGAGGGCCGATGGCGCGCCCTGCCGAAGATCCTCAACGTGTCCCGCCTGCCGCTCGCGTTCGCTGGTGCTCCACGGTGCCCCGTCCGTTCCCCCACGTCCCGCGCTCAGCGGTGCTCATCAGTCCTCCTTGCCATCGGCAGGGCCTGTCACACACGGCCGGGCTTGTCGTTTTGGCAGCATCGGCGCCATGGTGTGCCTCTTGAGCGCTCTGCGCCCCTGCGGGCATCCAACCATGCCCCTTGGTACGCCCGCTCATTACCGGCGGGTTCACTGCCCGGCCCTGGCAACGACCCTGGTCAGCGCCTCGACCACCCGGGGGTCGTATTCGTGCGCGGTGTCGAGGCGCAACCGCTCCAGCGCCTGCAGCCCCCGGCCCACGGCCGTACCGCCCCCGGCCAGGTCCTCGTAGGCGTTGGCCGTACGCACGATGCGTCCGGCGAGCGGCTGGTCCCGGTACGGATCGGCCTGGCCCTCCACGATCCGCGCGACTTCCTCGGGGGCACCCGTACGGCGTACGACCTCCGCGCCGAGCAGGGCGATGCGCCGGCGTTCCACCTGATCGAGGGACGAGGTGGCGCCCCCGGGGACGGGGTCGACGAGGGAGAGCTGGCCGATGTCGTGCATCAGCGCCGCGTGCTCCAGGGCCGCCAGCGCCCTTCCGCCCAGGCCCAGTTCCCTGCCCATGGCGTGGCTCAGCGCGCTGACCCGGCGGGCGTGCCCCACCGGGGTGTAGCCGGCGACCTCGGTGGCCCGGGCGAGCGAGGTGATCGTCTCCCGGTGGGTGGCCCGGATCGCGGCGTGCCGGCGGAAGGCCGTCTGGGTCAGCAGCAGGGGCACCCCGCACACGGGCAGCGCCCAGAGCCCGGCGGCCTGCTCCGCCTGCGCCAGCACGACCCCGCCGGCGCACACGGCCGAGCCGACTCCGGGCAGGGCGGCCAGTTCGTCACGCAGGACGGAGGCGAAGGGGTGCCGTTCGCGGGCGGCGCCGAGCATCGCGGCGAGCACGGCGTCGCAGAGGATCGTGCTGGCCAGCAGCAGCACGGCGTAGCCCGGATGGCCGCCGCTGCCGCCGTACAGCGGCTGGGCGGTCGCCGCGGCGAAGGCGACCGTCAGCACGCGCCGCGCCGCCGCGTCCCGTGGCGCCCCCCGCAGTTGTCCGGCGACCACCGCGGCGACGGACACGGCCACGACGACCGCCACCGCCTCCGCCGCGAGGAGCGCGTACGCCAGGGCCCCGGCGAAGGCCACGGGGGCCGCCTCGCGGCCCTCGGGTTCCGGGATGCGGAAGGCCTCGCCCACGACGATGAGCGCCCCGAACGCGGCGGCGGCCGCGGGATCGGCGACACCGCGGGCCGCCGTCCAGCCCAGGCCCGCGGCGCCCACGGCCAGCGCGAGGCCGTGGACGGTGAGGACGGCGGGCGGCGTGCGTCTGCGATGGCGCCGGTGGTCGCCGCCGCGGCGGCCGGATGCGCTCACGGGCGCGGCTCGGGCGTACGGCGGGATGTGGCGTCCCGGCGGGCGTGGCGCCGGGCCTGGACGGGCGGGAAGGGCTCCGGCTCGTCCGCGGTGACCGCCGGGTTCCATCCCTCCCGGCGGACGGCGCGGACGAGGGCCTGGACCATGAGGGGGTCGAAGTGGGTGCCGGCGCAGCGCCGCAGCTCCCCCAGCGCGTCGTCGACCCCGCGGGTGACCTGGTAGGCCCGCGTGGAGGTCATCGCGTCGAAGGCGTCGGCCACGGCTACCAGGCGCGCGGACGACGGGATGGCCTCGCCGGCCAGGCCGTACGGGTAGCCCGAGCCGTCGAGGCGTTCGTGGTGGTGCAGGATCGCCGTGCGGGCGTCGTCGAGGAAGGCGATGCCCCGCACCATCTCGTGCCCGTAACCGGGGTGCAGCTCGATGATCCGCCGTTCCTCGGGGGTCAGTGGGCTGTCCTTGCGCAGCACGCGGGTGGGCACGCCCAGCTTGCCGATGTCGTGCAGGATGCCGGCCAGCCGCAGCGCCTCCACCCGTTCGGGAGGCATGCCGATCTCGCGGGCGATCAGCGCCGACGCCCGGCCCACGCGTTCACTGTGGCCGCGGGTGTAGCGGTCCTTGATCTCCACGGCCTGCACCAGCGCCCGCACCGTCGCCTGGTGCGCGGCCCGCTCGCGGCGCGCCTGGCCGACGGCCCAGTGGGCGATGTGCGTCGGCAGCAGGGCGAGGACGGCGGCCACCGCCCCGTACGGCCCCTGCCAGAGCACCGCGGCCATGAGGCCCACCAGGCCGTAGGTGAGCTGCGACGCGAGGGGACCGAGCAGGGCCTCCCGCCAGGCGGCGGCCGGGGCCGTCCGCTCGGCGGTGATCAGCACGCCGGAGGTGAGCGCCGCGGAGACCAGGCAGAAGGCGAGCACCGCCGCGAGCGCGGGCACCAGCAGTCCCGGCAGCCGCGCGAAGGGGCCGTCCCCGAAGGCCGCCCGGGCCTGCGCCGCGGCGTCCGTCGCCAGGGCGAGCTGCGCGGCGTGCCACACGCGGCGCACCGGGCGCGGTTCGCCCCGGACCGGGGCGACGAGGCCGCCGGGCACGGCGACGAGTGCGGCCGCGCCAGGGGGAAGCAGGAGCGCGGCCGCGAAGAGCACCGGGGGTAGGGACGCCCCCGTCCGTTCCCCCGCGGCGTACAGCGCCGCCAGCGCCGCGGCGGTGAGCCAGGGGGTGTCCCCGTGGGGGCCGGTGACGAGCGCGCCGCACGCCGACACGACGACGACCGGGATGTAGACCCGTGCCGCCGGTGGGAGCACCCGGACCGCCCGCATCGCACGCACCCCACCGAGGCTAGGGGCGCGGCCGCCGCACGGTGGGCGAGCGGCCGCGATTCCCGCCTTCGGGTGATCCCGGGTGACCTGCCGGCGCGGTGTGCGTCAGGTGGCCGGCGAACCGGTCGGCGTGCTGTCGCCGTCCGCCGGTTCCGGAACCGGCGCGACCTCGCCGGCGCGGATCAGCTCGATCCGCGTGAGCACCTTGGAGCGCAGGTCGGTGGGTACGTCGTCGTGCCCGCAGCAGCGCTTGACCAGTTTCTTGACGGCCTGCTCGAGGCCGTACTTCTCCAAGCAGGGGTGGCACTCGTCGAAGTGCTGCTTGAACTTGGCGCAGGCGTCGTCGGACATCTCGTTGTCCAGGTACTCGTAAAGGTGTTCGAGTACCTCGGAGCAGTCCGTCTCATGGGGGTTGCCGCAGCTCATGTGCCCGAGCCCTTCTCGTCTCCCGCGCCCGCCGGGACCAGCCCGCGCTCCCGCGCGTAGTCCTCCAGCAGCGAACGCAGCTGCCGCCGCCCCCGGTGCAGACGGGACATCACCGTACCGATGGGCGTACCCATGATGTCGGCGATCTCCTTGTAGGCAAAGCCCTCGACGTCCGCGAGATAGACCGCGATCCGGAATTCCTCCGGGATCGCCTGCAGCGCCTGCTTCACATCCGAGTCGGGCAGGTGGTCCAGGGCCTGGGACTCCGCGGAGCGCAGACCCGTGGACATGTGCGACTCGGCGCGCGCCAGCTGCCAGTCCTCGATCTCCTCCGTGCCGCTGCGCTGGGGCTCGCGCTGCTTCTTCCGGTAGGAGTTGATGAAGCTGTTGGTGAGGATGCGGTAGAGCCACGCCTTGAGATTGGTGCCCTCACGGAACTGGTGGAACGACGCGTACGCCTTCGCGTACGTCTCCTGCACCAGGTCCTCGGCATCGGCCGGGTTGCGGGTCATGCGCAGCGCAGCCGAGTACATCTGGTCCAGGTACTCCAGGGCATCCCGCTCGAAGCGCGCGCTGCGCTCGACGTCGGACTCCGGAGTCACCTGCGCCTCGTGCACCTCGGACGTGCTGTCGTCGTTGCCGCTGACCGGACCCACCTCCTCCACGACGGTCACGGGGCCGTAAGCGGACCCCACGCCATCGGAGGATATCCCGGGCGGGATCGGCGCGCTGTCCCGGTTCGCCCCGCCCATCGCCGGCCACTCCGGCCAGGACAGGTACGGCGCGTCGGCGCGGGCGCGGCACTCGGCTCTGACCATCCGGCTGCCTTCCTCACTGTGCGTACGTTCTTTCGTGTGGACGCCAGGCACAACACGGGCCGCGCACCGCTCATTCCCGAAGCGGGGGCAGTTCCTCCAGCCAGCCGAGCACCGCGTCGGTGATGACGCTCAGTGCCCCCTCCTGGGTGAGGTCCGCCGACTTCGGCACGGCGAATCCGTGGTCGCCGTACGGCACCTCGACGGGCTCGTACCCCTCGGGGAACTCCTCCGGCCGCCCGAAGGGATCGCGCCCGCCCTGCAGGACCAGTACGGGCACCCCGGCCCCGGTGAGCTCGTCGGCCCGGGACTTCTCCGGCTTGCCCGGCGGGTGCAGGGGGAAGGACAGCGCCAGCACCCCGACCGCGCCGAGCGCCTCCGCCGTACGACAGGCCACCCGCGCCCCCGCGCTGCGGCCGCCGGCGACGACCGGCAGGCCCGGCTCGGCCAGCGCGGGCCACAGCGCGGTCCAGGCGGTGTCCAGGGCCTTCGGCGCGGGCGCCACCTTCTTGCCGGCCACCCGCCACGGCTGCTCCACCAGGGCGACCGTCCAGCCGCGCGGCGGCAGGGCCGCGGCCAGCGCCCGCAGGTCGCGTGCCTCGATGCCGCCTCCGGCCCCATGGCCCAGCGCCACGACGGCGCGGGCGCGGCGGGCCCGGTGCCAGGTGACGCGGGCGTCACCCGCGGGGGTGGACACGGTGTCCATGATCTCGCTCACACCGGCCAGTCTGGCACCGCGGCCGGTCAGAACAGCGTCGCCTCTTCGGGGGCCTCGATCGCCTCGACCAGCTCGGGTCCGTTGTTGCGGACGTTGCTCACCTCGGTGCGCACGGGGTGCACACGCAGCAGGCCGGGCCGCGGCGGCGCGAGCAGTCCGCGCAGGTCCTCGACCTCGGTGCGCGCGGGATCGAGCCAGTCGTCCCAGTGGTCCGGGGTGATCCACAGCGGCATGCGCGGGTGGATCTCGGCCAGGGACCGCGGACCGCCGGGGCGCTCGTCGGCGTCGGCGAAGGGCTCGCTCCAGGCCTCCGTGGTGATGACGGTGCAGGTGACCCACCAGGCGCGCGGGTGCTCGTCGGGCAGGGTGCGGTCGCGCCAGAACTCGTACAGCCCGGCCATCGCGAAGACCGAGCCGTCGACGGGGGTGACGAAGTACGGCTGCTTGCGGGGCCGCTTCCTCTTCCCCTCCTCCTCCAGCTGCCGCTCCTCCCTGCCGGTGACCCACTCGAAGTAGCCGTCGGCGGGAAGCAGGCAGCGGCGCGAGGCGAAGGGGCGGCGGTAGGACGCCTTCTCGTGCACGGTCTCGGCCCGCGCGTTGATCATCTTGACGCCGACGTCGGGCGTCTTCGCCCAACTCGGCACCAGCCCCCAGCGCAAGGCGCGCAACTGGCGCACGATCTCGCCCGTCTCCTTGTCCGGCCGCTCCAGCACCGCGTAGGTGCTGTCGGTGGGCGCGACATTCCAGTTGGGGTCGAGCGCCTCCGTGGCATCCCATTTCCGCACGTCGAACACCTCGACGAGATCCTCGGGCCTCCGGCTCGCTGCAAATCGACCGCACATGAGTGCCAGATTGCCACGGCGCGGACACAGCCGGCCGTCGTATGGTGCGGAACCGTGCAGCTCATCGACTCCATCCTCGGCACCCAGCCCGCGCCCTCCCCCTGGCTGGTCGGCGTCACGGCCGCCGTCGCGCTGGCCGCGGTGCTGCCGCACGCCCTGTGGCGGCTGACCCGCAACGCGATCACCATCGCCCACGAGGGCGGCCACGGCCTGGTCGCCCTGCTGTCCGGACGCCGCCTCCAGGGCATCCGGCTGCATTCCGACACCTCGGGCCTGACCGTCTCCCGCGGCAAGCCGTACGGCCTCGGCATGATCCTCACCGCGGCGGCCGGTTACACCGCGCCTTCGCTGCTGGGTCTCGCCGGGGCGCTGCTGCTCGCCGCGGGGCACATCACGGCGCTGTTGTGGGGCGCGACGGCCCTGCTGCTGGTGATGCTGGTGATGATCAGGAACGCGTACGGGGTGCTGACCGTGTTCGTCACCGGCGGGCTCTTCCTGCTGGTGTCCTGGCTGACCGAGCCCGGGGTCCAGGCCGCGTTCGCGTACCTGGTGGTGTGGTTCCTGCTGTTCGGGGGTGTCCGGCCGGTCCTGGAACTCCAGCGCAAGCGGCGCGGCGGAGCGGCGCCGGCCTCGGACGCGGACCAGCTGTCCCGGCTGACGCACACCCCCGCCGCGCTGTGGATGCTGTTGTTCTACGCGGTGGCGCTGCTCTCGCTCCTCGGCGGCGGACGCTGGCTCACAGGTCTGTAGGCCTTGCGAGCGGGTATCTGTTTCCTTCAGGTTTCATGCGCTTTGTGAGCGATTCGCCCTCTCGTTGAGCCACTACGCTTGGGGCCATGACCGGTAACCCCGCGCACACCGCCCTTTGGCCCGCGCCGCTCGCGTCCGCTCCCGTCGACGCGACGGTCACCGTGCCCGGATCCAAGTCGGTCACCAATCGCGCCCTGGTGCTCGCGGCCCTCGCCTCGGAGCCGGGCTGGCTGCGCCGCCCGCTGCGCAGCCGCGACACCGTGCTCATGGCCGACGCGCTGCGCGCCATGGGCGTGCAGATCGACGAGGTGGTCAATCCCTACGGCGGCGAGGCCTGGCGGGTCATTCCGGCCGGGCTGCACGGCCCCGCCACCGTCGACGTCGGCAACGCCGGCACGGTGATGCGGTTCCTGCCCCCGGTCGCGGCGCTCGCCGACGGTCCGGTGCGCTTCGACGGCGACCCGCGCAGCCACGAGCGCCCCCTGCACGGGGTCATCGACGCGCTGCGCTCCCTGGGCGCCCGCATCGACGACGAGGGCCGCGGCGCGCTGCCGCTGACCGTGCACGGCGGCGGGGCGCTGGACGGCGGCCCGGTGTCGATCGACGCGTCCTCGTCCTCCCAGTTCGTCAGCGCCCTGCTGCTGTCCGGCCCCCGCTTCAACCAGGGCGTCGAGGTCCGGCACACCGGCCCGACCCTGCCGTCGCTGCCGCACATCAGGATGACGGTCGAGATGCTCCGCCACGCCGGCGCCAAGGTCGACACCCCGGAGAACGGCGGCGAGCCCGACGTCTGGCGGGTCGACGCCGGCGCGCTGCTCGGCGTCGACCTCACCGTGGAGCCGGACCTCTCCAACGCCCAGCCGTTCCTCGCCGCCGCGCTCGTCACCGGCGGCCGGGTGGTCGTCCCGGACTGGCCGCGGCGCACCACCCAGCCCGGTGACGCGCTGCGCGAGCTGTTCACCCGGATGGGCGGTTCCTGCGAGCTGACCGACGCGGGCCTGGTGTTCACCGGCTCCGGCCGGATCCACGGCATCGACGCCGACCTGTCGGACGTCGGCGAGCTCACTCCCGGCATCGCGGCGGTCGCCGCGCTCGCCGATTCCGAGTCCGTGCTGCGCGGCGTGGGCCACCTGCGCCTGCACGAGACCGACCGGCTGGCCGCGCTGAGCAAGGAGATCAACGAGCTCGGCGGCGACGTCACCGAAACCGAGGACGGTCTGCGCATCCGTCCGCGGCCGCTGCGCGGCGGGGTCTTCCACACCTACGACGACCACCGGCTGGCCACGGCGGGCGCCGTCCTGGGGCTGGCCGTCGACGGCGTGCGGGTCGAGAACGTCGGCACCACCGGCAAGACCCTCCCCGACTTCCCCGAGATGTGGACGGCCATGCTGGGCGCGGCGCCGGCGGCCTCCGCGTCCCCGGTGCGGGCCTGAGCCATGCGGCGCTACGGCAAGCACACCGACGAGGACGACGTCCGGGTCCGCCCGAACCGCAAGGGGAACCGTCCCCGTACGAGCATCCGGCCCAAGCACGAGGACGCCGTGGAGGGCTTCGTCCTCACCATCGACCGGGGCCGCATCACCTGCCTCGTGGAGGACCGCACGGTCACCGCGATGAAGGCCCGCGAACTGGGCCGCAAGGGCATCGCGGTCGGCGACCGGGTGGGCATCGTCGGCGACCTGTCCGGCGACAAGGACACCCTGGCGCGCATCGTGCGCGTGGAGGAGCGCAGTTCGGTGCTGCGCCGCACCGCCGACGACACCGACCCGTACGAGCGGGTGGTCGTCGCCAACGCCGACCGGCTGGCCATCGTCACCGCCCTCGCCGACCCCGAGCCGCGCCCCCGGCTCATCGACCGCTGCCTGGTCGCGGCGTACGACGCCGGGCTGGAGCCGCTGCTGGTGCTCACCAAGTCCGACCTCGCCCCGGCGGAGCCGCTGCTGGAGACGTACGCGCCGCTGGGCGTCCCCTATGTGGTGACCAGTCACGAGAACTTCGACGCCGGGGCGACGGAGGCCGTGCGCGAGCACCTCAAGGGCCGCATCACCGCCTTCGTCGGCCACAGTGGCGTCGGGAAGACCACCCTGGTCAACGCCCTGGTGGAACGTCAGCGCGCGACCGGCCTCGTCAACGCCGTCACCGGCCGGGGCCGGCACACCACGACCTCGGCGCTCGCGCTGCCGCTCAGCGGCGAGGAGGGCTGGGTCATCGACACCCCGGGCGTGCGCTCCTTCGGTCTCCACCACGTCGATCCGTCCCGGGTCATCCACGCCTTCCCCGATCTGGAGCCCGGCACGGAGGACTGCCCGCGCGCCTGCAGCCACGACGAACCCGACTGCGCCCTGGACGCCTGGGTCGCCGACGGACACGCGGAACCCGCCCGGTTGTTCTCGCTGCGGCGGTTGCTCGCGACGCGTGAGCGCAAGGAAGGGGACTGAGACGCCGTTTCCGGGCATGCTGTGTGATGATCGCTCATCGACAGACGGAACGGGAGGGCGCTCGATGGCCTGGCTCCTCGTGGTGGTCGCCGGACTGCTCGAAACCGGCTTCGCGGTCTGCCTCAAGCTCTCCCACGGGTTCACACGCCTGTGGCCGACCATCGCATTCTGCGCCTTCGCCCTCGGCAGCTTCGGCCTGCTGACGCTCGCCCTGAAGAAACTGGACGTCGGGGCCGCGTACGCGGTCTGGACGGGCATCGGGGCCTCCGGGACGGCCATCTACGGCATGGCCTTCCTCGGCGACGTCGTCTCCACCCTGAAGCTGATCTCCATCAGCCTGGTGGTCCTGGGCGTCATCGGGCTCCAGCTATCGGGCTCCACGCACTGACCCGGCGCTCTCCCGATGCGGCACTCTGCCACCCCGGTGTTCTCGCCCCGCGCCGGCACCCGGCCGCGCCTGGGTCACCAGCCGCGCTGCAGCAGCCCCCGGACCAGCCGGGCCACCCGCAGGCAGGCCTCCTCGTCGGAGGCCGCGGGAGCGACGACATAGGAGACGGTCAGGCGCACCGCGGCCTCGCAGGCCCAGCCGGTCTCGGCCTGGTCGAGTCGGGGGAAGCGCCGCCCCAGCGCCGCGGCGGCGCGCACCCGGACGGCGTCGAGAAGCTCGGCGGGGGCGAGCGGGCCGTCGTCCCCCCGCGACCTCCGTCCGGCCACGCGCGGCACGGGCACGTGCGGCACGGGCACGGGCACGATGGCCGCCGCCGGAACCCGGTCCCCGCGGCAGCCGGTCAGCGCCGCGCGCACGAGGGGGCTGCGGCGGGCACTGTGCAGGGTCCAGGCGGTCGCGGCGGCGAAGCAGTCGCCGGCGTCGGCGCCGTGCCGCGCGGCGGTGTCCAGGGCGCGCTCCACGCCGGCCAGGAACTCGTCCGCCGCCCTGCGGGCCAGGGCGCGCGCGAGGCCCTCCTTGCTGCCGAACTCGTTGTAGAGGGTCTGCCGCGACACCCCGGCGACGGCCGCCACATCGACCATTCTGATCGTCGCCCACGACCGGTCGCCCAGTGCGGACAGCGCCGCGTCCAGGAGTGATTCACGCGCTGTCGGCACGGTTGCCTCCAAGCGGTCTCAAGCGGTCTCAAGCGGTCTCAAGCGGTGCCGAGCGGCCTCGAGGGGCTGTGCGGCCAGAATTGACGCGCTGTCGATCCGTGTCAACCCTCCCCGTACACCTTGCGTGACCTCGACCTGCTGCGATCGATACTGTTCGCTCCATGCCGGACTTCAACGACGATCTGCGCCTCGCGCACATCCTTGCCGACGCCGCCGACGCCGCCACCATGGAGCGCTTCAAGTCCCTGGACCTCAAGGTAGAGACCAAGCCCGACATGACGCCGGTGAGCGAGGCCGACAAGCGCGCCGAGGAGCTGATCCGCAGTCAGCTCGGGCGGGCGAGGCCGCGCGACGCGGTGCTCGGCGAGGAGTACGGCACGGAGGGGACCGGTCCGCGGCGGTGGATCGTCGATCCGATCGACGGCACGAAGAACTACGTCCGCGGGGTGCCCGTGTGGGCCACCCTCATCGCGCTGATGGTACGCGGGGAGCAGGGCGACGAGGGCGTGGTCGGCCTGGTGTCCGCGCCCGCCCTGGGGCGCCGCTGGTGGGCGGTGAAGGGCGGCGGCGCCTACACCGGACGCAGCCTGGCCTCGGCCACGCGGCTGCGGGTGTCGCAGGTGAGCCGGCTCCAGGACGCCTCCTTCGCGTACTCCTCGCTGAGCGGCTGGGAGGAGCAGGGCCGCCTCGACGGCTTCCTCGACCTGACCCGGTCCTGCTGGCGGACGCGCGCCTACGGGGACTTCTGGCCGTACATGATGGTCGCCGAGGGCGCGGTGGACATCTGCGCGGAGCCCGAACTGAGCCTGTGGGACATGGCGGCGAACGAGGTCATCGTGCGCGAGGCCGGCGGGCGCTTCACCAGCCTCGACGGCACCGCGGGTCCGTACGGCGGGAACGCGGCGGCGTCCAACGGGCTGCTGCACGAGGACATGCTCGCCTTTCTGAACCGCCCGTAACCGCACTACCCCTCACACTACCGATCACCCTCCGCACGCCCCTTGCTGCGGACCGCGGTGCATGTGAACATGAGAATGCGTGAGCTTGTGCATTTGTGAAACGGTTCTCAAGACGGCCACGACGCAGCCCGAGGGGTATCCCATGCTCGTACGCGACGCCATGAGCACGGTCGTTCTCACGGTCGGTCCCGCTCACACCCTCCGCCAGGCCGCCCGGCTGATGTCCGCCCGACGGGTGGGCGCGGCGGTGGTACTCGATCCCGACACCTGCGGTCTCGGCATCCTGACCGAGCGCGACATCCTCAACGCCATCGGTGCGGGGCTCGACCCCGACCTCGAACTCGCCGCCGCCCACACCACCACGGACGTGGTCTTCGCCGCGCCCCAATGGACCCTCGAAGAGGCGGCCGCCGCGATGGTACGCGGCGGCTTCCGGCACCTGGTGGTGCTGGACGACCGCAACCCGGTCGGCATGGTCTCCGTACGCGACATCGTGCGCTGCTGGCAGCCGGCGCACGCCCTGGCCGGCTGACGGGCCGGACATGGATCGGAGGGGGCCGGGCGCCTGGACGCGCCCGGTCCCCTCCGGGTCTGTGGCGCGAGGTGCGCCGCCATGAGGGCCGGTCAGCCGCGCAGCGCGCGGACGGCGGCCTCCAGTCGCTTGCCGAAGTCCTCGTCGGCCCGGCGGAAGTTGCCGATCGCCCGCTCGGCGATGTCGTCGCGCGACACCTTGGCGATGAAGCCGGAGAGGTTGGCGACCAGACGCTCCTTCTCCTCGTCCGACATCAGCCGGTAGAGGTTGCCGGCCTGGACGAAGTCGTCGTCCTCGGCGTGCGAGGGCGCCTCGTGGTTGCCGGTGTACCCGGTGACCGCGGTGGCCGACCACAGCGGGCGGCCGGTCTGGTCGGGGCCGCCGAAGCTGTTCGGCTCGTAGTTCTTCGCGCCGCCGTGGCGGCCGTCGTAGAGGTGGCCGTCGCGGCCGTGGGTGCGCGCCTCGGTGGCGTGCGGGCGGTTCACCGGCAGGTGGTCGGCGTTGATGCCGACGCGGTAGCGGTGGGCGTCGCCGTAGGCGAACAGACGGCCCTGCAGCATCTTGTCCGGGGAGGGGCCGATGCCGGGAACGAAGTGCGCCGGGGAGAAGATCGACTGCTCGACCTCGGCGAAGATGTTCCGCGGGTTGCGGTTGAGCTCCAGCCTGCCGATCTCGATCGGCGGGTAGTCCTCGTGCGGCCACACCTTGGTGAGGTCGAACGGGTTGAAGCGGTAGGACGCGGCGTCCTGCGCCGGCATGATCTGCACCTGCACGGTCCAGCTGGGGAACTCGCCGCGCTCGATGGCCTCGCGCAGGTCGCGCTGGTGGGAGTCGGGGTCCTCGCCGGCGATCCTGTTGGCCTCGTCCTGGGTGAGGTTCCTGATGCCCTGGTCGGTCTTGAAGTGGTACTTGACCCAGAAGACCTCGCCCGCCTCGTTGGTCCACTGGTAGGTGTGCGAGCCGTAGCCGTTCATGTGACGGTAGCTCGCGGGGATGCCGCGGTCGCCGAACAGCCAGGTGACCTGATGCGTCGACTCCGGCGACAGGCCCCAGAAGTCCCAGACGTTGTCCGCCTCCTGGGATCCGGTGTACGGGTCGCGCTTCTGGGTGTGGATGAAGTCGGGGAACTTGATGGCGTCCTTGATGAAGAACACCGGGGTGTTGTTGCCGACGAGGTCGTAATTGCCCTCCTCGGTGTAGAACTTCAGCGCGAAGCCCCGGGGGTCGCGCACCGCGTCCGCCGCACCCAGGTTGCCGGCCACCGTGGAGAACCGCAGGAACGTCTCGGTCTGCTTGCCGACCTCGGACAGGAACTTCGCCCGGGTGTACTTCGTCACGTCCGCGGTCACCGTGAACGTGCCGTAGGCGCCGGCGCCGCGGGCGTGCACCACGCGCTCCGGAACGCGCTCGCGGTTGAAGCGGGCGAGCTTCTCCAGCAGCAGCTGGTCCTGGAGCAGGACCGGCCCTCCGAGGCCCGCGGTCTCGCTGTTCTGGTTGTCCGCGACCGGGGCGCCCGCCTCCGTCGTCAGCGGGCCGGTCTCCTGAACCGTCACGTGCCTCTCCCTGGGTTGGTGCTGTGCCTTGGCTCTCGCCGGAAGCGATCCTACGATAGACAGAGTCCAAGTCAAGAAGGGGATCAAACTCGTACCAGGTCGGAACACGGACTGTCACTGTTAAGCTGTTCTCATCCCACTGATAGGTGAAATGGCATGAGTGACCTGCTGGAGCGACTGCGCGGACGCGGCTGGCGTATGACCGCGCAGCGGCGCGTCGTGGCCGAGGTCCTCGACGGCGACCACGTCCACCTGACCGCCGACGAGGTGCACGCCCGGGCGGCGGCACGGCTGCCCGAGATCTCCCGGGCGACCGTCTACAACACCCTGGGCGAGCTGGTCTCGCTCGGCGAGGTGATAGAGGTCGCCACCGACGGCCGCGCCAAGCGGTACGACCCCAACGCCCACCGCCCGCACCAGCACCTGGTGTGCTCCGGCTGCGGCACCATCAGGGACGTCCACCCGCACGGCGATCCGCTGGCGGACCTGCCGGACGCCGAGCGCTTCGGCTTCGCCGTCTCCAACGTCGAGGTGACCTACCGGGGCCTGTGCCCCGCCTGCGCCTGACGCTGCGCCGTCCGCCGCACGCGTTCCGCGGCCTTCCGCACCCCCGGCTCCGGCCGGGTGCGGCCCACCCAGACCGTCTCCGCGGGCACCTGCCCCGCGACCTTGGCGAGCGCCTCGAAGGCCTCCCGGGCCACCCCGGGATCCGCGTCCATGGCCAGCGGCCCCAACTGCCGTACCAGCCCCTCCTGCTGGACGAGCCGGCCCGCCGCCCGCACCGCGGCGCGGCGCACGGCCGGCGGCCACGGGGCCCGTGCCTCGCGTGCCAGCCTCAGCAGCAGCGGCACGTCGGAGGCGTCCCCGCACTCCCCCAGCCCCGTCGCCAGTCCGGCGACCAGCCGCGGCGGGCTCTGCGGGCCGCAGCGCAGCAGCTGCCTGCGGTAGGCCAGCGCCGGGGGCTCCCCTCTGCTGTACAGCCGCCAGCGGGCCTGTGCCCGGACGATCCGCGCCGGGTCGGCCAGCGGGGCGGTCAGCCGCGCCGCCGGCACGTCGTCGGGCAGCGCCGCGACCGCCAGCTCCCGCACGGCCGCGGAGCGGGCCCACAGCAGCCTGCCCGCCTGGTCCGGGTCCATCTCCAGCAGCCGCTCGGCGCACAGCCTGCGGCACACCTGGTCCGGGTCGCGCAGCGCCGTCCGCACCAGGTCCCCGCGTACGAACTCGCCGAGCTCCAGGGCCAGCTCCACTCCGAACCGCCGCGTCAGCGGGTCCACGTCGGCCGCCAGCGCGCGCACCGCCCGGCGGGCCTCGGGGGCCGCCAGGACCCCGCGGTACGCCTCCGGGGTCTCCGCCGCCCTGCTCCGCCCGCGCAGCCTCAGCAGCAGCCGTACGGCCGCCGCGGCCTCGTCCGGGGCGGTACGGCGCAGCAGGGCCGCCACGGCACGGTCACGGACCTGTTCCACCCAGTCCGCGGTCCGCAGGGCCAGGGCGGAGGCCACCAGAGGACCGCCGTGCACGGCCAGCCCTTCCACGGCGGCCTGACGCGTCCGGCCGTCCCGGTCCATCGCGGCCAGCAGCAGGCGCAGCGGCTCGCTCTCCCCGGGTGCCGGGGGCGCGCCCTCCCGTACGCGGGCGGCGCGGTCCAGCAGCAGCCACAGCCGGGGCGGCGCCGCGGCCAGCGCCCTCAGCGCGGCCGCGCGGTCATAGGCGGCGTCCTCGTCCTCCGTGGCGCTCCACAGCTCGGCGAGCAGCTCCTCCACGGCGGCGGCCGTGCACAGCCGACCCCACCGGGTCACATCCCTGAGTTCCGTCGGCCGCCGCTTACGCCGCCTGCGCAGCAACACCGCCTCCTCGCGCCGCCTGAGGACCTGCCTTCAGGATCGCGCGGCGGCGGCGGTCGGCCCAGGTTCCCCGGCGCCCTTTTGCCCGAACCATGCCAGGGCTGTACCCAACGCATACGAGAAGGGCCCGGAAGCCTTGGCTTCCGGGCCCTTCTCGTTTCAGTAGCGGGGACAGGATTTGAACCTGCGACCTCTGGGTTATGAGCCCAGCGAGCTACCGAGCTGCTCCACCCCGCGTCGTTGTGTCCCTAGATTAACCTCCCGGCCCTGAGCAGCGCAAATCGCTTTCACGCGGAGAGCTCGTGCTCCAGGGCGTCGGTGAGCCGGGCGGCCCGCTCGGCCACCTCCGCGGGGCCGCACTCCACCGCGCGGGAGCACCACGCCTTGGCGTCCGCGAGCTGCCCGTGCCGCGCGGCGAGCAGCGCCAGCCGCAGCGCGGCGCGGCCGTGCCCGGCATCGGCGGCGCGGGTCCACCACAGGGCCGCCTCCGGCTCCGCACCCTCCCGGGCGAGCAGCAGCCCGAGGTTGAAGGCGCCGTTGCGGCTGCCGCCCTCGGCGGCCTCCCGGTACCAGTGGGCGGCGTCGACGACGTCCCCGCGCTTGGCGGCACACATGCCGAGCCTCACCTGGGCGCGGCGGTGCCCCTGGCCGGCGGCGCGGGCGTACCACTCCTCCGCCTCGGCGGCGGCCTCCTGCGTGCCCTGGCCGTCCAGCAGCGCGCCGAGCCGGAAGGCGCCCTCGGGGCTGCCCCCGCCCGCGGCGCAGCGCAGATGGCGTTCCGCGCCGTGCGTGTCGCCCTCCTTCTGCAGGGCGATCGCGACCTGGAGCGCGGCCTCGCCGTGCCCGCTCGACGCGGCGCGGCCGTACCAGCGCCGCGCGGTGGCGTCGTCGCCGCGGCCGGCGTACAGGATGCCGAGGTTGAAGGCGGCGTCCACGCTGCCCGCCTCGGCGGCCTTGGAGAACCACGGCTCGGCGCCCGCCGCGTCGCCGCGCTGCAGCAGCAGCACGGCCAGGGCGTTGGCCGCCTCGCGGTGCCCGGTGTAGGCGGCCTTGCGATACCACTGCTCGGCCTGGGCCGTGCGGCCCTGGCCGGCGCAGAGCAGCCCGAGGTTGAAGGCGCCGTTGACGTCCCCCGCCTCGAGCGCGGCCCGGTACCACCGCTCGGCGGTCTGGCTCTCGCCCTCCTGGGCGTGCAGGGCGCCGAGCGCGTTGGCGGCGTTGCCGTCTCCGGCGTTGGCGGCGCGGCGCCACCAGGTGGCCGCTCCGTCGACGTCACCGGCGTCGCGCAGCAGGAAGCCCAGCGCGCAGGCGGCGCGCGGCTCCCCGTCGCGGGCGGCGGTGAGGTACCAGCGCTTGGCCTCCTCGTTCTCGCCGCGCTCCTCCAGGAGCGTGCCGAGGCGCAGGGCGGCACGACGGTGCCGGCGGGCGGCGGCCTGCCGGTACCACTGCTCCGCCTCGCGCTCCTCGCCGCGCTCGGCGCAGATGCCCGCGAGCCGGTAGGCCGCCTCGCGGTGGCCGTGCTCGGCCGCGGCGTGGAACCAGCGCTCGGCGCCGACGTCGCGGCGGTGGTCGAGGAGGTCGGCCAGCGCGTAGGCGCCCAGGGTGTGCCCGGATTCGGCGGCCTGGCGCAGCCAGTACTCGGCGCCGGGCTCGTCGCCGCGCTCGCGGAAGTGCCGGCCGAGCGCGTGCGCGGCCGCGGCGGAACCGGCGACCGCGGCGATCCGCCACCATCCGGCGGCCTCGTCGGCGTAGCCGCGCTGGTGCAGCAGCAGGCCCAGGTTGTTGGCCGCGGGGCGGTCCCCTCCGGCGGCGGCGCCGCGCAGATGGGGCTCGGCGCCCTCGAGGTCGCCGCGGCGCAGCAGCATGGTGCCCAGGACGCTCATGGCGGCGATGTCGCCGTGCTCGGCGGCCCGCCGGTGGCGCGCCTCGAGTTCGGCCTCCTCGCGGGCCTCCAGGGTCTCCTCGTCCGGGAGTTCGGACTCGATGAGACGCTCCTCGTCGAGACCGCCCACCCGCGGACCGGGCAGCAGGTCGGAGACGGCCGGTACGAGTGGGGTTCGGGCCGCGGGCACGGTCGTCCGCCCCGCGGACCCGGTATCCCGGATCTGACGAGCGTTCAGCAGCCTTGCACCATCCCCCATGAGGTCCATCGTCGCATCACCTGTACCCGCAGTACACCTGGTATGCGGCATTCCTGCAGAGCTCAGCCGATCCCAGTTGGTCACTTCTTAGGTCACTACAGCGTTTTGTCGACTTCCCGACAGGATGCCACGCGAAACCTCAGCCGGACCGATTCCCCCCTACAAGTGAAAGGGCCCGGAGTCTATTGACTCCGAGCCCTCTCGAACAGTAGCGGGGACAGGATTTGAACCTGCGACCTCTGGGTTATGAGCCCAGCGAGCTACCGAGCTGCTCCACCCCGCGTCGTTGTGGACCAACCGTATCACGACGCGGGGTGGGCCTGGTCAGCCCTTTTGCTCCGCCTGCTTCTCGGCCTCCTGGGCCCGCCTGAGCGCGTCGGAGAGATCCTTCTGCGCCTGGCCGTACGCACCCCAGTCGCCGTCCTTGAGCGCCTTCTGACCCGCGTCGTACGCCTTCTGGGCGTCCTCCAGGGCCTGGGCGACCGTCGGATTGCCGGCGGCCGGCGGTTCGGTGCCGCCGCCCGTCTGCGGTGGCGTCTCCGGTTTGCCGCCGTCGGTCCCGAAGACCGCGTCGAGGGCCTCGCCGAGCGTGTCCTCGAACTCGGTCTGGCCGCCGTAGCTCACCAGGACCTTCTTCAGCAGCGGGTAGTTCGTGTCGGCGCCCCGGAGGTAGACCGGCTCCACGTAGAGCAGACCGCCGTCGAGCGGGATGGTCAGCAGGTTGCCGTACTCGACGGTCGAGCCGCCGCCACCACTGAGCAGCTTGATCTTCTCCGCCACGTCCGGTTCGGAGTTGAACTTGCTCTGCACCTGCTGCGGGCCGGACACCGTGGTGTTCGACGGCAGTTTCAGCACCCTGATCGAGCCGTACTCCGGACTCTTCGCGTCGGCGTCGACCGCCATGAAGGCGCTGAGGTTCTCGCGCTTGTTCGGCGTGAAGGTCGTGGTGAGCGAGAACGCCTGGTCGTTCTGACCGGGCATCTTCAGGCTCAGGTAGTACGGCGGCACCGACTTCCCGGTCTTGGCGGCCGGGTCGTTGGGCACCTCCCACACCTCGCTGCCGCTGTAGAACGTCGACGCCTTGGTGACGTGGTAGCGCGTGAGCAGCTCACGCTGCACCTTGAAGAGGTCCTGCGGGTACCGCAGGTGCGCCATCAGCACGTCGTTGATGGCCGACTTCGGCTGGACCGTGTTCGGGAAGGCCTTCATCCAGGTCTTCAGAACCGGGTCCTTGGTGTCCCACTGGTAGAGCGTGACCTTGCCGCTGTACGCGTCGACGGTCGCCTTCACCGAGTTGCGGATGTAGTTGACCTGGTTCTGCTGGGCCAGCACCGCGCGCTGCCCGTCGGTCAGCGAGTCCGCGGTGGTGTCGCCGAGCGTGGTGCGCGACGAGTACGGGTAGCCGTTGCTCGTCGTATAGGCGTCGACGATCCACACGATCCGGCCGTCGACGACCGCCGGGTACGAGTCGCCGTCGATCGTCAGCCAGGGCGCGATGGCCTCGACCCGCTCCTTGGGCGTGCGGTTGTACAGGATCTGCGAGTCGTCGCCGACGGCGCCGGAGTAGAAGATCTGCGGCTCGCCGAAGGACACCGCGTACGCGAGCCGGGTCACCGGGTTCTTCAGGGCGACGCCGCTCTTGGCGGTGTAGGTGTAGGACTTCTCACCGTCGTCGTCGGTGTAGTCGATCTCCGGCGTGGTCTTGTCCCCGACGATCGACCACTGCTTGGTTTGCTCGCCGTAGTAGATCCGCTGCTGGTACGTCCCCAGGTCGCCGGTGGTCGGCAGGTCGTACTCGGTGAAGGCCGGCTCACCGCTGGTGGTCGTGGTGGTGCCCTTGGCCGCCACCATGCCGTAGCCGTGCGTGTACTTGAAGTGGTCGTTGATCCAGCTGTGCTGCGGGATGCCCTCCAGGTTCAGCTCCCGCAGGCCCACCACCGTGTCCTGCTCCTTGCCGTCGATCGTGTAGCGGTCGACGTCGAGCGTGGACGGGAAGGCGTAGTAGCCGCGCACCTTCTGCAGCTGCTGGTAGGTCGGCGAGACCACGTTCGGGTCGAGCAGGCGGATCGACGCGGCCGTGTCGGCGTCCGTGCGCAGCTTCTCCTTGGAGTCGCTGCTCGTGCCCGAGTAGTCGGCCACGTCGGTGTGGTCGATGCCGTACGCCTCGCGTGTGGCGTCGATGTTCTTCTGGATGTACGGCTGCTCCTTGGCGGCCTCGTTCGGCTGCACCTGGAACTTCTGGACGATCGCCGGGTACAGGCCGCCGATCAGGATCGCCGACAGCACCATCAGGCCGAAGCCGATCAGCGGCAGCGACCAGGTGCGCCGCCACAGGGTGGCGAAGAACAGCAGCGCGCAGATGATGGCGATGGCGAACAGGATCGTCTTGGCCGGCAGATAGGCGTTGGCGTCGACATAGCGCAGGCCCGTCCAGTCGCCGGAGCGCAGGTTGCCGGACTTCACCGCCAGCGAGTAGCGGTCGAGCCAGTACGCGACCGCCTTCAGGGTGACGAACAGGCCGAGCAGCACCGACAGGTGCCCGGTGGCCGCCGCCGTGGCCCGGCCGCCCGGCGAGGTCAGCCGCAGGCCGCCGTACAGGTAGTGCACCAGCGCCGCCGCCAGCAGCGACAGCACCACCGCGGCGAACCCGAAGCTCAGCAGGAAGCGGTACCAGGGCAGGTCGAAGGCGTAGAAGGAGATGTCGACGTGGAACTGCGCGTCCTTGGTGCCGAACGGCGTGGAGTTCGTCCACAGCAGCCATGTGCGCCACTGGCTGGAGGCGGAGGCACCGGCGATCAGCCCCACGAGCGCGCAGACGGTGAGCAGCACCCACTTCTTGTAGGGGGCGATGCCCATCCGGTACCGGTCGAGGCTCTGCTGCTCCATCGACATCGCGCTCAGCGGCGGCCGGAGCCGGTGCGCGAGGTAGATGTTGACGCCGACGGCCGCGGCCATCAACAGGCCGAAGACGAGGAACAGGCCGATCTTGGTCCACAGGGTGGTGGTGAAGACCGAGGAGTAGTCGACGGAGCGATACCAGAGCCAGTCGGTCCAGAAACCTGAGAACATGACGAAGGCCATGGCCAGCACGGCCAGTGCGCCCAGGGTCATGAGCAGTGTCCGGGCTCGCCGCGACGGGCGGCCTACTCTGATCCGCGGCCCGTGCGGACCCCCGCCGCGGTCCGGCATCTGGAATACCAAGGTGCGCACCTCGAAGTGTCGGTCTCCGTCGGACGCCCCACCGACGCCCACTGATGCAACTTACTCACGGTTTTGTCAGTTCCCCAAGGTTCCCGATTGGGGATGCGGGTCACAGAACAGGCAGGATATTGAGCATGTCCAACATCACGTCCGAGGGTGCGCCGCTCGCCGCGACCCCGCTCACCCGTGCCGTTCTGGAGATCGACGACTACGCGTCCGGCCTGGGCTGGGACCAGCCCGCCCGGCTGTTCGCCCTGGTCGACACGGCGGCACTGCGCTCCCAGGAGCCCCGGCTCGCCGACGAGCTGGGCCTCGGCGAGGAGGCCACCGGCGGCCTGACCCCGATCGAACAGGACGAGCTGCCGGCGGGCACCGCCCTGGACGAGTTGCTGGCGACCATCGCCTGGCCCGACGTCGTCAGCGGCTGCGCGCTCACCGTGGAGCGGCTGATGCTGCCGCCGTCCGCAGAGGAGTCCATCCCGGAGGGGCTGGACGACGCTGCGCTGGCCCGCTGGGTCGCCGGCCACCCCGAGCGCCAAGAGGTCCGCATGACCGTGGGCGTGCTGCGGGACGGGTCCCGGGAGTCGGCGGTGCGGCTGCGCGAGAAGGACTCGCCGACCGAGGTGCTGACCGGCTCCGGGCTGGTGCCGGGGCTCGCCGAGGCCCTGGCGGCGACCTTCGAGGACTGACGCCCGCGGCCCCCGGGGTGCCCCGGGGGCCGCAGGGCCGGGCGCGTTCGGGCTCAGCCCGTCGTGCAGCGGGGCAGGGCCGAGGTCTTGCCCTCGCGGATGTCCTTGAGCGCGTCCATGGCGTCGTCGATGGTCTTCACCTTGACCAGGGTGAGGCCGCTCGGGGTGTCCGCCGCGGCCTCCGCGCAGTTGTCCGCGGGGGTCAGGAAGTACTCGGCGCCCTTCTGCCGCGCACCGATGGTCTTCATGTCTATGCCGCCGATGGGCCCGACCTTGCCCTCGTCGTCGATCGTTCCGGTGCCCGCGACGAACTTGCCGCCCGTGAGGTCCTCCGGGGTGAGCTTGTCGACGATGCCCAGCGCGAACATCAGACCGGCGCTCGGGCCGCCGACGTCCGCCAGCTTGATGTCGATCTTGAACGGGAAGGTGTGCTCGACTCCGGCCTGGATGCCCACGACCGCCCTGGCCTCGCCGTCGTCGTCGGACTTCCTGGTGGTGACGGTCACATCCTGGGTGACGTCACCCTTGATCCCCTTGGGCACGACGGTGAAGGCCACCTTCTCCCCCGGCTGGTGCTTGGTGACCAGCTCGGCGACGTCGCCCGCCGCCTCGACCGACTTGCCGTCCACGGCCTTGATCACGTCGCCGGCGTGCAGCTTGCCCTGGGCGGGCGCGTCCTTGACGACCGCGGAGACGATCACCCTGGAGCCGACGGGTATGCCCAGTTCCTTGAGCGCCGCCACCTTCGCGCTGTCCTGGGACTGCGTGAACTCCTCGGCGTTCTCCTGGTCGGCCTGCTCGGCCGTCTGCCCCTTGGGGTAGAGCGTGTCGTGCTCGACGACCTTCTGGTCGTGCGCCAGCCACCCGGTGACCGCCTCGACCAGGTTCATCGAGTAGTCCGCGCTCGTCACCCGCACCGTGGTCATGTTCAGATGACCGCTGGTCGGATAGGTCTTGCGTCCGGAGATCTGCAGCACCGGCGCACCGTCGTGCGACCCGAGGGTGTTCACCGTGGGGCCCGGCGACATCTCCGCGTACGGCACACGCCACAGGAGCGCCGCGCACAGCAGCGCTATCAGGGTCAGGGTCGATGCGAGCAGCGTCGCGGTGCGGCGTGGCATGGAACGACAGTACGGTACGGAACCGGCAGCCGCCCCGTGGGTCCTCAGGCCGGGCCGCCCGATCCGGTGCGCTGCATCGCCTCGCGGAAACGCTCGTAATCGGCGAGCGACGCGCCGTCCCCGGTGGAGCGCGTACGCGCCGCCCAGCTTCCCCAGACGGCCGCGGCGACCGCGGCGACCAGCGGGATGAGCAACCATGCGAGCGCTGCCACTTCGGCCTCCTGGACGCGCATGCCGATCAAGAACTATGAGCAGACTAATCTTCTGCTGCTACAACGTTCCGAGCGGGTCATAGGTTACGCAACCGCAGGTGGGCCACCCAGTGGGGACTTCCGCGCCGATCAGTGCTCGCAGGCGCCGACCCACTCCTCGGTGCCGTCGGCGAAAGCCTGGTGCTTCCAGATGGGGACCTCGCGCTTGAGGTCGTCGATGAGACGCCGGCAGGCGGCGAACGCCTCCGCGCGATGCGGGCAGGAGACGGCGACGACGACGGCGAGATCGCCGACCCTGAGTTCACCCACCCGGTGGACGGCGGCCAGCGCCTTGACGGGGAAATCGGCGACGATCTTCTCCGCGACCCGGCGCAGCTCCGCCTCCGCGCCCGGGTGGGCCGAGTAGCCGAGCCCGGTCACCTCGGCGCCCGAGGGGCCGTCGTGGTCGCGGACCGAGCCGACGAACAGCGCGGTGCCCCCGGCCGAGTCGTGCCCCACGGCGCGGTAGACCTCGTCCACGGACAGTTCCGTGTCACGGATCGCGATGAGCCGGACGGGTTCCTCGTGCGTCTGTGCCATGCCGCTCATGCTGCCCCATCGCCCGCCATGCGGAAAGCCCCTTCCGGAGCGAGTTCGCCCGGCGACGCTCAGACACCGCGGCGCTTGCGCGCCCGCCGCACCATCGCCGCCGTGCCGACCAGGGCGACGGTCGCACCCGCCGCGCCCAGCGTGGCCGCGTCCTTGCGGCCCAGACGCCGCCCGACGACGGAGTTGCGGCCGGAGACCTCCTCCAGCAGCACGGCCAGGACCTCCTCGTTGGTCCACTTCGGCCGCCAGCCCGACTCGTGCAGCCGGCTGCCGCTCACCACCCACGGGTGCATCGTGTACGCCAGGTCGCCCGCCGGGGAGGGCGTGAGCCCCAGCCGGTGCAGCCGGGAGGCCGCGCCGAGCGCCACCGCCGGCGGCAGTTCCATGCGGCGGATGCCCGAGAGCTCCTCGACCTCCTCCTGCTCCAGCCAGCCGTCACAGCCCACGGCCATCTCGCCGTCGACCTTCTCCAGCGCCGCGTGCTCCAGCGCCGTCACCAGGTCCTCGACGTGGCAGAACTGCCAGCAGGGACGGCTGCCGCCGACGACCAGCAGCCGCGGCGACTCGAAGTAGCGGGTGAGCGCGGTGTCGGTGCCCCCCACCAGCACCGCCGGGCGCACGACCGTCACATGGAGGCCCGGGTGGGCGCGGGGGGCGCGCTTGCCGAGCCGCTCGATCTCCAGCAGGTCGCCCACGAAGGACGCCTCCGCGGTGGCGCGCAGCGGCGCGTCCTCGGCGAGCGGGACGTCGTTGTCCACATGGGCGCCGTAGACCATGGCGGAGGTGCACAGCACCACGCGCCGCACCCCCGCGGCGGCCGCCGCGGTGAGGACCGTCTGCGTGCCGCGCACATTGAAGGCGCTGCGCGCCTTGGGGTCGGACTCCAGGTCGAGGTCGAGCGCGAGGTGGACGACGACGTCCACGCCGCGCAGCCGCTCGGCGATCGCCGGGTCCCGTACGTCGAGCACCGCCCACTGGGCACCGGGGACGTCACCGCGGCGCTCGTCGATCGCCACGACCTTCTTGACCTGGTCGGATTCGGCCAGCCGCAGGGCCAGCAGCAGGCCGACACCGGAGGCGGCGCCGGTGACGGCGACCACCGGTCCGGCAGGGGTCCTGCCGCCGCTCCGCTCTGGGCGAACGGTCGGTTCTGGGGAACTCACCGGGTGTCTCCCACGGTTGTCTCTGGTACCAGGTGCGCGGTCCGCAACCACGGTCCGTACGCAGCCATCCTGCCTGACGGGTGTCTAGGCTGGAGGTACAGCCCACAACACACAGAGCCGAGGAAACCGTGAGCGACATCCCATTCGGATTCGGAGTCCCTCCCGAGGAGCCCGAGGAAGGGGACGACAGCAAGAAGCCGGGCGGTTCCGGCGGCGGCTCCCGGGGACCGGCCAATCCCTTCGGTTTCGGCGGCGCAAACCCCTTCGGCGGCGGCGCGGGCGGTGACAACCCCTTCGCCGCGATGTTCGGTTCGCTCAACCCCAACGACCTGGGCGCGGCCTTCCAGCAGCTCGGCCAGATGCTCTCGTACGAGGGCGGTCCCGTTAACTGGGACATGGCCAAGGACATCGCCCGGCAGACGGTGGCCCAGGGCACCCCGGAGGGCTCGAAGGACGTCAGCGTGGGCCCCGCCGACCGGGCGAAGGTCCAGGAGGCGCTGCGGCTCGCGGACCTGTGGCTCGACGGGGTGACGTCGATGCCCTCCGGTGCCGGCTCGGCGGTGGCGTGGAGCCGTGCCGAATGGGTCGAGGCGACCCTGCCGGTGTGGAAGGAGCTCGTCGACCCGGTCGCCGAGCGCGTCGGCACGGCGATGGGCGACGTGCTGCCCGAGGAGATGCAGGCCATGGCGGGCCCGCTGCTCGGGATGATGCGCTCCATGGGCGGCGCCATGTTCGGCACGCAGATCGGGCAGGCGCTGGGCACGCTGGCGGGTGAGGTCGTGGGCTCGACCGACATCGGCCTGCCGCTCGGCCCGGCGGGCAAGGCCGCGCTGCTCCCGGCCAACGTGGAGATCTTCGGCAAGGGCCTGAGCGTGCCCCAGGACGAGGTCCGCCTCTACCTGGCGCTGCGCGAGGCGGCGCACCAGCGGCTGTTCGCGCACGTTCCGTGGCTGCGGGCACACCTGTTCGGCGCCGTCGAGGGGTACGCCCGCGGGATCAAGGTGGACACCTCGAAGCTGGAGGACGCGGTAGGCCAGCTCGACCCGTCGAACCCCGAGGCGCTCCAGGAGGCGCTGCAGCACGGCATGTTCCAGCCGGAGGACACCCCGGCGCAGAAGGCGGCGCTCGCCCGTCTGGAGACGGCCCTGGCCCTCGTCGAGGGCTGGGTGGACGCGGTCGTGCACGCGGCCGCCGCCCCGCACCTGCCGTCCGCGGGCGCGCTGCGCGAGACCCTGCGCCGGCGCCGCGCGAGCGGCGGCCCCGCGGAGCAGACCTTCGCCACGCTGATCGGGCTGGAGCTGCGACCGCGCCGGCTGCGGGACGCCTCCCGGCTGTGGGCCTCGCTGACGGACGCGCGCGGCGTCGACGGGCGCGACGGGCTGTGGGCCCACCCCGACATGCTGCCGACCGCAGCCGACCTGGACGACCCCGACGGCTTCGTCCACCGCGAGCAGCTGGACTTCTCCGAACTGGAGAAGATCCTCGGCGAGGCCGCGGGCGGCCATGTGGAGGACGTCCGGCGGGACGAGGACAAGCGCGACGGCACCGACGAGAACAAGGGCGACGACGAGAAGTGACCCTGCACGACGACGCCGTGCGCGTCCTGAAGGAGTGGACCGCGCCCGACACCGGGCAGGAGCGGCTCCGCGAGACCTATCTCACCCACCTCGAGGCACACCCGGACGGCATGTGGAAGGCGTGCGGCGACGGCCACATCACCGGCAGCGCCCTGGTGGTGGACCCGGAGCGCGGGCGGGTCCTGCTGACCCTGCACAAGAAGCTCGGGATGTGGCTGCAGATGGGCGGTCACTGCGAGCCGGAGGACACCTCGCTGGCCGGGGCCGCGCTGCGCGAGGGGCTCGAGGAGTCGGGCATCGCCGGGCTCACCCTGCTGCGCCCCGAGCCGGTCAACCTCGACCGGCATCAGACGCCGTGCGCCTGGCACCTCGATGTGCAGTACGCGGCGATCGCGCCGCCGGGTGCCGTGGCGGAGATCAGCGAGGAGTCGCTGGATCTGAAGTGGTTCTCGTACGACGAGGTCGCCGACGTCGCGGACGGTTCCGTCCGGACGCTGCTGGCCCGCACCCGCGCGCTGCTCTGAGGCGGCGCGCGGGGCGGGACCCGCGGCGGGCGGTGCTCAGCGGTTGCTGAAGATGTTGCCCTGGTTCATTCCGTGCGCGCCCTGCTGGCCGAAGCCGTACTGGGCGGCGGCTCCCCCGCCCAGTTGCGCGTTCTGCGGCGGCATCAGCTCACTGGGCTGGACCAGGACGTAGCCCTGACCGAGGAAGTTGAGCTCCCAGCCCTCGCCGGTGTTTCCGCGCCGCCGCCAGACACCCGAGGAACTGGTCTGCGCCTGCATCTGCACGCGGAGCGAGGACGACCAGGCGACCACTGCGTCGGAGTCGGCGGAGACGTACTTGTCCGGGGTGACCGGCATGAGCAGCGGCTTGCCCGAGGTCATCAGCGCGACCTTGCCGCGCCCCGAGATGTTGAGGTTGTAGGCGCCGCTGCCGGAGATGCCGAACTGGCTGTCGACGGAGATGACCTCCCAGTGCAGCCCCGAGTCGAGCGCCAGCACATAGGCGCCGTCCACGGTCAGGCCCTCCTGGTCCACGTCCACGACGTGGATGTGCTGGGCGAGGTTGGCGAGGTAGACGGTGCCCTGTCCGGAACAGCGCATGAGGTCCAGGCCCTCACCGGTGCGGTGACGGGCGTTGCGCTGGGCGTGGCTCTGGTACTCCCCGTCGAACTCGATCAGGCCCTGGTAGGCGACCATGGCGCCCTTGCGGGCCAGGCAGTCGGTCCTGCCGTCGAGCTTGACCCGCAGCAGGTACGGGTTCTGGAGTGCGTACTGGTCCTCGGTCTGGACCTCGGTGTAGCCGAAAAGCGGGCTCTGCATGGTGTCGCTCCCCCTCAGCCCCGGACTCGGAGGCGGTCGGTGCTGTCCTCACTGGGCTGTACGACGACGAAGCCCTGGCCGGAGAAGCCGATCTGGAACGCTTCGCCGCTGCCGCGCCCGATGAGCGCGGAGGCCTTGAAGCTGCGCTTCGCCTTCGTCTTCAACCCGCTCGACCAGGCCACCAGCGCGTCCGGGTCGACATAGGTCTCGTCCTCGCCGCGGCCGCAGTCGACGACGACCGGGGTACCGCGCGAGGTGACGGCCACCCATCCGGTGCCCGAGATCCCGACGTTGAACAGACCCTGGCCGGCGAACTTGGCCAGGCCCTTCACCCGCTCGACGCCCCACTGGAGGTGGGCGTCGAAGGCGAGCAGATTGCTGCCGTTGACCGACAACGCCTCGTTGTTGAGGTATACGCAGACCACGTCGGCGCCGTAGTCGGCGAGGTAGAGCAGTCCGTCGCCGGAGCACTTCATGATCGGAGCGCCCTCGCCGGTGAGCCACTGCGAGGCCATCTGGCGCACGGCGGGCGGGTTGGGTTCGTACTGGACGAAGCCCTCGTAGGCGACCATCGAGCCGGTGCGCGCGAAGAGGTCCTGGCCGCTCTGCATGGCGACCTTCAGCATGCTGCTGCCGTGGTTCTCCATGCGGGCGGTGACCGGTGCCGGGGCGTACCCGGAGATCAGTGACTGGTCCATGACGGGCTCCCCTCAGACCTCGTACGGCTGGACGATGATGAAGTTGCCGGGTGCGCCCCGGAACTGAAGGTTCACGGTCTCCCCGCTGTGTCCCGGATAGGCGTTCCTGCGCAGCCGCACCTGGCTGGAGAGCACCACCTGCGAGGCCGCCGACCAGGCGACGATCGCGTTGCTGTCGGCGTAGGTGGTCGGCGTGACCGGCAGCACCACCGGGGTGCCGTGGGTCTTGACCACGACCGTGCCCGTGCCCTGGAACTGCATGGTGAACAGGGCGCCGCCCGGGATGCCGTGGCCCTCGATGCGGCGCACCTCGTGCTGGAGGGACTCGTCGAAGGCGAGCACGTTCTCGGCGGAGACGCAGATGGCGTCGCCCTGGAGCTCGATGGGGTGCAGATAGGAGGCTTCCTCGGCGAAGAAGACCTGGCCGCGGCCGGTGCAGCGCATCAGCTGCATCTCCTGGCCGGTCATGTTGCCGACGACGCGACCGGTGAACCCGGCACCCTTGTAGCCGAATTCGACCTTGCCCTGGTAGAGCACCATGCTGCCCTGACGGGCGAGCACCGGCTGGCCGCCGGCCTGGGAGAGGTCGGCGCGCATCAGCTTCGGATTCTGCTGGGTCCAGCGCTGGCCGGTCGGCAGCTCCCGGTACTTCTGCATGGCGGCCGCCAGACCCGCGCCGGGGGTCTGCGGGACCTGGCCGGCGTGCGGGGCCTGCGGCGGCCCGCCGAAGGCGGGCTGGCCCGGCATCCCCTGACCTGGCATCGGCTGACCCGGCATCGGCTGGCCGTACGGAGCCGGGGCCGGGGCGGGCTGGCCGTACGGGGCCTGGCCGTAGGGCGGCTGACCCGGCATCTGACCGGGGACCTGGCCGGGCGGCGCCTGCGGCGGCGGGACCTGGCCGAACGGCGGCTGGCCGGCGGGCGGCTGGGGCGGGGCCTGGGGCGGCGGCGTGGCCATCGGCGCCACCATGGTGGGGGCGGCGTGCACGGGTGCCGGTGCGGGTGCCGGGGGCGCCCCGAAGGCCGGCGCGGGCTGCGGCGGAGCGGACGGCGCGGAGGCGGCCGGGGGCGCGAACCCGGGAGCCGGGCCGGCAGGAGGGGCGAAGCCCGGTGCCGCCGCGGCCTGCTGCTGGGGCGCGGGCTGCTGCTCCTCGGCCACCTCGCCGCCGAAGTTCTTGAGCAGGGCGTCCAGTCCGCCGTCGAAGCCCTGGCCGACGGCGGCGAAGCGCCAGACGTCCTTCAGATAGAGGTCGGCGAGCATGACCGCGCGCTCGGTGGTGAACTCGGCGCCCGTGAAGGCGTAGCGGGCGACTTCCTCACCGCCGGCGACGATCCTGATGTAGCCCGGGGCGACCTGCGACATCTGCCCGGCGCCGTCGATGGTGGCGGTGAAGCTCAGCCGGTGGATCTGCGCGGGAATCCGGTCCAGGGTCACCCGGAAGGACTCGGTGTCACCGGCCTGCGCCCCCAGCTGCTGGATCGCCTCCTCGGGCGACTTGGGCTGGTTGTAGAAGATGAAGTAGCGGTCGTCGGAGAGCTGTTCCCCGGCGTCGAGCCCGAAGCAGCTGATGTCGAAGCCGAGACCGGGGCCGCTGATCTGCACGCCGATGTACAGATCCGTTCCCGCGGTCAGGTCACTGATCTTGGCCTTGTGGCCACGCTGGAATTCCCTGGCCATTGCTAAGGACCGTCCCCCCATCCGTACGTACGCACTGGTTGCGTTGCGCCAGGCTAACCGCTGGCCGGGACAGCGGCTATTCCCCGGCTATTCCTCGCGTGCCGTGGGCGGATGCGGCAGCCGGGCCGCCGCGACCACGCCCTCCAGGTAGCCGCGCGCGCGTTCGGTGCGGGGATAGGACTCCAGCAGCTTCCAGAACCCCGGGCCGTGCCCGGGCACCAGCAGGTGGGCGAGTTCGTGGAGCAGCACGTAGTCGACGACGTACTCGGGCATGCCCTGGAGCCGGTGGGACAGGCGGATGCTGCCCTCGGCCGGCGTGCACGAACCCCACCGGGAATTCTGGTTGGTCACCCAGCGCACCGTCCGCGGGGCGGCGCGACCGCCGAGGTACTGCGCCGACAGCTGCGCGGCGCGGGCCGCCAGCTCCTCGTCTCCGAGTTGGCGGCGGCTCTCCTGGGCGGCGAGCTTGTCGAGCATCACCGTCACCCAGCGCTTCTCCTCGGCGGCGGACATCCGGGCCGGGATCAGGACCACGGTGACGTCGCCCTCGCGGTACGCCGAGACCGTCCGGCGTCGTCGGGCGCTTCGGCGCACTTCGACCGCGCTGGTCCGATGGGCGCGCGGAGGCTGGCCGGAAAGGCTGTGGGCTGGGTCGGCGGACACGCCCCGACGTTACCCGCACCGGGTCCGGGAAGTCCCGCCCCAGGTACCGCTCACCGAAAAAGGCGGGCCGGCGGATCGCGGACATCGGTCATATCGAATGATCATTTGCTGCGCCTGTGGATAACTTTCGCGGCGGTTCCGCGGATTCCGGGCATGCTGGAACGGCACGGAATCGGAACGATCTCTTGATCGGGAACTCAGCCCACGGGGGTGGCGATGCGTCCCATGCTCAAGCCGGCGATGCGCCGCAGTTGGCGCAGCCGGGAAAGCCTGCAATTCGGTGTCGACCCCACGCACGCGGTGGTCCTGGACCCGGTCGACGGCGCGGCCGCCGCCTTCCTCGACCTCCTCGACGGCACGCGGGGGCTCGGGCCGCTCGCCCGCGAGGCGGAGTCGCTGGGGCTGCGGCCCCCTCAGGCCCGGCGGCTGCTCGGGCTGCTGGCCGAGGGCGGTGTGCTGGACGACGCGACGGCGCACGCCGAGCTGTCCGAGTCGATACGGCACCACTCGGCCGCGCTGGACCGGCTCCGTCCCGACCTGGCGGCACTGTCCGTGGTGCACACCGACCCCGGCGGGGCGGCGGACCGGATGAGCGGCCGGCGGGCCGCTCGCGTGCGGGTGACCGGCGCGGGGCGGGTCGGCGCGACGGTCGCGGCGGTCCTCTCCGCGGCGGGCGTCGGCCGGGTCGACGTGCGCGACGGCGGCCGGGTCGAGCCCTGGGACACCGCGCCTGGCGGGATCCCCGCGGAGCACATCGGCGAACGCCGGGACGCGGCGGCCCGCGGGCTGGTGCGGCGGGCGGCGCCCGATCCGCGGGCGGCGGCGGTGGGCCGCCGCGGGCCGTCCGCCGTGCCGGAGCCCGCGCTCTCCCTGGTGGTGATCGCGCCGCGCGACGGCCTGGCCGCCTACGCCCCCGAGGCGCAGGAGGCCGAGCCGTTGATGGCCGCCGGGATTCCCCATCTCTACGCGGGGGTGCTGGAGGGAAGGGGAGTGGTGGGTCCCCTGGTGGTGCCGGGGAGCACGGGATGCGCGGGATGCCTGGGGCTGCGGATGTCGGACGCCGACGCGGCCTGGCCCCGGGTGCTGGCACAGCTGCGGTCCGGCCGGGGCGGTGTCCCGGCCTGCGATGTCGCGCTGGCGACCACGGTGGCCGGGCTCGCCGCGGCGCACGCCCTGGCCTTCCTCGACGGCGGCCGGCCGCCCAGCTGCGGGGGACGTGTGGAGGTGGGACTGGCCCGGCTGACGACGGAGGTGCGGCCGGTGCCGGGTGACAGCAGATGCGCGTGCGGCGCGTCCTCCGCTGACGGCGGGCCGGCGGATGACATGCCGGCGGACGCCGCCGGAGCTTTGTGACACGGCCGGTGCCATGGTCCGGGAGGGGCGGGGGACAATGACGACGTGACCGATCGGAAAGAGGGGGCGCATGTCTGATCTTCCGCGCAAAGCGGTGACCCGTACCGCCAAGTTGGCGGCGCTCCCGCTGGGGTTCGCCGGACGGGCGACGCTGGGGCTGGGAAAGCGGCTCGGCGGCCGCCCCGCGGAAGTGGTCGCCAACGAGCTGCAGGAGCGGACGGCCGAACAGCTCTTCAAGGTCCTCGGCGAGCTGAAGGGCGGTGCCATGAAGTTCGGGCAGGCCCTGTCGGTCTTCGAGGCGGCCCTGCCCGAGGAGGTCGCGGGCCCCTACCGTGCCGCCCTGACCAAGCTGCAGGACGCCGCGCCCCCGATGCCGGCCCGCACCGTGCACGCCGTGCTGGCGGAGCGACTCGGCGAGGACTGGCGCGGGTACTTCACGGAGTTCGAGGACCAGCCCGCGGCGGCCGCCTCGATCGGGCAGGTGCACCGGGCCGTGTGGCACGACGGCCGCGAGGTCGCGGTGAAGGTGCAGTACCCCGGCGCCGGGGACGCCCTGCTGTCGGACCTCAACCAACTCGGGCGGGTGGCGAGGCTGTTCGGGCCGCTCATTCCCGGCATGGACATCAAGCCGCTGATCGCGGAGCTGCGCGACCGGGTCTCGGAGGAGCTGGACTACGAGCTGGAGGCGCAGGCCCAGCACGCCCACGCGGTGGAGTTCGCCGACGACCCTGACGTGGTGGTGCCGGATGTGGTGCACCGCACGGATCAGGTGCTGGTGACCGAGTGGATGGACGGGATCCCCCTGGCGGAGGTGATCTCCCGCGGCACCGCGGAGATGCGGGACCGCGCCGGTCAGTTGCTGGCGCGCTTCCTCTTCGCCGGTCCGGCCCGGACCGGGCTGCTCCACGCCGATCCGCACCCGGGCAATTTCCGGTTGCTGGTCGACGACGGCCCGGCACAGGGCTGGCGGCTGGGCGTGCTGGACTTCGGCACGGTGGACCGGCTGCCGGGCGGCCTGCCCCTGCCGATAGGGACGGCGCTGCGCATGGCGCTGGCCGACGACGCGGAGTCGGTGCACTCCATGCTCTGCCAGGAGGGCTTCGTCAAGCCGACGATCGCACTCGACCCGGACGCCGTGCTGGACTACCTGCGGCCGATCATCGAGCCCGCGGCCGTAGAGGAGTTCACCTTCGCCCGCGGCTGGATGCGCGCGCAGGCGGCGCGGGTCGCCGACCCGCGCTCGCCCGCCCACCAATTGGGCAAGCAGCTGAACCTGCCGCCCTCGTATCTGCTCATCCACCGGGTGACGCTCAGCACCATCGGGGTGCTGTGCCAGCTGGCGGCCACCGTCCGGCTGCGGGACGAGCTGCTCGAGTGGCTGCCGGGCTTCTCCGGGGACGGGCTGTCCCCGCTGCCGGAGACCGAGGACGCCTCGGCGTAGCGGACTGGTCCCCTACCACCAGGAGGAGTCCAGCCGGCCCTCGATACTGCGGATGTTGGTGCGGGCGCAGTCGTCGCAGAAGTACACGCGGCTGCCGTTCTCGACGGAGCAGGTCCAGGTGAGGGGGAGTCCCTCGGCGACGGCCCCGCACCGGGCGCACGTCGTCGTCGTGGGAGCAGTCCCGACCCGTTCGAATTGAGTCTTCTGGTCCACTTCGTGACGATATCGCGGGGCCGGTCGATTTCGACCGGCCCCGCGGTTGTGTGTCGTTGCCCAAGTGCGAGCGCTACTGCATCACGGCCATCGCCAGCGCCCTGCGGGCACGGAGCGAGGCACGTTCGGCACGGCGCTGCAGACGCCGGGCCCTGAGCACACGGAGGGCGGTCCGTTCGTGCTCGGCCTCGTAGAGGCGCTCTTGCATATGGGCACGGGCCAGGGCTTCTGGCATGAGTTGCATTTCGAGGTTCCTGTTCTGGCGCTCAGCGGGAGCGTCGGAAGGCGGGGCGGGGCGTTCGGTGACGGACGGGCTCATCGGGGCCTGCTTCTTGGGGTCGTGCGTGAGGGGACGGTCGATCGTTCCGACGGCTGGGCGCTTCATGCCACAACCGCGTTCTTGCGCGGACGGCCACGGGGACGCTTGCGCGGCACCACGACACCCTGGACGAACAGCTCGCCACCCCAGACACCCCAGGGCTCACGGCGGTCCTTCGCGCCGGCGAGGCAGGCCTCGCGCACCGGGCAGGTCTGGCACAGCGACTTGGCGTACTCGACGTCGGCCGGGGACTCCGCGAAGAAGACCTCCGGGTCGTAGGTCCGGCACGGAACGGGGACGCCGAGGCGGTCGATCTCGTCGTCGAGCTCGGTGAGGGGCAGCAAGGGGACCTCCGGGTGAGGGTCAGGCGGGCGTACGGGGGCGGGTACGGACGGTGCGTGCGAGGTGAGATGCACGATCGCTTCGTTCCTCATCTGTTTGTCGGGGGGTGGGGAAAACAGAAGGGCCGCGGATCCCGGTCTGGGATTCCGCGGCCCTGAAGGCGCCGGCCTGATCATCGATCAGACTGGATCACTCCAGGGTTCGAGCCCGCGGAAGGCCCACTTCGGGTGCTGCTGCTTCTGGATTCCGGCACCATTGGTCGCCGCAAAGGCATAGGCCTGAGCCTCAGCCATTACTGCCACCGCCGGCGCCTGCGTCGGTCGTTCGCCGCCACGCTCCCGAATGGAGAGAACGGTGGTGGGCAGAACGCCGGCCAGGCGGCTGGACAGACCGGTGCCACGGAGCGAGGCACCAAGGGAGCAGGCGGCGACGACCGGACGATCGGTCATTTTCGTCATGAAGCTGATCATTGGTCTCGCCTCCTCTCGGCGTCTCGTCGGGCTGATCTGACAGGTGGTGCTGGGTCAGTACATCACGGATTGCACCGCTCCGGGAAGGTCCTTCACAGAGCCGCGCCGTTCGCGCTCCCGCAGGCTATGGGGACTTCCCGGGAGCGCGCAAACTATTTTCCAAGCTCTTCTTCAACAGCTTCGTCGCCGGTTTCACCGCCGGGCTCGCGGCCCGTGCACAGGGCGAGAACATCAGCGCCGAACTTGTCCAGTTTGCGGGCTCCGACCCCGGAGATGACGGACAATTCACCCTCCGTGGTGGGCCTGACCTCGGCGATCGCCAGCAGGGTCTTGTCCGTGAAGACGCAGTAGGCCGGCTGGCCCAGCGCCTTCGCCTGCTCCACCCGCCACTCGCGCAGCCGCTCGTACAGCGCCTCGTCCATGTCGGAGGGGCAGTCCTCACAGCGCATCAGCTTGATCTCGCCCGCGTCGGAGAGGGTGCGGCCGCACACGCGGCACTGCACCGGCCCGCGCCGCTTCCTGCCGCCCGAGCCGCGCTCCACGCCCCCCGTGGCGGCCGAACGGCCACCCGCCCTGCCCCGGGCCGCCGAACCCGGCCGCAGCCCGTCCAGGAAGCGCGAGGGCCGCCGGCCGCCGCGTCCGCCCGGCGAGCGGGACAGCGCCCACGACAGGGCGAGGTGGAACCGGGCGCGGGTGACACCCACGTAGAGGAGCCGCCGCTCCTCCTCCACCTGTTCGTCGGTCTTGGCGTAGGTGATCGGCATCGTGCCCTCGGTCAGGCCGACCAGGAACACCGCGTCCCACTCCAGACCCTTGGCGGCGTGCAGCGAGGCCAGGGTGACGCCCTCGACGGTCGGGGCGTGCTGGGCGCTCGCGCGCTCGTCGAGCTCGGCGACGAAGTCGGCGAGCGTGGCCTCCGTCCGGGCCCGGGAGAAGTCCTCCGCCAGCCGGACCAGCGCCGCCAGCGACTCCCAGCGGTCCCGCGCCGCGCCCGATCCCGCCGGGGGCTCCGGGGACCAGCCCCGGGTGCTGAGCACCGCCCGTACGTGCGAGGGCAGGTCCGCGTCGTCGAGGCCCGGATCCGAGGTGCCACCCGCCCGCGCGGCGCCGCGCAGCAGCATGCCGGCCTCGCGGATCTCCGGACGCTCGAAGAAGCGCTCGGCGCCGCGCAGCTGGTAGGGCACCCCGGCGTCGGCGAAGGCCTGTTCGTAGACCTCGGACTGGGCGTTCACCCGGTAGAGCACGGCGATCTCGCTGGGCCGCACGCCGTCGTCGATCAGCTCGCGGATCCGGCGGGCGGTGCCCTCGGCCTCCGCGGGCTCGTCCGCGTACTCCGTGTAGACCGGCTCGGGACCGGCCTCGCGCTGCGAGACCAGCTCCAGGCGGTGCTGGGCGGCCTGGCCCCGGGCCTGGGACAGCAGCCCGTTGGCCAGGTGCACCACCTGGGGGGTGGAGCGGTAGTCGCGGACCAGCTTCACCACCGTGGCCTCCGGATGCCGGCTGCGGAACCCGAGCAGGAACTCCGGGGTGGCGCCGGTGAAGGAGTAGATGGTCTGCGAGGCGTCGCCGACGACGCAGACGCTGTCCCGGCCGCCCAGCCACAGATCCAGCAGGCGCTGCTGCAGTGGGCTGACGTCCTGGTACTCGTCGACGACGAAATGCTGGTACTGGGAGCGGACGGCGTCGGCGACGTCCGGCCGGTCCTCCAGGACGCCGACGGTGAGCAGCAGCACGTCCTCGAAGTCGATGACCCCGCGGTCGCGCTTGAGCTGCTCGTAGGTGGTGTAGATCCGGGCGATCTCGGCCGGGTCGCGCGGGATGTCCCGGGCGGCCTTGGCGGCGGCGGCCGGATAGTCCTCCGGGGCGGTCTGGGTGACCTTGGCCCACTCGATCTCGCCGGTGACATCGCGCAGCTCGTTGCGGTCCAGCCGGATACGGGAGCGCGCCCCGGCCTCGGCGACGAGCTGGATCTTGCGCTCGGCCAGCCGCGGCATCTCGCCCCCGACGGCCCGCGGCCAGAAGTACTGCAGCTGCCGCAGCGCCGCGGAGTGGAAGGTGCGCGCCTGCACACCGCCCGCGCCGAGCTGCCGCAGCCGCCCGCGCATCTCCCCGGCCGCACGGGCGGTGAAGGTGACCGCCAGCACACTGGCCGGCTGGAGGATCCCGGCCCGCACCCCGTACGCGATCCGGTGGGTGATCGCGCGCGTCTTGCCCGTGCCGGCGCCCGCCAGCACGCACACCGGCCCGTGCAGGGCGGTGGCGACCGCGCGCTGCTCGGGGTCGAGCCCGGCGAGCACGGCGTCCGCCGAGTCCGGGACGGCGGGGAACTCCGGGAAGAGCGGGGTGTGGGTTGGTGCAGTCACCCCGCCATGCTGCCAGGTCCCGGGAGACGGCCGGGAAAGTTATCCACAGCTGAGGTGCGATGGTCGGATCGCGAACGATTGCAAGGAATGCCGAAGCCAGGGGTTAGCGTTCTCGGCATCGACGTCATCCCCAGCCTTGAAGGAGCGAACACCGATGTCCGGCACTGTGACGATGTACAGCACCACGTGGTGCGGATACTGCCGCCGCCTGAAGGGTCAGCTCGACCGTGAGGGCATCGCGTACACGGAGATCAACATCGAGCACGACCCGGCGTCGGCGAAGTTCGTCGAGAGCGTCAACGGCGGCAACCAGCTCGTCCCGACGCTCCTCGTGGCGCCGAAGAGCGGCGCGGAGGCGATCCCGCTGAGCAACCCGAGCCTGGCCCAGGTCAAGCAGGCCCTGGCGAGCTGACGGCGACCGGCCCGGCCGCGCGGCACCCCCGCGGCCGGGCCGGGCACCGTTCGGGGCGGCCGCGCTCAGCGCCGCGTCGGCAGCGGCATCCCGTACCAGCGCTCGATCAGCCGCGCCGCGATGGAGATCCCGTACGGCGGCAGCACCTCACCCGTCTCCATCGCCTTGCGGTACTCCTCGCGGGAGAACCAGCGCGCCTCGTGCAGTTCCTCGCCGTCCACGGTGATCTCCGAGGACGTGGCGCGCGCCATGAAGCCCAGCATCAGACTGGACGGGAACGGCCAGGGCTGGCTGGCGACGTACGACACCTCGCCGACCGTCACGCCCGCCTCCTCGGCGACCTCGCGCACCACCGCCTGCTCCAGGGACTCCCCCGGCTCCACGAAGCCCGCGAGCGTCGAGAAGCGCCCCTCGGGCCAGTGCACCTGGCGGCCCAGCAGCGCGCGGTCCTCGGTGTCCGTGACCAGCATGATCACCGCCGGGTCGGTGCGCGGGTAGTGCTCCGCTCCGCAGGCCGGGCAGCGGCGGATGTGGCCGGCGGCCGCCACCACCGTGCGCTCGCCGCAGCGTGAGCAGAAGCGGTGCATGCGCTGCCAGTTCTCCAGCGCGACCGCGTGCACCATGAGACCCGCGTCACGGTCCGACAGCAGGGCCCCCACCTCGCGGAGCCCCGCCGGGCGGGCCACGTCGTCCAGACGGCCGGGCAGCGAGTCCTTCTGCAGCGCGAAGTAGCGCACCCCCGCCTCGTCCACACCGAGGAAGTAGCGGTGCACCTCGCTCTCCGGCGCCTCGAAGCTCGGCATCATGACCAGCTCGGTGCCGCCGTCGGGGGTGTCCTCGACCAGGACCTGCCCCCCGGAGACCACGAACACCCGCGTCGTCGGGTGGCTCCAGGCAGCCGCGAGCCACGCCTCGTCGAGCCGGTGCTCGGCGGCGCGCTCCACACCCGACGGGCGGGCGAGGGGCGGCGGGAGGGAGGCCGCGCCGGAGGTGGTGCCGGTGCTGGTGCCGGTGTCGGACATATCGGGTGTATCGGACAAGATTGCTGTCAACTCCCCGTAGCGCGCGGATGGGTGCGGATGCTTACAGAGTCGTGAACTCGCTCCAGAGGTACGCGGACGTCTCCACGCCCTTGAGCAGAAGGTCCAGTTCCACCTTCTCGTTCACCGAGTGCCAACCGTCGGACGGCACGGAAATTCCCAGGAACAGGACGGGGACATCGAGCACGTCCTGCAGATCGGCCGCCGGGCCGGAACCGCCCTCGCGGGTGAACAGGACCTCCTTGCCGAAGGCCCGCTCCATCGCCCGGGTCACCGAGCGCAGCGCCGGGTGGTCCAGCGGCGTCAGGCACGGGCGGGTGGCCCCCCAGAAGGTGATCTCGTGCCGGATGCCGGCCGGGACGCGCGCGGCGACCCAGTCGGCGACCAGCCGCTGCACGCGGTCGGTGTCCTGTCCGGCCACCAGCCGGAAGGAGAGCTTCAGCTGGGCGGAGGAGGGCACGATCGTCTTGCCGCCGGGGCCCTGGTAGCCGCCGCCGATGCCGTTCACCTCGGCGGTCGGGCGGGCCCAGACCCGCTCGAGGGTGGAGTAGCCGGCCTCGCCGCCGGTCGCGTACGACTTGGCCGTACGCAGCCAGCGCTCCTCGTCGAAGGGCAGCCGGGCGAACAGCTCGCGCTCGCGCTCGTCCAGCTCGACCACGCCGTCGTAGAAGCCGGGGATCGCCACGCGGCCGTCCGCGTCGTGCAGCGCCGCGGCGAGCCGGGCCGCCTCGGTCGCCGGGTTGGGGACCGCGCCGCCGAAGGAGCCGGAGTGGATGTCCTGGTCGGGGCCGTGCAGGTCGATCTGGCAGTCGGCCAGGCCGCGCATGCCGGTGCACACGGTCGGGGTGTGCTCGTCCCACATGCCGGTGTCGGAGACGATCACGGTGTCGCAGGCCAGCCGATCGGCGTGGGCGCGGACGAGGTCGGTGAAGTGCGGGGAGCCGGACTCCTCCTCGCCCTCGATCAGCAGCTTCAGGTTCACGGCCGGAGCGGTGCGGCCGGTGGCCGCCAGATGCGCGCGGACGCCGAGTGTGTGGAAGAACACCTGCCCCTTGTCGTCGGCGGCGCCCCGCCCGTACATCCGGCCGTCGCGGATCTCTGGCTCGAAGGGCTCGCCGTCCCAGCCGTCCTCGCGGGCGGCGGGCTGCACGTCGTGATGGCCGTAGACCAGCACCGTCGGCGCGTCCGCGGCACCGGACGGCCACTCGGCGAAGACCGCGGGGGCGCCGGGCGTCTCCCACACCTCGGCCACCGGGAAACCGGTCTCCTTCAGCTTCGCCGCGAGCCACTCGGCACTGCGCCGTACGTCCGCGGCGCGCTCCGGATCGGCGGAGACCGAGGGGATGCGCAGCCACTCGGCGAGATCGCCGAGGAAGGTGTCGCGGTGGGTCTCGATGTACGTGCGGACGACGCTGTCCGGGGTGGTGCTCATGGCCTTGAGCCTATCGGGCGGCGGAGGGCGGCCCGGCGTCGGCGTCGTGGCCCGGGCCGGGCTCGGGCTCCGGCGCCGGTTCCGTCGGGGGCTCGGGTTCGCCCAGCAGCAGGCGCTCCAGCGCGGCCCGGTCCGGCAGGGGCCCGGGGCGGACCAGCTCCCCGCTCCGCACATGCAGGAAGGCCGCTGTGACCTGTGACAACGGCACGCCGCGCTGCTCGGCCCAGGCGAGCCGGTAGACGGCCAGCTGCAGCGCGTCGGCGGTGCCGGCCCGGCCGGTCTTCCAGTCGATGATCTCGTAGCCGTCGCCCTCCCGGTACACGGCGTCGATCCGGCCGCGGATGACCCGGCCGGCGATGCCGATCTGGAACGGCGCCTCGACGCGGAACGGGGTGCGCTCGGCGTAGGGGGTCCGCAGGAAGGCCTCCTTGAGCGCGGCGAGGTCGCGCTCGTCGGCGATCTCGTCGTCGCCCTCGATCCCGGGCAGCTCCTCGGGGGCGATCAGCGGCAGCTCCTCGAAGCGGGACTCGACCCAGGCGTGGAAACGCGTGCCGCGCCGGGCCGCGGGCCGCGGCGGGCGGGGCATCGGGCGGGCCAGCTCGCGGGCGAAGGCCTCGGGGGCCGCGACCAGGCGCAGCAGCGCGGAGGCGCTGAGCGTGGTGGGCAGCGGGACGTCGCGAACGGTCGCGCGGGAGCGGCGCAGCTCCTCGGTGAGGGCGTCGAGATCCCGGTCCCAGGACGCCACGGCACGGGCCTCCTCGGGAAGCAGCGCCTCCCCGCCGCCGTACCCGTGCCCGGGCGTGGGCGTGGGCGTGGGATGGGCGACGGGATCGGGGTCGGGGTCGGGCGCGGATCCCGTCGCGCGCCCGGCGGGCGGCGGGCCGGGCTGCCCGGGGATGACGGGCCGCTCGGCGGACCACTCCTCCCAGTCGCCGGCGTCCTCCTCGCCGTAGGGGCCGTCGTACGGGTCGCCGTCCGGGCCGTACGCGTCGTACGGCGGCGGCTCCTCCTCGTCCTCGTCTCCGGGAGGCGGCGGCCAGTCGGGGTCGGGGGCGGCGGCCACCGGATACACGGCCGGCGCCCGCAGGTGGGCCAGCACGCTGCGGGCCGCCTCGCGGCGGCGGGCCAGGGCGGCCGGATCCAGGGGCAGCGGCCACGGGGTCTCGGCGGTACGGATCAAAGCCGGGTTGCCGGCGTCGGGCTCGGGGGCCGCGGCCCAGTGCTCGACCTCGCCGTGACCCGCCTCGCAGTGCTCGCGCAGGGCCTCCAGGAAGGCGGACGGGCCGAAGGGGCGCTTCTGGCTGGGGCCCCACCAGTGGCCGGAGCCGAGCAGCAGGGAGCGCGGCCGGGTGAACGTCACATAGCCCAGCCGCAGCTCCTCGACGCGGTTGTGCTCGGCCATGGCCGTCTTGAACTCGGCCAGGCCGGCCCGGGACCACTCCTCGACGTCGGGAAGGGTCGCGGCGTCCCCGCGCAGGGTGTGCGGCAGCACCTTGGCGTTGAAGTGCCACAGCTCGCGGCCCCGCTCGCTCGGGAAGCCCTTGCGCACCAGCCCGGGGACGGCCACGACGTCCCACTCCAGCCCCTTGGACTTGTGCGCGGTGAGCACCTTCACCGTGTTCTCGCCGCCGGGCAGCGAGCTGTCCAGGCCCTTCTCGTACTGCACGGCGGTCCGCAGGAAGCCGAGGAAGGCCAGCAGCGTGGCCTCGCCGTCCAGGGACGCGAAGCCGGCCGCGGTGTCCAGGAAGGCGTGCAGGGTCTCCCGGCGGCGGGCCGCCAGCGCGTGCGGGGACGCGGAGAGCTCGACCTCCAGGCCGGTGACCGCGAGCACCCGGTGCAGGACGTCCATGAGCGGGTCGGCCAGTGCCCGGCGCAGCTCCCGTATCTCGGTGGCCAGGCGCGCGAAGCGGACCCGCGCCTCGGGCGAGAAGGGCAGGCCGTCCTCGGGCTCGCCGTCGACGAAGGTCTCCAGGGCGTCGGCGAGCGAGATCACCTCGGCCGGGTCGACGCCCTCCACCGCGGCCGCCAGCCGGTCCGCGGTGTCGCCCCGGCCCGGCACCAGCAGCCGGGCCCGCCGCCCCAGCAGCGCCAGGTCGCGCGCGCCGATCCGCCAGCGCGGCCCGGTGAGCAGCCGGACGAGGGCGGAGTTGGCCGTCGGGTCCTGCAGCACCTCGCAGACGGCGACCAGGTCGGCGACCTCGGGCAGGTGCAGCAGCCCGGACAGGCCGACCACCTCGACGGGGACGTCGCGGGCGACCAGCGCCGCGTGGATGTCGGCGAAGTGCCCGGCGGCCCGGCACAGCACCGCGATCTCCCCGGGGGCGGTGCCGGTGCGAACCAGGTGCGCGATGGAGTCGGCGATCCAGGCGATCTCCTCCTCCTGGGTGGGCAGCAGCGCGCAGCGCACGATGCCGTCCCGTTCGGCCCCCGGAGCCGGCCGCAGGGCCTCGACGCCCTCGTGACGCTCGCGCAGCTCGACGGCGAGGCCGTTGGCGAGGTCGAGCAGCCGGCCGCCGCTGCGCCGGTTCTCCGACAGGGACTGGCGGCGGGCGGGCGTCCCGTCGGCGTGCGCGAAGTGGAGCGGGAAGTCGTCGAGGTTGGCCACCGAGGCGCCGCGCCAGCCGTAGATGGCCTGGCAGGGGTCGCCGACCGCGGTCACCGGATGGCCCGTGCCGTCGCCGAACAGCGCGGAGAGCAGCAGGCCCTGGGCGACGGAGGTGTCCTGGTACTCGTCGAGCAGCACCACGGCGTACTGCTCGCGCAGGATGCGGCCGACCTCGGGGCGGGTGCGGGCCAGCGTGGCCGACAGGGCGATCTGGTCGCCGAAGTCGAGCAGGTCGCGCTGCTTCTTCTCGGCGCGGTACGCGGCGGCGAGCCCGGTCAGGTCGATACGGGCGCGTGCCGTCTCGGGGAGCCTGCGCAGGTCCGCGTTGGTGAGCCGGACGCCGTCCAGCTCGGTGAGCCACTCGCGGTCGTGGGCGAGCAGCCGCTCCGGCGGCACCAGATGCTCCGCCAGCTCGCCCTCCAGCGCCAGCAGATCGCTCACCAGGCCCGGGATGCCCTTGGTGAGCGCCGGGAAGGGACCGGGCGCGGCCCGCAGCACGCGCGCCGCCAGCTGGTAGCGCGTCGCGTCGGCGAGCAGCCGTGCCGTCGGCTCCAGCCCTATGCGCAGCCCGTGCTCCTTGAGCAGCTGCCCGGCGAAGGCGTGGTACGTGGAGATCTGCGGTTCGCCCGGCGCGTGGTCGGGGTCGGCCGGGTCGGGGTCGGTCACCCCGGCCCGGACGAGGGCCTTGCGCACCCGCTCCGACAGCTCTCCGGCCGCCTTGTTGGTGAACGTCAGCCCCAGCACCTGCTCGGGCGCGACCTGCCCGGTGCCGACCAGCCACACCACGCGGGCCGCCATGACGGTCGTCTTCCCCGACCCGGCGCCGGCCACGATCACCTGCGGGGCGAGCGGCGCGGTGATGCACGCCAGCTGCTCCGGGGTGAACGGGATGCCCAGCAGCTCCTTGAGCTGCTCGGGACCGGTGATGGGGGATGACACAAAGGGGAGGCTATCGGGCACCGCCGACACCGGCCGCGCCCGCCCGGTCCGCCTGCTGTCACCCGTACGGGCGCATTCCGCCCTACCGATGTAGAACATCGCGTTCTACGCTGAAAGCATGGAGCGCATCCCGGTACGCGAGCTGAACCAGAACACCAGTGCCGTGCTCGCGCGCGTCCAGCGCGGCGAAACCCTGGAGGTGACCGTGAGCGGCACCCCCGTGGCCCGGATCGTGCCCGTCTCGGGCAGTCAGTCCGTACTGGACCGGATGGTCGCCGAGGGACGCGCCACCCCGCCCGCGTCCTCAGGGCCGGTCCCGGTACCGCCTGTGCTCGGCGACCCGGAGGTCGACACGGCGGCCGCACTCGCCGCCATGCGCGAGGAGGAGCGCTGGTGATCTACCTGGACTCGGCGGCGATCGTGAAGATGGTCCGCCGGGAGCAGGGCACACGGGAGCTGATCGCCTGGCTGAACGACCGCCCTGACGAGCCTCTGGTGTCGTCGTCGCTCGTCGAGGTGGAGGTGCCACGTGCTCTGCGCCGATCGGCCCCGCAGGCACTCGCCGGCGTCCCCGGTGTGATCACCCGGCTCTACCGGTTCGAGATCGACGCGACCGTCCGCGCCACGGCTTCCGCATACGGCGATCCGCTGCTCCGCTCACTCGACTCGATCCACCTGGCGACGGCGCAACTCCTGGCCGGCCAGGCGGGCGCGGATCCGCTCGTGTTCGTCACGTACGACCAGCGCCTGCTGAAGGCCGCACAGGACCTCGGGCTGCGTGCCGAGGCTCCGGGCGGCTGAGAAGCCCGCCTCACTCCACCACGTGCCGGCCCTCCGGGCGGCCGCTGCAGGAGGCGCGGAAGGCGCAGTTCTCGCAGTGCTGGCCGGTGGAGGGCGTGAAGCGCTCGTCGAGGACGCGCGCGGCCGCGTCGGCCAGCAGGCCGTCGGCCCAGTCGCCGGTCAGCGCCTCCTGCTGCTGGACGGTGGGCTGGGTGTCGCCGCCGTCCCGGCGGGCGGCGCCGATGCGGAGCTGGACGAGCTCGGCGCCGCCGGGGGCGGGCCGGGTGCCGTGGAACAGCTCGTCGACGGCGCCCTCGCGGACGGCGAGCTGGTAGACGGCGAGCTGCGGGTGGTGCTCGACCTCGGCGGCGGTCGGCCTGGCCTTGCCGGTCTTGAAGTCGACGACATAGGCGTTGCCGTCCGCGTCGGTCTCGACGCGGTCCATGCTGCCGCGGATGCGGACGGCCACGTCCCCGGTCTCCAGGGTGATGTCGAAGCCGTGCTCGGAGGCGACGGCCTGGCGGCCGCGCTCCATGACGTGCCAGCGCAGGAAGCGCTCCAGGGCCGCGCGGGCGTTCTCCTTCTCCTGCTGCGACTTCCACGGCGCGTCGAAGGCGAGCGCGTTCCACACCGAGTCCAGCCGCTCCATGAGGACGTCCAGGTCGGCCGGGGTACTGCCGGAGGCGACCTCGTCGGCGAGGACGTGCAGGACGTTGCCGAAGCCCTGGGCCGCGGTGGAGGGCGGCTCCGCCTTCACCTCGCGGCCGAGGAACCACTGCAGGGCGCAGGTGTTGGCCAGTTGGTCCAGCGCGCTGCCGGAGAGGGTGACCGGCTTGTCGCGGTCGCGCAGCGGGACCTCGGACCGGGTCTCCTCGTACAGGCCCCACCAGCGTTCGGGGTGGGCGGCGGGGACCAGCGGCTGGCCGGCGTCCTCCAGCGCCGCGAGCCGTGCGAGGCGCCGGGCGGCGGCCTCGCGCAGGGCCGGGGAGGCGGCCGGGTCCACGGTGGTGGCGCGCAGCTCGGCGACGAGTGCCGCGACGGACAGCGGCCTGCGGGCGCGGTGGGTGACGTCGACGGGCTCGACGCCCAGTTCGGCGAGGAAGCGGGAGGGCTGGTCGCCGTCGTCCGCGGCGGCCTTGACGGCGGTCACCACCAGCCGCTCGCGCGCCCGGGTGGCCGCGACGTAGAACAGCCGGCGCTCCTCGGCGAGCAGCGCGCCCGGGGTCAGCGGCTCCGCGAGGCCGTCGCGGCCGATGCGGTCCGCCTCCAGCAGCGAGCCGCGGCGGCGCAGGTCGGGCCAGAGCCCCTCCTGGACGCCCGCGACGACGACGAGCGGCCACTCCAGGCCCTTGGAGCGGTGGGCGGTCATCAGCCGTACGGCGTCCGGACGGACGGCGCGGCGGGTCAGCACGTCGGCGGCGATGTCCTGGGCGGCGAGCTCCTCCAGGAAGTTGAGCGCGCCGCGGCCGCCGGTGCGCTCCTCGGCGCGGGCGGCGGCGTCGAAGAGCACGCACACCGCGTCCAGGTCGCGGTCGGCGTTGCGCCCGGCCGCGCCGCCGCGCGCCGCGGCCCGCTCCAGCCGCCCGGGCCAGGGGGTGCCGTCCCACAGCTCCCACAGCGCCTCTTCGGCCGTGCCGCCGCCGGCCAGCAGCTCGCGCCCCTTGCGCAGCAGCCCGCCGAGCCGCTGGGCGCCGCGGGCGTACGACGGATCGTGCGCCACGAGCCGTTCGGGCTCCGCGAGCGCCTCGGCGATGAGCTCGTCCGACGGCCGCGGTACGGCGGCCCCGGCGGCCCTCTCCTCCTCGCGCAGGGCGCGGCCCAGACGACGCAGATCGGAGGCGTCCATGCCGCCGAGCGGGGAGGCCAGCAGGGTGAGCGCGTCCTCGACGCCGAGCCCGGGGGCCGGGGCCTCGGGCAGGGCGGCGCGGGCGCAGACCCGCAGGGCGAGCAGGAGCGGGGAGACCGCGGGTTCGTCGCGCAGCGGCAGGTCGTCGCCGTCGATGTCGACGGGGACGCCCGCGGAACCGAGGGCCCGCCGCAGGACGGGCAGCGAGCGGGAGCCGGCGCGGACCAGGACGGCCATGCCGGACCACGGGACGCCGTCCTCGAGGTGGGCGCGGCGCAGGATGTCGGCGATGCCGTCGAGTTCGGCGCCGGGGGTGGGGTAGGTGCGGACGGCGACCGAGCCGCCGTCGCGGACCGGCGCGAGGTCGCGGTGGGCGCGGACGGCGGCGGCCGGGAGCCGGGTCAGCGGCATGCGCCGGGTCACGAGCCGGGTCGCGGCGAGCAGGGCGGCGCCGGAGCGGCGGGCCGTGGTGAGGACGCGGACGTCGGCGGGGCGGCCGTCGCGGTGCCGGAACGCCTCCGGGAAGCCGAGGATGCCGTTCACGTCGGCACCGCGGAAGGCGTAGATGGACTGGTCGGGGTCACCGAAGGCCACCAGTGTCCGGCCGGCCCCGGCGAGTGCCTGCAGCAGCCGGACCTGGGCGGGGTCGGTGTCCTGGTACTCGTCGACGTAGACGGCCTCGTACGCCCCGGCCAGGACGCGGGCGACCTCGGGGCGCCCGGCCAGCAGCACCGCGCGGTGCACCAGCTCGGCGTAGTCGATCACACCCTGCAGATCGAGGACGTCCAGGTACTCGGCGAGGAAGCCGGCCGCCGCCGACCAGTCGGGGCGCCCGGTGCGGCCCGCGAACGCGGCCAGGGCGCGCGGGCCGAGGCCCAGTTCGCGGGTGCGGGCCAGCACGGCCCGCACCTCGTCGGCGAAGCCGCGCGTGGTCAGCGCCGCACGCAGCTCGTCGGGCCAGCGCACACGTGCCCGGCCCCGCCGTTCCAGTTCGGCCTCGCCCGCCAGGAGCTCGCGCACCGCCAGGTCCTGCTCGGGTCCTGAGAGCAGCCGCAGCGGGTCGGCGAACAGCTCGGGCTCCTGGTGGGCGCGGACCAGGGCGTAGCAGAAGGAGTGGAAGGTGGTCGCCGACGGCGCGGCCGCGCCTCCCATCCGGGCGGCCATCCGGTCCCGCAGCTCGCCCGCCGCCTTGCGGCTGAAGGTGAGGACGAGGATCCGCTCCGGGTCGCCGCCGCGCCGCACCCGCTCGGCGACGGACTCGACCAGGGTGGTGGTCTTGCCGGTGCCCGGCCCGGCGAGGACGAGAAGCGGGCCGCCGGAGTGCTCAACCACCGCGCGCTGTGAGGCGTCCAGTTCAGGGGGCGTCACCGGTTCCGGCGCGGTCCGTAGCAGCCGGTAGCCGCCGGAAGGCCCGACCGTCCCCCCGGAGCGCCGTGCGGCGGCGTCCGTCTGGCGGGTGGAGGAGGAGGTCACGTGGTTCGCCGGTTCCGTGTGCGTGCGGTTGCTGGTGCGGGTGCGGGTGCTGCCGGTGGCCGGGGGCGGCCGGGTGCCGACGGTACGCCACCGGTGGGCGGCGCCGCCGCGCGTCCCGTCCTTCCCGTACCGATGCGGGAGCGGCCGGACGCGGGGCGCCGTACTCCTTCCGGACGGCGGATCGCATCAACCGGCCCCGAATGGCGGAAGCTGGATGGTGTGAGCGTCCGGTCGTCAGTCGTCCCCGCCGGGAGCGGGCACGGGGTCCGTGCCGTCCCAGCGGGCCGCGCGCATGTCCAGGCGGGGTATGTGGCCCTTCGCGGCCCGCGGGGCCGGACGCAGCGGGGTGCCCTCCGCCCGGTAGTGCTCCAGGGCGCGCAGCTCGTGGCCCGGCAGCAGCCCGCCGTCGGCGCGGACCACGCGCCACCACGGCACGGCTCCGCCGTACAGGGCCATGACGTGGCCCACCTGCCGGGGGCCGCCCTCCCCCAGCCACTCGGCGACGTCCCCGTAGGTCATCACCCGCCCGGGCGGGATCCGCTCGGCGACGTCCAGCACCCGCTCCGCGTACGCGGGCAGCTCCTGGGCGTCGTCCGGATCGTGCGCGGTGTCCTTGCTCATCCGTCACATGGTGCCCCAGGGCACCGACAATCGCGGCCGGCGGGAGCGCGCCCGGGGGCGCTCGGAACGTCGAATTGCCCCCTCCTGCGCCCATGCGCGGGCTGCTCGTGCCACCATCATCCGGGCGGTGACTGGTGATACGAGATCAAAAAGAGACAGCCGGCGAACACGACGTGAGCGGGAACGGAGCCGCTCGCGCGGTCCCCGCTGCCTCCGGAGGCCCCCGGGACGGCTCTGCGGCCGGGGGTCCCACCACCGTGCCCCCGGCGCCTCCGGCGCATGACGACGTGGAGGACGTGGCCTTGACCGCGCCCGGTGACGCCCTCGGCGGTGAGACTCGCGCCACATCGACGCCCGCGCCGGCCGCGGCGGCCTCGGGGCTGCCGGACGAACCCGGTCCCGGCGGCACCTCCGGCACTCCCGGGGCCGGCACGGACGATCCGGCCGACGGCCCGGCGGACGGGCCGGAAGGCCCCGGCACCGCGGACGGGCCGCCTGCGCCGACAGGACCGGAGGCGGCCCAAGGACCGGAAGAACCCGAAAGCCCCGGCGCCACGGACGGACCGCGGCCCACCGCCGCCGGTCACAACGGCGGTGGTCACGACGCCGCCGGGCACGACGGCCCCGGGCACGACGAGGAATCCCGCACCGGCACCACCGCGCACACCGACCCCGTGGCACGGGACGAGCCGCTGCTGCCCGCCCGCGTGCACCGGCCCGTCGACCTCATGCGCCTGCTGTTCGGGCTCCTCGGCATCGCGATCGTGCTGATGATCGCGGGCTTCGCGCACGCGACCACCTCGGGGGTGGAGCAGGACATCGCCGAGGGCGCGACGCACGCGCCCGAGCCGCTGATCACGATCGCCGGGCTGCTGGCGACCGTGGCGGTGCTGATCGTGCCCGTGGCGTTCGCCGTGGAGCGGCTGATCAAGCGGGACGGGCTGCGCATCGCGGACGGCGTGCTGGCGGCGGTGCTGGCCCACGGTGTGTCGCTGGCGACCGACCTGTGGGTGTCGGACGCGGCGCCGGTGGCGATCCGGGACGCGCTGACCCGGGACGCGCCCGGCGGCGGGATCACCGACCCCGTCCACGGCTACCTCGCCCCGGTCATCGCCTACATGACCGCGGTCGGGATGGCCCGGCGCCCGCGCTGGCGGGTGGCGCTGTGGTTCGTCCTGGTCGTGGACTCCTTCGCGGTGCTGGTGGGCGGCTACACCACACCGTTCTCGATCATCGTGACCGTGCTCATCGGCTGGACGGTGGCGTACGGCACGCTCTACGCCGTCGGCTCGCCGAACGTCCGCCCCACCGGCCAGAACCTGCTCGCCGGTCTGCGCCGGGTGGGCTTCGCGCCGCTGACGGCGGTCCGCGCCGAGGACGAGTTCCCCGACGCGCCCGACTCGGACCGGGGCCGCCGGTACCTGGTGACCCTGGAGGACGGCCCGCTGCTCGACGTCACGGTCGTGGACCGCGAGCAGCAGGCGCACGGCTTCTTCTACCGCCTGTGGCGCCGTCTCCAGCTGCGCGGGATCACCCAGCGGCGCAATCTGCAGTCGCTGCGCCAGGCGCTGGAGCAGGAGGCGCTGCTCGCCTACGCGGCCATCGCCGCCGGCGCCAACGCCCCGCGGCTGATCGCCACCTCCGAGCTGGGCCCGGACGCCGTGATGCTGGTGTACGAGCACATGGGCGGCCGCTCGCTGGACGCGCTGTCGGACGAGGAGATCACCGACGAGGTGCTGCACGGCACCTGGGAGCAGGTGAAGGCGCTGCAGTCGCGCCGGATCGCGCACCGCAGGCTGGTCGGCGAGTCGCTCCAGATGGATCGTTCCGGCAAGGTCTTCCTGACGGATCTGCGCGGCGGTGAGATCGCCGCGGGCGACGTCGTCCTGCGCATGGACGTGGCGCAACTGCTCACCACCCTCGCACTGCGCGTCGGACCCGAGCGGTCGGTGGCCTCGGCGGTGGCCGTGCTGGGCCCGGACGCGGTCGCCGACTCCCTGCCGCTGCTGCAGCCCATCGCGCTGAGCCGCACCACCCGGGCGACGCTCAAGCAGCTCGCCAGGGAGCGGGCGCAGCGTGAGCGCGACGCCGTGCTGGCCGCCTCCCGGGCCGGCCGCGCGGACGGTGAGTCCGGCGGCAAGGAGACCAAGGCCGAGCGCCGGGCCGAGAAGAAGGCGCTCGAGGACGCCCTGGACGAGGCCCGCGAGGAGGATCTGCTCACCCGGATCCGCCACCAGGTGCTGCTCATCCGTCCTCAGGCCCCGGTGGAGCCGGTCCGGCTGGAGCGGGTACGCCCGCGCACGCTGATCAGCATCATCGCGGGCGCCTTCGCCGCGTACTACCTCCTCTCCCAGATCAGCAGCATCGACCCGGCGACTCTGCTGGCCGAGGCGAACTGGGCGTGGGTCGTCGTCGCCGTGCTGGCCTCCGCGCTCAGCTACATCGCGGCGGCGATGGCGCTGTCGGGCTTCGTGCCCGAGAAGCTCTCCTTCGTCCGCACGACGCTGGCGCAGATCGCCGGCTCGTTCGTGAAGCTGGTCGCCCCCGCGGCCATCGGCGGTGTGGCGCTCAACACGCGCTATCTGCAGAAGTCGGGCGTGCGCCCCGGTCTCGCGGTGGCCAGCGTGGGCGCCTCCCAGCTGGTCGGCCTCGGCTCGCACATCAGCCTGCTGCTGGTCTTCGGCTACATCACCGGCACCGAGAAGACGCCGTCCCTGTCGCCGTCCCGGACGGTGATGGCGGGCCTGCTGACGGCCGGAGTGCTCTTCCTGGTCGTCACCGCGGTCCCGCCGCTGCGGCGCTTCGTCTCCTCCCGGGTGCGGGCGCTGTTCGCCGGGGTGGTCCCGCGCATGCTGGACGTGCTCCAGCAGCCGGTGAAGGTGACCACGGGCATCGGCGGCACGCTGCTGCTGACCCTCGCCTTCGTGCTCTGCCTGGACGCGAGCATCCGCACCTTCCACGGCGAGGTCAACTTCGCGGCGATCGCCGTGGTCTTCCTCGCGGGCAACGCGCTGGGATCCGCCGCGCCCACCCCGGGCGGCCTGGGGGCGGTCGAGGGCGCGCTGATCGCCGGTCTGACCACCATCGGCCACCTCGACTCGGCGACGGCCACCTCCGCGGTGCTGCTGTTCCGGGTGCTGACCTTCTGGCTGCCGGTACTGCCCGGCTGGCTGGCGTTCACCCAGCTCACCCGGCGGCAGGCATTGTGACGCGGGCCCACTGACAGCGGATGTCAGTGGGCCGCCCGTACCGTCACCGGCCATGGACACCACGCACATCGTCGAGCTGCGGCAGTACACCGTGCGCCCCGGCGCCCGGGACACCCTGATCGAACTGTTCGAGCGCGAGTTCGTCACCGGCCAGGAGGCCGCCGGGATCCGGGTCGGCGGCCGCTTCCGCGACCTGGACGACCCGGACCGCTTCGTGTGGATGCGCGCCTTCCCGGACATGGCCGCCAGGACCCGCGCGCTGCACGCCTTCTACGACGGCCCCGTGTGGCGGGCGCACCGGGACGCGGCCAACGCCACCATGACCGACTCCGACGACGTCCTGCTGCTGCGCGGCCCCGGCTACCGCGTGCCGGACGACGCCGGACTGGTCGTCGCGACCGTCTGCCACCCCGCCGATCCGCCCGGTTTCACGCCCCCGGCCGCCGCCCGCGCCGTGCACCGCACCGAGCACGCGGCCAACGGCTTCCCGGCGCTGCCCGTCCGCACCGGCGAGGACGTCGTGGTCTGGTTCGCCGACCGCGCGGAGGCCGACGCATGCCCCGGGGAGCCCGCCCCGCCCGCCGGCTCGGAGCGGCGGCTGCTGCGGCCGCCGCAGCGGCTGAGGCTGGCCCCGGTGCGCGTCCGGGGCCCTCAGCGCAGGATGTCGCCGAGGTCGTAACCGACCGGCTCCTCCAGTTGCGCGTACGTGCAGTCGGCCGGGTCGCGGTCGGGACGCCAGCGCCGGAACTGCGCCGTGTGCCGGAAGCGGTCGCCCTGCATGTGGTCGTAGGCGACCTCCAGGACGCGCTCGGGCCGCAGCGGGATCCAGGACAGGTCCTTCCCGGCGCTCCAGCGGCTCTGGGCCCCGGGCATGCGGCCGCCCGGCTCGGCCTCGGCCCAGTCGGCCCAGGGGTGGCCCTCGGCGGACGCCATGCGCAGCGGCTCCAGTTCGGCGACGAGCTCCTCGCGGCGGCGCATGGCGAAGGAGGCGCAGACGCCGACGTGCTGGAGGCGGCCGGCGGCGTCGTGCAGGCCGAGCAGGAGGGAGCCGACGACGGGACCGGACTTGTGCCGGCGGTAACCGGCCAGCACGCAGTCGGCGGTGCGCTCGTGCTTGACCTTCACCATGACGCGTTCGTCGGGGCGGTAGCCGACGTCGGTGGGCTTGGCGACGACGCCGTCCAGTCCCGCGCCCTCGTACTGCTCGAACCACCGCCGGGCGAGCTCGATGTCGGTGGTGGCGGGGGCGACGTGGACCGGGGCCCGTGCCGTGCCGAGCGCGTCGACCAGGGCCTGTCGGCGCCAGGTCTGCGGATCCGCCATCAGGGAGCGGTCGCCGAGCGCGAGCAGGTCGAAGGCGACGAGGGAGGCGGGGGTGCGCTCGGCGAGTTGCCGGACGCGGGAGTCGGCGGGGTGGATGCGTTCCAGCAGCGCGTCGAAGTCCAGCCGGCCTTCGCGGGCGATGACGATCTCCCCGTCGATGACGCAGCGCGGCGGCAGTTCGGCCCGGACCGCCTCGACGACCTCCGGGAAGTAGCGGGTCAGGGACTTGCCGGTGCGGCTGCCGATCTCCACCTCGGCGCCGTCGCGGAAGACGATGGCGCGGAAGCCGTCCCACTTGCCCTCGTACAGCATGCCGGGCGGGATCGCGGCGGCCGACTTGGCGAGCATCGGCTTCACGGGCGGCATCACCGGCAGGTCCATGCCGCGATTGTCCGCCCGACAGGCGCCGTCCGCCCGTCGGGCCTACCGTGTCGGGGACGGGAGAGGCGGTGACGGGATGGCGGAGGCGGTCGAGCTGACCGTCGGCGAGCGGACGGTCCGGCTCTCCAACCCGGGCAAGGTGTACTTCCCGGAACGGGGCTTCACCAAGCTGGACGTGGCCCGCTACTACCTGGCGGTCGGCGACGGCGTCCTGCGGGCGCTGCGCGACCGGCCGACGACGATGGAGCGCTACCCGGACGGAGTGGACGGCGAGTCGTTCTTCCAGAAGCGCGCGCCCAAGAACACCCCGGACTGGATCCCCACCGGCCGGATCCGCTTCCCCTCCGGCCGCCACGCCGACGAGATCTGCCCGACCGAGACCGCCGCCGTCGTCTGGGGCGCCACCCTCGGCTGCCTCACCTTCCACCCCTGGCCGGTCCGGCGCGGCGACCTCGACCACCCCGACGAGCTGCGCATCGACCTCGACCCGCAGCCCGGCACCGACTTCGCCGACGCCGTGCGCGTCGCCGGGGAACTGCGCGGACTCCTGGAGGAACTGGGCCTGCGCGGCTGGCCCAAGACCTCCGGCGGGCGCGGTCTGCACGTGTTCGTCCCCATCGAGCCGGAGTGGACCTTCACGGAGGTGCGCCGGGCCGCCATCGCTCTCGCGCGCGAGATGGAACGGCGGATGCCCGGGCAGGTCACCAGCGCGTGGTGGAAGGAGGAGCGCGGCGAGAAGATCTTCGTCGACTACAACCAGACCGCGCGCGACCGCACCATCGCCTCCGCCTACTCCGTGCGGCCCAAGCCGAACGCCCCGGTCTCCGCGCCGCTGCGCTGGGAGGAGGTGCCGGAAGTCCACCCGCGCGACTTCGACCTGGCCACCATGCCCGGGCGGTACGCGGAACTGGGGGACGTGCACGCCGGCATGGAGGAGCACCCCTTCCGACTGGACGCCGTCCTGGAGCTGGCCGAGCGCGACGAACGCGACCGCGGGCTCGGGGACATGCCGTACCCGCCGGACCACCCCAAGATGCCCGGGGAGCCGCCGCGGGTGCAGCCGAGCCGGGCCAGGAACAAGCCGGGGCACGCGGGGAACGAGGACTGACGCGGGCGGCACGACCCCTTCCCACCGCGACCACGCTGACGCATCATCAGGCGCATGCCCGCGCCCCGACCCGTGCCCCTGGACGAGTACCCGGTCCACCAGATCGCCCGTTCCATGCGCCACGTCGCGACCGGTGACCGCAACGCCTACGACCGTTCGATCTTCCACTTCTTCGACCACGAGGGCCGGGCCCTGCTCGTCACCGGCCTCGGCGTCTACCCCAACCTCGGTGTGACCGACGCCTACGCGACCCTGACCCGCGGCACCTCGATGCTCGCGGTGCGCGCCTCCGACGCGCTCGGCGAGGACCGCATGCGGCAGCACGTCGGGCCGCTGCGCGTCGACGTCCTGGAGCCGCTGAAGCGGCTCCGGCTGACCTGCGACGACGAGTTCCTCTCGTACGACCTGGAATGGGAGGCCGCCTTCCCGGCCGTCGAGGAGCCGCACCACGCCCAGTACCGGGGCGGCCGACTCTTCCTGGAGGCCAGCCGCTTCGTCCAGGCCGGCACCTGCCACGGTGTCGTCCGCACCGGCGCCGGCGAGGAGATCCGCGTCGAGCGCGGCCGCTGGACGGCGACCCGCGACCGCAGCTGGGGGGTGCGTCCGGTGCCCGGCGAGAGCCCGGGACGCGCCGAGGAGGAGCACCGCCCGGCGGGTTTCCACTGGCTGTGGATACCGATCCGGTTCGACGACCGCTTCGTGATGGTCATCGCCCAGGAGGACGCCGACGGCTACCGCTCCCTGGACGAGGCGCTGCAGGTCACCGAGCACGGCCCTGACCGGCAACTGGGCCGCGCCCAGGTCGACATCGCCTACCGGGAGGGCACCCGCACGCCGGTCTCGGCCGTCGTCCACCTCGACGGCGGGAAGATCGAGGCCGAGGTGCTGGTCTCCAGCCCGCTCGCCGTCGGCGCCGGCTACCCGCCCGCCCGCGACTGGCAGCACGGCGAGTGGAAGGGCCGCGGCTGGCTCGACCGCCGTGCGTATGACCTGACGGATCCGGCGGTCATGGCGCCCGCCGCGTACGGAGTCACCGACCACGCCGCGCGTTTCGCCTGGGACGGCCGGGTCGGCTACGGCATCTTTGAGCACGGCAGCTTCGGCCGCCACACCCCCAGCGGCTTCACCGGTCAGGAGGCCATGTGACCACGGTGCGCACCACCACCCGCGACCCCCAGCTGCTGCGCAGCCGCCTCGACGAGTGGCTGGCCGCGAAGCACCCCGGCGCCCACAGCCGCGGCGTGCACCTCCCCTCCGCGAACGGGCTGTCGAGCGAGACCGTCCTGTTCGACCTCGCCGTCCCCCACCCCTCGGGCACCGCGCGCCAGCGCATCCGGCCCTGCGTGCTGCGACTGGCCGGCGACCCCGACGCCTACACCGTCTTCCCGACGTACGACATGGCCGCGCAGTACCGCGTCATGCAGACGGTCGCCGTCCGCACCCGTGTCCCCGTGCCGGAGCTGCTGTGGCTGGAGCCCGACCCGGGACCGCTCGGCGCGCCCTTCTTCGTCATGGAGCGCGTCCCCGGGCGCGTCCCGCCGGACGTCATGCCCTACACCTACGGCGGCAACTGGCTCTTCGACGCCTCCGAGGAGGACCAGGGGCGGCTGGAGCGTTCGACGGTGCGCGTCCTCGCCGAGCTCCACACCGTCCCCGGCGAGGGGACGCTGCGCGCGCACGTCGACGCCCAACGCGCCTACTACGAGTGGGTCGTCGGCGCGGTGGCCCGCTCCCCCCTCATCGAGCGCGGCTTCGCCTGGCTGGAGAAGCACTGGCCCGTCGATCCCGGCCCGTCCGTGCTCAGCTGGGGCGACGCGCGGGTCGGCAACATCGTCTACGACGCCGACTTCGCCCCCGCGGCCGTCCTCGACTGGGAGATGGCCTCCTCCGGTCCCCGCGAACTCGACCTCGCCTGGCTGGTGTACCTGCACCGCTTCTTCCAGGACCTCACCGTCACCGCCGGATTCCCCGGCATGCCGGACTTCCTGGACCGCGACCGGGTCGCCGCGACCTATGCCGAGCTCACCGGGCACACCCCGCGCGACCTGGACTTCCACCTCCTGTACGCCGCCCTGCGGCATGCCGTCGTGATGCTGCGCGTCGGCCACCGCCAGGTGCACTTCGGGGAGCGCGAGATGCCCGCCGACCCGGACGCGCTGATCCTGCACCGGGACACGCTGGAGGCGATGATGGACGGCCGCCACCGCTGAGCCTCCCGGAGGCCGGGCGCGGGCCGGACACAGACGGCCCCGCGCCCGGCACCGCGGCACTCCGCACGGCGGGCGGCGCCCCTGGGCACCCCGGGGCGCCCACGGCGTACGACACGCGCGGCAGCGGCCGGGGGCCCGCCGGCGGGACCGTACGACCTGCGGCCGGACGTCATCCATGCCACCCTGACGGAGGAACGGGATGACGATATTCACCCGTTTGTCATGTCGTGCACCGCCGTGTCCGGGTCCCGGCTGCCACCCTCGATCGGGAGGGGACCCGCGCCGTCGTGAGGAGTACGCATGCACCACAGCCTCGCTCGCACCGTCACGGCGGCCGCACTGCTGGGAGTCTCCGGGTTCGTCACCATGCCGGCCCACGCGGCGCCCGAGGCTCTCCCCTCCCCCACGGTCTTCGCCCACCGCGGCGCCTCCACCGAGGCCCCCGAGAACACCCTGGCGGCCGTGCGCCGGGCCCATGAGCAGCACATCACATGGATCGAGAACGACGTCCAGCGCACCAAGGACGGAGCCCTGGTCGTCATCCACGACACGACGCTCGCCCGAACGACCGACGTCGAGCAGGTCTTCCCGGACCGCTCCCCCTGGCGCGTCGCCGACTTCACCCTCGCCGAGATCCAGCGGCTCGACGCCGGGGGCTGGTTCGCCCCTCGCTACCGCGGCGAACACATCCCCACCCTTCTGGACTACCTGACCCTCCTCGACCGCAACCGGCAGGGCCTGCTGCTGGAGCTCAAACAGCCCGACCTCTACCCCGGCATCGAGAAGCAGACCATCGCCACCCTCGCCCGGGCCGGCTGGCTCGACGCGGACCACCTCACCGGACGCCTGGTCATCCAGAGCTTCAGCGCCCCCGCCCTGCGCCGCACCCACGAACTGCGCCCGGCCGTCGAGACCGGCTTCCTGGGCAGTCCCCCGGTGTCGCGCCTGAAGGAGTACGCGGCCTTCGCCGACCAGATCAACCCCGACGAGAAGAACGTCACCTTCGCCTACGTGACGGCCGTCCACGGCCTCAGGGGCCCCGACGGCAAGCCGCTGCGCGTGAACGCCTGGACGGTCGACGACCTCACCACGGCCATCCGCATGGCGGCCCTCGGCGCCGACGGCATCATCACCAACCGCCCCGACGTGATCCGCAACGGCGTGCAGTGACCCCACCGGGGGCAGAGGAGGCCCGTTGAACCGCCCGGCCGGCCGCGACGTACCAGTCACCATGGGTGACACCGCGTCGCCGACACCGGAAGAAGGGCCGAACGATCCCCGTGGACTCGAGCCGTCTGGTCAGCAGCGCTCCCGCATCGCCCGCATCGCCCGCGCCGACGGCGCGCGGGGACGGGGCGCGCGAAGCGCACGGCCGGCGGGAAGTGCCGGGCCTCGAAGGTCTCCGCGGCCTGGCCGCGCTGTATGTGCTCCTGTTCCACTGCTGGCTCTACACGTTCCCGGGGTATCCCGACAGTTCGGCACCGTGGTGGCTGGACGGGCTCATGTACGGCCGGCTCGCCGTCGTCTTCTTCCTGATCCTGTCCGGCTTCTCCCTGGCCGTCTCCCCGGCGCGCGCGGGCTGGCGACTGGGCGGCGTCGGCCCCTTCCTGCGGCGCCGGGCCTGGCGCATCCTCCCGCCGTACTGGGCGGCGCTCGCCATGAGCCTGGTCATCGCCTGGTTCGTGGTGCCGGCCTCGCATTTCGGGCCGCCCACCGGTGCGACGGTCCTGGTGTACGGCCTCGTGGCCCAGGACGTGTTCACCGCGCCGACGCCGAACGGCACGTTCTGGTCGATCGGCGTGGAGGCGGAGCTCTACCTCCTCTTCCCGTTCCTCCTGCTGCTCCGGCGGCGGCTGGGCGCCGTGGTGCTGGTCGCGGGCGTGACGCTGCCGGTCGTCGCCCGCGGCCTGATGGCGGCGAACGCGTCACCGGTGGAGGGGAGCAACTGGCTCACTCCGCATCTCGCCCCGGTGTTCGCGGCCGGTCTGGTGGGCGCGGGGATCGTCGTCGCCTCGGACCGGGTCCGGCGGCTGCCCTGGCACGGCTTCGCCGTGCTGGCCGCCGTGCCGGTCGCGGCTCTCGTCGCCGTCAAAGGCGCGGTCTGGACGGTGGACCACTACTTCTGGGTGGATCTCGCCGTCGCGCCCGCCATGACGATGCTGATCGCCGCGGTGGCCACCGGCAAACCCGCCTTCCTGCTACGACTGCTGACGGCGCGTCCCGTTCGCGGCCTCGGCGACATCTCGTACAGCCTCTACCTCGTCCATCTGCCCATCGTCATGACCGTCATCAGGCGCGTCGCACCGCACTTCGTGGCACCCGGGCTGCCCACGTTCTGGTTCACCCTGGTCCTGGCGCTGCCCGCCTCGGTGCTGGGGGCGTGGCTGTTCGCCCGGATCTTCGAGCTGCCCTTCAAGCGGAACCGCTCCTGGAAGTCCCTGCTCGCGCAGGTCCGTTCGCGGGCCGCAGCCACGGGGCCGCGCGGGCCCGCCGAGGCCACGCCCGCGGGTCCGTGAGGTCCGTGAGGTCCGGCCGGGGCGACGGCGAAGGCCCACGGCTCCGAGGGTTCGGAAGCCGTGGGCCTCTGCGATACCGCCGGGCGGCGGAAGGACGGCCTAGTACACCGGCTTGTCCGGCTCGATCGTGTTGACCCAGCCGATCACGCCGCCGCCGACGTGGACCGCGTCGGCGAAGCCCGCGGACTTCAGGACGGCGAGGACCTCGGCGGAGCGGACACCGGTCTTGCAGTGCAGGACGATCTTCTTGTCCTGCGGGAGGTCCTGGAGGGCGTTGCCCATCAGGAACTCGTTCTTGGGGACCAGGCGGGCGCCCGGGATGGAGACGATCTCGTACTCGTTGGGCTCGCGAACGTCGATGATGTCGATGTTCTCGCCGTCGTCGATCCACTCCTTGAGCTGCTTGGGAGTGATCGTCGACCCCATCGCCGCCTCCTGCGCCTCCTCGGAGACGACACCGCAGAAGGCCTCGTAGTCGATGAGCTCGGTGACGGTCGGGTTCTCGCCGCACACCGCGCAGTCCGGGTCCTTGCGGACCTTGACCTGGCGGTACTGCATCTCCAGGGCGTCGTAGATCATCAGCCGGCCGACCAGCGGCTCGCCGGTGCCGGTGAGGACCTTGATGGCCTCGGTGACCTGGATGGAGCCGATGGACGCGCACAGCACGCCCAGGACGCCGCCCTCGGCGCAGGACGGGACCATGCCCGGCGGCGGGGGCTCGGGGTAGAGGCAGCGGTAGCAGGGGCCGTGCTCGGACCAGAAGACCGACGCCTGGCCGTCGAAGCGGTAGATGGAGCCCCAGACATACGGCTTGTTCAGCAGCACGCACGCGTCGTTGACCAGGTAGCGGGTCGCGAAGTTGTCCGTGCCGTCGACGATCAGGTCGTACTGGCTGAAGATGTCCATCACGTTGTCGGCCTCGAGCCGCTCTTCGTGAAGGACCACGTTGACGTACGGGTTGATGCCCTTGACGCTGTCGCGGGCGGACTCCGCCTTGGAGCGGCCGATGTCCGCCTGGCTGTGGATGATCTGGCGCTGCAGGTTGGACTCGTCGACCTCGTCGAACTCCACGATGCCGAGCGTGCCGACACCGGCGGCGGCCAGGTACATCAGGGCGGGCGAACCGAGACCGCCGGCGCCCACACAGAGCACCTTGGCGTTCTTCAGCCGCTTCTGCCCGTCCATCCCCACATCGGGGATGATCAGGTGGCGGGAGTACCTGCGGACCTCGTCGACGGTGAGCTCGGCGGCCGGCTCGACCAGGGGTGGCAGCGACACGGGGACTCCGTTTGTCGATCGATCACTATGGTGGTTCTCCCCGTAACACTGCCACGCCCCTCTTCATTCCGAGACCGCCGTCCCGAAAGACGAGACGGATTCTGGTCACATGCTGGGCGGCGGCTGGCGGCGCAGCATGCGCGAGGCCTCGTCCCAGTAACCCGGCAGGCCGTCCCAGGCCGCGTGGTCGGTGCGGTCGGTGAAGTAGACCGTCGCCGCGCCCTGCCAGCGGGCGATCCGCATGGCGTTCTCCAGGTGCGGGGCCGGAACGCCGTGCACCAGGTGGCAGAAGCGCTCCGGCGGGTGGGCGGCGGTCCACTCCGGGGCCTCCGACCAGCGGTACTGCGTCCACGGCCCGGCGAAGGTCACCAGCTGGTCGGCGGCCTCGGCGTAGCCCTCGTACGGATGGCAGCCGTGGCCCAGCACGATGTGCCCCGTGCTGCCGCCCTCCACGCTCAGCAGCGCGCGCAGGGTGGTGATCACCCGCCGGCAGTCCGGCAGCTCCGTGCTGGTCGTCGGGGCGCGGTCGAGATAGAAGCCGTCGACGCGGTACCAGTCGAGGAAGCGGTGCGCGTCCGCGACCAGCTGGCCGAAGGGGCGCGCCCCGTGACGCGTGTCCAGGTAGCCCAGCACGGGCACCGCCGCGTCGCGCAGCCGGGCGCACGCTTCGATGTAGAGGGGGTCGACCCGCGCGCCGGGGCCGCGCGCCGCGTTGAGGACCACCCAGTGCATCGGGGCCCCGGGCCGGGCGAGTTCGGCCCATTCGGCCGGGGCGACCAGCGGGTGGGCGTAGGCGGGGACCCCGAAGCCCAGTCCGTCACAGCGGTCGATCGGCCTGCGCAGGCCGCTCGGTGTCACACGCGGCATGCCGCCTCCATCCAGACGTCGGCCAGGGATTCCTCGAGGGCGATGCGCGGACGCCATCCGAGGCGGTCGCGGGCGGTGCGGACGTCGGCCTGCTGCCAGGCGCCGCAGCCGTCCGGGTAGTGGGGGTGGCTGCCGCCGTTCGCCATGAGGTGCGGATCCTCGACCTCGTGAAGGGCGCCCGCGTAGCCGGCGGCGTTGGCCAGGGCTGCGGCCACCTCACGGAGCGGTACGGCGCGGCCCGTGCCGATGTTGACCAGGCCCTGGGCGGCGGAGAGCGAGGCCGCGTGCACGGCGCGCGCCACGTCGCGTACGTCCACGAAGTCCCGCTGCACACCGAGGCCGGTCAGCTTGAGCTCGCCGTCGCCCGTCTGCATGGCCCGGCGCATCGCCTCCGCGAGCCGCCCGATCGGCGAGGCGGTGGGCGTGCCGGGGCCGACCGGGGTGAAGACGCGCAGCACGACCGCGTCGAGCCCCGAGCCGAGCACCAGTTCCGTCGCGGCGAGCTTGCTCACCCCGTAGGGGCCGCCCGGCCGGGGCACGGCGTCCTCGGCCGTCGAGGAACCGGTGGGCGAGGGCCCGTACTCCGCCGCGCAGCCCACCTGCACCAGCCGGGCGGAGGTGGCGCTGCGGCGCATCGCCTCGCACACGGTCGCGACCGCGATCGTGTTGTGCCGGGTCAGGTCGCGGGCGCCGCCGCGGGTGGCACCCGAGCAGTTGATCACCACCCCGGGGTGGACCGCGTCCATGAAGCGCGCCAGCGCGCCGGGGCTTCCGGAGGCCAGGTCGAAGCGCACGTCGGCGTCGTCGCTGCGGCCGAGCGCGGTCAGCTGGACCGCGGGGTCGGCCAGCAGCCGTTCCGCCACATGGCGGCCGACGAATCCGTTGGCGCCGAGCAGGAGGACTCTCATAGCGAGCGCCTCCGCTGCGCGTGCCGCGGCCGGGGGTGCGGGTGGTTCATCGTGGTTCGCTCCTTGGCTACTTCTTCGGAACTGCGGGGTGTGCCGGACCGCTCCGGCCGCCGCTGCCCGCTCATCGCGGCGCCGCCGCGGTCGTGTGCGCCGAGGCGCGCGAGAGCGTGGTCAGGGCGTGGGCCGCCAGCGCCAGGGCGGCGGCCGTGCAGGCCAGGGCGGGTATGGCCGCCGGGGCGAGGGGGAACCGGTGCAGCAGGTCGGCGGTGAGGGCCACGGCCTCGACGGCACAGGCCAGCCCGGTGCCGATGGCGGCCGGGTCGGGGTGGCCGTGCACCGCGAGCAGACGGGCGGTGAACAGCAGCAGCGCCAGCGCGGCCGGCCCGGCCAGCGCGGCGGGTGCGAGGGGGGCGCCCACCACGGCCCGCGCGGCGCACAGCAACGTGAGCACGGCGGCGAGGAAGAGCGCGAGCGTGCCCGCCAGCAGCGGCCGGACGGCCCCACCGAACTCCTCCAGGGTGCGGCTGCGCAGCAGATGCCCGCGGGCCGCCGTGGCGAAGCGGTGGGCGCACCAGGCCGCCGGGGCCAGGGACAGCGCGAGCGCGGTGAGCTCCGCGGCGTCGGCGGCGGGCAGCACGCCCCCGGCGAAGCCGTCGGCGGCGCGCGGCCCGTACAGCCAGAAGACCACCAGCCAGCACGTCCACAGCGCCCCGCCGGGACCGGTGCCGTAGGGGACGCTCAGCGGGCCGCGACGCAGGGCCGCCGGCAGCGCGAGCAGCAGCAGCGGCACGGCCACGGCCGCGACCACCAGCGGCGGCAGCACCCCCAGGGCCCAGGCGGCGGCCGCGCAGACGGCCGGCGGGAGGAGGGTGGGCAGCAGGGACGGGCGGTGCGCGGACGGGCCGGCGGGGGCCGGCGCGACGGCACGGGGCACCCGCGCGTAGAGCTCCTCGGCGAGGGAGAAGACGTCGCGGTGCCGGAAGCCGGCCGCGACCCGGTCGGTGACGCCCTGCGCCTCCAGTCCCGCCACGATCTCCAGAGGGTCCACGGCCTCGGCGCACAGCTCCCGGTGACGGTGCATCAGCCCGCGTACGGGGTCGGCGGGGCCGCGCTTGCGGGAGCCGTTCCTGCGGGGACCGGTTTCGGCCTCCTGTGCCTGGCTCATGCGCGGTCCTGCCTCTCGGCTCCGGCGTACGCCGGCTCGCGGGCGGCGACCGCCCAGGCGGGTACGGCCGTCCACCGGCCGGGGACGCGGGACTCGGCGGGCGTGCCGAAGGGGACGGGCGTGCCGTCCTGGTCGCGCAGCGGGGTGCGGCGGCCGGGCGCGTGGGCCACGAGGTCGAGGTAGATCTCACCGAAGGCGGCCAGGTTCCGCTCGACGGTGAAGAGTTCCAGAGCGCGTTCGCGGGCGGCGGCGCCGAGCCGCCGGCGCCGCTCGGGGTCGCGCAGCAGGGCGACGCACGCCTCGGCGAGCGCCTTCGGGTTGCGCGGCGGCACGACGAGGCCGGTGCCGCCGATCACCTCCCGTACGGCGCCGGCGTCCGTCGAGACGGTGGACCGGCCGCAGAACATGGCCTCGACCAGGGTGACCGGGAATCCCTCGACGACGCTGGAGAGCACCACCACATCCCCGGCCGCGTACGCGTCGGGCAGTTCCGGGGCGCCCGGCGAGCCCAGATCCTCGAAGGCGACCGGGCTCTCCCCCGCGCTGACGGCGTCGGCCGCCTCGTCCGGGAACAGCTGCGCCGCCAGGGCCCGGCACTGCGCCAGGTACGCGGGGTCGCCCTCGCCGGAGCGGATGACGCGCAGCCGTGCTCCGGGCTCCTCCCTGCGCACCTCCCCGAAGGCGTGCAGCAGCCCGATCAGGTCCTTGCCGGGGTCGACTCGGCCGACCCAGACCAGCGTGGGATCGCCGCCCTCCGCCTCGGCGGCGGGCTCGGGGACCGGCCCCTGGTATCCCGGGTAGACCGTGCGCACGCGGTCCCGTTCGGCGCCGCAGTGCTCCTGCCAGCGGCGCGCGTGGGCGTTGCCGGGGGTGACGAGGGCGGCCCGGCGGTACGCCTCGCCCGCCAGGTGTTGGTGGAAGGCGGCGAGCAGGGCGCGTACGGGGGCGGGCAGGCCGGCCGCGCGGTGCAGCAGCAGGGTCTCGCGCAGCCGTACGCCGTACTCGGTGACCAGCAGCGGCGTACCGAAGAACCGTTTGGCCAGGAGCCCGGGCAGCAGCGCGGTGCCGCCCGTCACGGCGTGGCAGAGGTCGGCGGTGGCGAGCGCGTCGCCGAAGTCGTCGTACCAGGGGGCGGAGAGCGGCCGCAGCACGCGCTCCAACTGGTCGGCGGCGAGCAGGAGATCGCCGACCCCCGCCTCGGCGACGAGGGGGCGCGCGCCGGGCGCCCGGCAGACCTCCTGCAGCACCCGCATCGCGTGCTCGGAACGGAGCAGCGAGGGGAAGCCGCCGTCCTCGCGGGCGAGTTCGGCGAGACCGTAGAGCGCGGAGGCGAAACGGTCCGCCACACCGTTGGTCCCGGCGTCCCCCGCCAGCACCCCGGCCAGGTCGCGGTACAGCTCCAGCGCCTGCGCCCGCCGGCGGCGCGCCTTCCCGGGCACGACCCCCCCGGCCCCCGGCGCCGGCCCCCACAGCGGCAGCGCGCGCACGTCCCGCACCTGGGACGGCAGCGCCACCAGGCCTGCGGCCTCGGCCCGTTCGCTCCTGCCGAGCGCGTACACCGCGAACTCGTGGCCGGCGAGCCCGCGCACGAGCCGGTCGACCCAGCCGCCCCCCTCGCCACGGGCGTACGGATAACCACCCTCCGCGAGTAATGCGATACGCACGTCTGCCCCCTCTCGGCACCGGTCTGTTCGGGCGCGATGACCGTATTCCGGCGAAGTGGGCCCACGGCGGACGGTTGTCCGCCGTGCCACCGAAAGGGGTGAAGAGGAGTGACTTTCCCCGGCGTTGCGCGTTGTGACCGGGTAGACGTTCGCCGGGGAACCTCCGGGGGAACGGGGCGCCTCCGGCGCGACCCGACCCGGACCACCCGGCCCACCCGGCCCGCGCCCGTGCATGGCCGCCGCCGCGCGCCGCGCCCCTTTCACCCCCGCACGTTCCGTCGGCCCCTGTTATCGTGGCCGGCATGAAGCGCGCCGCCATGACGACGACGCCGGAGAGTGTCCCGGCGCGCTGACCCATGTCATGACAAGCCCCGGGGCGAGTGCCCCGGGGCTTTCGTCTGCGGTCACTCGCCCGCTGTCCGCGAGGAGACCGCCATGCACGACCACCGCAGACTCGGCCGCGAGCTCGGACTGTTCGACACCGACCCGCTGATCGGCGCGGGGCTCCCCTACTGGCTGCCCGACGGCGCCGCCGTCCGGCACGCGCTGGAGGAGTACATCCGCGACGCCGAGCGCCGGGCCGGCTACCGGCACGTGTACTCGCCCGTGCTCGGCAAACGCGAGCTGTACGAGATCTCCGGGCACTGGGCGCACTACAGCGACGACATGTTCCCCCCGATGGAGCTCGGCGGCGAGCAGGTCGTCCTGCGGCCCAGCCTCTGTCCCCACCACGCGCTGATCTACCGCTCGCGCTCCCGCAGCCACCGCGAACTGCCGCTGCGCATGGCCGAACTCGGCGGGATGTACCGCTCCGAGCTGTCCGGCGTGCTCGGCGGGCTCACCCGGGTACGGGCCATCCAGCTGAACGACGCCCACATCTTCTGCACCCTCGACCAGGTCGCCGAGGAGGCGCGGGGCGCCTTGGAGATGATCGGCCGGGCGTACCGCGCCCTGGGCATCACCCCGGTGCGCCACCGGCTCTCCCTCCCCGGGCCCGGCGGCAAGTACGTCGCCGCTCCCGAGCTGTGGGAGCGGTCCACCGCCCTGCTGACCGAGGTCCTGGACGGCTCCGGACTGCCGTACGAGGCGGCCGAGGGCGAGGCCGCGTTCTACGGGCCCAAGATCGACGTGCAGGTGGCCGACGGCGTGGGCCGCGAGGCCACCCTGTCCACCGTGCAGGTCGACTTCCACCAGCCCCGGCAGTTCGATCTGCACTACATCGGCGCCGACGGCGCGAAGCACCGGCCGGTCATGGTGCACCGCAGCATCATCGGCAGCGTCGAGCGGGCCGTGGCGCACCTGCTCGAGCGGCACGGCGGGGCGTTCCCCGCCTGGCTCGCCCCCACCCAGGTGGCGGTCCTCCCGGTCGCGGAGGCGCAACTGCCCGTGGCCGAGGCAGTGGTGCGCCGCTGTCTCGACCTGGGCCTGCGCGCGGACCTCGCCGCCCCGGACCGCGGCACCCTCGGGGCGCGCGTCCGGGAGGCCCGGCTCGTGCCCTACCAGGCCGTCATCGGCCCGCGGGAGGCCGCGGACGACCGGATCGCCCTCCGCCTCCGCGACGGCCGCCGTCTTCCGCCGCAGCCCGCCGGCGCCGTCCTCGACCGTGTCCGCGCGCTGGTGGACGCCCACGGCACCGAGCTGTGGGACGGCCCGGCCGATGCGGCCTGACCGCACCCGGCGGGGCCCGACCCGGCGCGACCGGGCCCCGCCGGGGTGGGACCTCGCGGCCGGGCACGGCCCGGTGGGCGCGGGTGCGCCCCGCCGTCCCGCGCCGCGGGAGGCCGTACCCGGCCGCCCCGGCCGCCCCCGGCGTTCGCCCGCGCCCCCGCGGGGCGCGCCGCTCAGACGGTCGCGAGCGCGCCCCGCCGGGCGGCGCGCCGTGCGGCGGACTCGGCCGGATCGAGCACGGGGACCGCCGCCAGCAGCCCCCGGGTGTAGGGGTGCTCCGGCGCGTCGTAGACCCGCGCGGCCGGTCCGTGCTCGACGACCCGGCCCGCCCGCATCACCGCGACCTCGTCGCTGACCTGGCGCACCACGGCCAGATCGTGGGCGATGAACACCAGCGCCAGGCCCAGCTCCCGCTGCAGCTCGCCGAGGAGCCCGATGACCTGCGCCTGCGTCGTGACGTCGAGTGCCGACACCGGCTCGTCGCAGACGATCAGCCGCGGCTGGGGCGCCAGCGCCCGCGCGATCCCGACCCGCTGCCGCTGCCCGCCGCTGAACTCGTGCGGATAGCGGTCGTACCAGGCGGGGTCGAGCCCGACCCGCTCCAGCAGCTCCCGTACCCGCCGGCCGATCGCGGCGTCGTCGAGGACGCCGGCCGTCCGCAACGGGTCCGCGACCGACTCGCCGATGCTGCGCCGGGGGTTGAGCGAGGAGACCGGGTCCTGGAAGACCATCTGCAGGCCGGACGGGCCCGCGGGCCGGCGGATCTCGCCCGCGGTGGGCTCCAGCAGCCCGACGAGCATGCGCCCGAGGGTGGTCTTGCCGCTGCCGGACTCCCCGACGACGCCGAGGGTCTCCCCAGCGCGCACCGTCAGCGAGACGTCGTCGACGGCCGCGAAGCGGGCGCCGCGCCGTCCGTACTCCCGGCGCAGTCCGACGGCCTCCAGCAGGACCTCACCGGTCCCGCCGGACGCGCCGGACCCGGCAGGCGCGGCGGACCCGGTGGGCGCGGCAGCCGCAGGCGCCGCCTCCACGCGGGGCACGGCCGCCAGCAGATCGCGGGTGTACGTCTGCCGCGGCGCGCCCAGCACCTCGGCGACCGGGCCGTGCTCGACCGCGCGGCCGTCCTTCATGACCAGCACCCGGTCCACGCTGCCGGCCACCACGCCCAGGTCGTGGGTGACCAGCAGCAGTCCCATGCCGGTCTCCTGGCGCAGTTCGTGGAGCAGGTCGAGGATCTGCGCCTGGACGGTCACGTCGAGCGCGGTCGTCGGCTCGTCGGCGACGAGCAGCCGCGGCTCGCACGCGAGGGCCATGGCGATGAGCGCGCGCTGCCGCATGCCGCCGCTGAACTCGTGCGGACGGGACCGCGCGCGGCGCCGCGCGTCGGGGATGCCCACCCGGTCCAGCACCTCCACCGCGCGGTCCCGGCCGGCGCGGCGCGAGGCCCCGGCGTGGTGGACCCGGTACACCTCGGCGATCTGGTCGCCGACGGCGTAGTAGGGGTCCAGCGAGGACAGCGGGTCCTGGAAGACCATGGCGGCCACCCCGCCGCGCAGCCGCCGCAGTTCGCGCTCCCCCGCGGAGCCGACGTCGACCCCGGCGACCCGCACCGAGCCGCCGATCGCCGCCCCGGTCCCGTGGTGCAGGCCCAGCAGGGCGTAGGCGGTGGCGCTCTTGCCGCTGCCGGACTCGCCGACGACGCCGAGCGCGCCGCCCGGCTCCAGGGAGAAGGAGAGCCCGTCCACGGCGCGGACGGTGCCCGCGCCGGTGGGGAAGTCGATCGTGAGGTCCTCGACCTCGATCAGCGGTGACGTCATGCCAGCACCACCCGTCGGTCGGCCATCGCGTACAGGACATCCGCGACGGCGTTGGCGAGCACCACGAAGAATCCGGTGACCAGCACGAGCCCGACGACGACCGGCAGGTCCTCGGTCTTCACCGCGTCCACGAGGCTCTTCCCGAGCCCCGGGATGCCGAAGAGGGACTCGGTGAGCACCGCGCCGCCGAACATCGTCCCCAGGTCCAGCGCGGTCAGCGCGATGACCGGCGGCAGGGCCCCGCGCAGCGCGTGCCGCGTGATGACGGAGCGCTCGCGGACGCCGTAGGCGCGGAAGGTGCGCACATGGTCCTCGGCCAGCGTCTCCAGCATGGAACTGCGGGTCAGGCGGGCGTACTTGGCGCTCTCCAGGATGGCCAGGGCGAGCCAGGGCAGCACCAGGTTCCACGCCCACTGCTCGGGGTCCTCGGTCAGCGGGACATACGACGGGAAGGGCAGCCAGCCCAGCACCGAGACGAACAGCAGCATCAGCAGGATGCCGATGACGAAGACGGGCACCGCGTTGCCGGCGAGGGTGAGCCCGGTGAGCAGCCGTTCGGTGAGCCCGCCGTGGCGCAGCGCCGAGAGCACCCCGGTGCCGACCCCGATGACCAGCCAGAGCACCATGGCGCCCAGCGAGAGCGAGGCGGTGGCCGGCAGCCGCTGGGCGAGCAGGGAGGTGACCTGCTCGCCGCTCTGGTACGAGAAGCCCAGGCACGGGGCGCCGCAGTGCTCGGTGCCGACGCCGGTGCTGATGTCGGTGCCGGCGAACAGGCCGTGCAGGAAGTGGGCGTACTGCGCGTAGGCCGGGTCGTCCAGGCCGAGCTGGGTACGCACCTGGGCGACCTGGTCGGCGGTGCACTTGGGCCCGCAGGCCAGCCGCGCCGGGTCGCCGGGCAGGACGTAGAAGAGGGCGTAGACCGCGATGCTCAGCACGAGCAGCACCAGCAGGGCCGCCAGCAGCCGGCGCAACGCGAAACGGGTGAGGAGGATCATGACCGCGCCTCCTTGCGCCTGCGGGCCGGCGACCGCAGGCGGCTGCCGGCGCGCGGGTCCAGGGCGGTGCGCACACCGTCGCCGAGCGCGGTGAAGGCGAGGACGGTGACGAAGATCAGGCCGGCGGGCAGCAGCACGTACGTCGGATCGGCCTGGTACCAGGTGGTCGCGGAGGAGAGCATCTGTCCCCAGGAGGGCGTGGGCGGCTTGACGCCGATGCCGAGGAAGGACAGTCCGGCCTCCGACGCGATGTTGGAGGGGACCAGCAGCGCGCTGTAGGTCACCACGGGCGCGGCCAGCGACGGCAGCAGTTCGCGGCGCGCGATCCGCCACCGGCCGGCGCCGCCGAGCCGGGCGGCGGCCACGTAGTCGAGGGACTTCAGGCTCAGGGTCTGCGCCCGGACGATGCGGGAGGTGCCGCCCCAGCCGAGCAGGCCGAGGACGAGGACCAGCAGCACCGGACGCGGGAAGCCGGCGGGGACGATCGCCAGCAGGGCGATGGAGAAGACCAGGGTGGGCAGCGCCAGCATGACGTCGGTGGTCCGGCTGAGCAGGTTGTCCAGGAAGCGGTTGCCGAGGCCGGCGGCGAGGCCGACCGCGACGCCGATGGTCACCTGCACGACGGTGGCGGCGAGGCCGATGCCCAGGGAGATCCGCGCGCCGTACACGAGACGGGCGAACAGGTCGCGCCCGGTGCCGGGTTCGACGCCGAGCCAGTGGTCGGCGCTCACGCCGCCGAAGGAGCCGATCGGAACGCCGCCGAGGGCGGAGTCGACGGCCGAGGCGTGGTAGGCGTCCGGGTCCTGGCCCTCCAGGGCGGCCAGCAGCGGGGCGGTGAGGGCCACCAGGACGAGCAGGGCGATCACGGCGACGCCGGCGAGGGCCGCGCGCTGGGCGCGCAGCCGCCGCCAGACCTGCCGGGCGGCGGCGCCCCGCGCGCGGGTGTGGGGGGGCGCCGCGGCGCGGGGCGGCGGCGTGTCGGAGGGGGGA